>JBAXSK010000081.1:0-15258 GCA_037130765.1 Pseudanabaena sp. ELA607
CCTTATACGATGAATACCTTTTTTGCTCCATTTTCTAAAAATGTCCGCAGTATTGGTGCCAAAATGATTTTAAATAACTATAATTACTTCACTGACATACTCTTAATTTTGCAGCACATAGTTTTTATATTTCTCCATATCATGATCTTTGATCATGTCTAAACCAATTTTACCCACATCTTCCGCAATTCCCTTGACACTTTCTTTAAATTCATCCCAAAAGCTAATCTCTTGATGTAAATCACCGTCGGTATCAAAATAGAGAAATTGACCGGTATGGGCATAGCCGTTGATTCGGGGTGGAAATCTAGTCACCGCATCATTATTATTGACCAACCGAAACGCTCGATCCGCAAAGGAATTGTTGAAATATTCTCGAAAATCTTTCCCTCCCACTCTAGGGGAACCAAAAGTATACAAACCATTGGCAATGATGTCCATGTCTTCTTTGAGTTGAGCGGTGGCCAAGGTGGCTAAAGCTGCTCCCAAACTATGCCCTGTAAGCAGAATAGACTGTTCTTGTTGGCGCAATTCAGTGATTTTGTCTTTTACCGCTTCCCAAACCACTAGTAATCCTTCATAAAATCCGCTATGCACATTAACCCCTGATGGTCCTTTGCATTGCATAAATTGCAAATCGGTTAGCCAATCCTGAATTTTACTCGGCTCAGTGCCACGGAAAGCAAGGACAATCATCTCATCGTTGCCCATGATAAATCCTTGGGTTTCTACACGATCAAAAAAATGAAAGTTGTTCTCATTCAATTCCCAGTTAGGAATTTGCTTTTTAATCTCGTCTTTAATCTCACCTTCATTTTTATAGGCTAGTTGGGCACACAAAGCAGCTAAATAGGCATTACTAGCACTATATTTTGTAGTTTGGGCATCAAATTCCATGAGACATCTCCTAGAAGTAATTTTTTAGTTAATTGAACCAAGTTGACTTGATGTTAACTTCCTAGCCTGAATTATACCGGTGATTTATTATAGGACTTACGCAAGAACCATAGGGATAGAAAGATGCTTAAGTTGAGATTTTAAATAATCAGACAAAAGCCCAGATTTAAGTTGGTAGATAGTGTTACCAGATTGAAAAGCTAAACGTTTAAGATGATGCCAAACCAACATGGCACAGGCAATATGATTACGCTGAATTCTAGACTTGCGGCATTGACAAGACTGAATACCAGTCAATTGTTTGAGTTCACGATGAAATTCCTCAATATTCCACCTGAGGTCGCAAATAGCATTTACTTCAGGGGGGGAGTCTTGAGTTAAGTCGTTTTGTTATTTGAGGAATTTAAAGAATGAGACTTTTCCTGTACAGTATTTTTTACTTATTTGCTATCGACTGCCGCAGTTTCAGGTAGACTACTGTGCGATGTCTGAGTGCTGCGTTAGGTGAACCATGAAAGCAAAATCTGGTTTGAGTTCTGGTTGGATTGTGGTCGGATTTGTTACGATATTTTTGTTCTGGCTCAGCGTAACGTCTGTGGGTCAGCTATTCGCCCTAGATCCAGCCCCAAGTTACCGCCAACCCAATAATGTCTTGCAACCGGTGGCCACAACCCCAGCGGCGATTCAATTTTTGCCCCGTCGCGCTCCTTTAGTGATCTCGGCCCAGGCTCACCCTGATAATTTATTTCAAGGCACCGCCGGTTTAGTGGATCGTCCCCAGCGCCAAGCCATTGCCCAACTCTGGGCCGACTCCCAAGCCTATCTCACCAATCACTGGCTTTTAGACTATGCCGCCGATGTGCAACCTTGGATCGGCGAAGAAATTACCCTTGCCGTCACTAACAGCGACCTCGATCAAAATCCTGCTAATGGTTGGCAGCCGGGTTATCTGTTAGCGATGCAAAGCAATGATATTGAGCAAGCCAAAGCCAGTGTGAATAACTTTTGGCAAAGATTGGCCATGGGCGGCGTAGATTTAGCCTTTGGGCAATCCCAAGGCATTCCCCTCACCTACGTCAAAAACACCGCTAATAACACCTCAGCATTAGGCAAATCCCTGGCTAGCACATTAATTGGCGGCTATGTGCTATTTGCCAACGATCCCGCAGTTCTGCGTAATGCCATTCAGACTTTACAAGTGCCATCCCTAGGGTTAACCAGTTGGGATATTTATCAAAAAGCCAATCAAAAGTTAACTGAACCGAGCCTTGTCACTGCCTTTGTCAGCCTTGATGAAGTGACTACTTGGCGTGATGGACTCAGAAAAAATAAACCTAAAAATAAAACTAATAAAAGCTTAGATCCCTTACCTAACGGTGGCTTAGGTTTACGATTCCATTGGGATAGCCAAGGTTTACACGCCGTGACCACCCTAGCTCAAGATAACAGTGCCACCCCCCTAGCGCCGAACCTACTTCAAGATGTCAGCCTTGAAAATGTCAACCCCAACAGTGAAACTGAGTCAGAGCAAAACTTCAACGCCAATGACTTTGCCACCAAACTAGCCGCTATCCCCAACCATAGCAATCTGTGGATTGGTCATAACTTAGCCCAAGCCCTCAATACCCTCAGCACCGCCAGCAATACATACGCCCCACTGCAAAAAATCTTTAGCCAAACCCTAGAGCCTCTAACCCAAAACTGGGTTTTACCTATAGATAAATCTAGTTTGGCATGGGTAACCAAAGGCTATGGTTTAGCTATATTTCCCCCCAACTCAGATCCCGACACTAAAAACCCGACCAAGCAAAATTCCCGTCCCCTAGCTACTGGTGATTGGCTTTTAATTGCCGAGAAAACCCCTGCCGCTTCCCCTACCCTCGAATCCCTCGATCAAGCCGCCCGCCAAGCCGCAAAACTCACCGTGGGTACTGTCGATTTTGCCGGACATCCCCTCACCCTCTGGACGCAATTTAACCGCCTGCAAGCCTCATCTAATCCCGATACCTCTGGCTCAATGGTGGCAGGCAATGTCGTGGCCGTACATACCCAAACCGAGGAATTAGTTTATTTCTCTAATTCTTTACCAATATTACAAGCCGCGATCCAAGGACAGCGCAACCTCTTCCAACAGCCCTCATTTACGAATTTTGTCGCACATCAATATCACACACCCCAAACCTATTTTTATTTTGGTAAAAATGTTGATGTCAAGGATCTAGAAAAATATCTCAGTAAAACTTGGTTTAATCAGTCTTGGCAATTGCCAGATGTACTCACAGATGCCGTGACCACCATTGGCTTTAGTCTGACCCATCAAGATGACCAGCAGCAACTCAGCGGCGAAATTTTCTTTGGTACAGACACGGCTAAACCTCACTAGCTCCAACCAGCCACATCAAACAACACCCCATATTCACCCCCAGATATGCACCAGAAAAAATTCACCAAAAAATATTTTGCCCAACCCCTTGCATTATTTGCGGGTTGTGTTATATTTGTCTAGCTTGAAGTTAATTGACTAACTGAAGCACCCTCTAACGCGGGGTAGAGCAGCCTGGTAGCTCGTCGGGCTCATAACCCGAAGGTCAGTGGTTCAAATCCGCTCCCCGCTATTTAACAATAAAACTAACTAAAGCAAAGAAGCAGACTCTAAATTAAGGATCTGCTTCTTTGCTTTTCAGGGGATTTAATTTTGAAGTTACCGCTATGGGATCTCGCTTAGGACGAGTAACGGCTTTTCAAGCTAGCTGCTGCAAACTTTTAGGTAAAGGCGAGGATGCCATAATACAGAAATATACCGATAACGGGCACAAAGACTAGCAGCCCCAATAAACTGGTTTTTCCCAACTGGACAGGCATCCCAAAGATGATCAAGAAGGTAATAACAACATTTACTATCGGCACAAAAAACAGGATTAACCACCAGCCCGGCTTCCCGGCGGCACGACACATCACCCATAAACTGGCGACGGGAATCCATGCCAGCCAAGAGTTAGGCACTCCAGTCTTGTCAGCAATTTTCATTAAGGCAAAGCTGCAAAAAGCATAAGCAAATAAAGAGGCCCCTAAAACAATGGGCAATACTGCTTTTAACTTGGCCTCTGCTTCTTCGGGACTGAGCCTTTGCTCATTAGTACTGTCATCCTGTTGGGCGACGATCTGCGGCGTATTGCTCTGATTTTGTGACACAACATAGCTAGGAGGATTAGCCCTAACCGCATCTACCTGAAACCAGCCGTGGGCAAATAATACACCCCAAAATACCGCAATAAATAAAGCCACAGTACCGCAAATGAGTCTTGCTTGTCGCCAGACTCTCTGCATTTCAGAGGGGGATGATGAGTGATTTCTCATGGTTTTGCTTTTTCCTGCGACCTAACGCAATATTTTGATAGTGGTCAACATGGTTACATAGCTAAAAATGCATGGCGCGTTAATTACCAAGCATTTAGCATCAACTTAACTTAGTAACGCTCTGAGTGATCTAGAGCTTTGGCATTTTTTAATTGTTTCTTTAACTTTCTTGCTCCCCATCTCTTCCCACCCCGATTTTTACCTTGGCTCAAGACCGAGTAAACCATCGCCAACCCATCCCCACCGAGCCACTATGATCCGCAAATTATTACTCCCAACACCAAATGCCATAACCAGAGCCGCTATAATCTAATAACGACAATGTAAACAAATGCAAAGCGTCTCGCTTGACTAGTGTAAACATAAGTTAAGCTATTCGTCATTAACAGGCTTTTGAGAATATTTCTCATTAAGTAGAAATACTTACTTGAATCAATATTCTCTTGGTGTTGGTGCGCATTTATTATATAAATTAACTAATATAAATTTAGGATTAACTCCATTGTTCGTGAGAGCAAATGTTGGCTCAAATTTAGCATCTCCCAATTTTAAATCAATTCAAAATCACTGAATTTAAATTTAAATTACTCAATTAAATTACTCAATTAAAATTAATAAATTTAGAACCCTTAAATTTACTTACTTAGAGTTGATTTAGCAAAGCTAATAATTTGTGCCCCAGCGCATCATGGATAGCGATCATTGACACCTATAAATTCATGGCTTCATTGGCATGGCTCCATTGGCATTGATAACTTAGTTTGTGATTTGTGATCTATTAGCAACTTATTTTTGTGTCTTTTTTATATAACAAGTTTAAACCTAGAAATCTGATAGGAAAATTGTATGGCTGGTCGTGTTGGTGTATTACTGCTTAACTTGGGAGGACCAGAGAAGTTAGCTGATGTCTATCTTTTTCTGTATAACTTGTTTGCCGATCCAGAAATTATTCGGTTGCCCTTACCGTTTTTGCAAAAGCCTTTAGCTTCGTTGATTGCGGCTTCTCGTGCCCCAGTCACCCAAGAAAATTATGCGGCGATTGGCGGCGGCTCTCCCCTGCGGCGGATTACCGAAGACCAAGGCGAACAAATTAGTGTGACCCTAGCCAAGCGTGGGATTGATGCCAAGGTCTATCTGGGAATGCGTTACTGGCATCCTTACACTGACGAAGCTTTAGCCCAAATTAAAGCTGATGGCATCGAGCGCTTGGTGGTGATCCCCCTGTATCCGCAATATTCGATCAGTACCAGTGGTTCTAGTTTGAAGCAATTGGATGAACTATGGGCTAAGGATGCGACGCTGCAAAAAATTGAGCGGGTTGATATTCAGTCATGGCATCACCGCCCAGGGTACATTCGCGCCATGATCGATTTGATGGAAGAAAAACTCAGCCAGCTAGAAGATCCTGACAGCGCCCATATTTTCTTTAGTGCCCACGGTGTGCCAGTTAAGTATGTGACCAAGTACGGCGATCCTTATCAGATCGAGATGGAAAACTGTGTCGATAGCATCATGCAAGCTTTGCGCCGTACTTACCATCGTTATAATCCCCACACCTTGGCCTATCAGAGTCGTGTGGGCCCCGTGGAATGGCTCAAACCTTATACCGAAGAAGCGATCGAGCAGTTGGGTAAGCGCCAAATCCATACCCTTTTGGTGATTCCGATTAGTTTTGTCTCGGAACATATCGAGACTTTGCAAGAAATTGACATGGAATATCGCGAAGTGGCAGAATCAGCCGGTATTGAAAACTTTGTCCGTGTGCCCGCATTGAACAGTCATCCGGTATTCATTAATGATTTGGCTGAATTAGTGATTGAGTCCCTTGGGTTAGAAGTACCTGTGGCTGTGCCAGTCTAGGATTTACCCTCAGCCAAATCTTAGGACTCATAGCACCAAAACACCAAAAGCAATATATCTACACAATTTGTAAACATTGGTAGCACTCAGGCTGTGTTTAGACCCTTTTCTGCTAATCTCAAAAGGGAATAAATACACTTGTTATTATTGAGAGTTTTGCCCATGACAGCCATCTTACGCAGTTTCTCCAAGAAATTAATTTGCGTGATAGCGATCGCCATCGTTTTGACAACTAGCTTTTTAGGCACTTTTGGGGCAGCCAGTCCCGCTTTTGCTGATAACTTACCTGATACTAGTTTTATCAAGCAAGACCTCAGCAAGATCGACTTAAATAACTCGAACATTAACGCATTTCGCCAAGTGCGTGGGATGTATCCGACCCTAGGCCGCATCATTATCGACAATGCCCCATACTCTTCTTTAGATGATGTTTTGAATATTGCTGGTTTGTCAGAAAAGCAAAAGGATTTAATTCGTAATAATGCGGACAAATTCACTTTGAAAAAGCCTGATGAATCGATGAATCGCGAGCGGATCAACAACTCTCTATACCGTCTGTAGACTGATTTTCTAGATTAATCCCTAGGAAATATTTAGCTAATAATGGTGGTTGAGTTTGGCTGACTAGTTTAATTTTTTAATTTCTAGTTTGATTTATTTACTAGATTATTTACTAGATTTACTAGGATAAAATCTTAGCCACCATTCCTAGTTCAAATGGTCTAAATTCATGGGTTAGATCAGCACTTTCTGTTTGGTTGATCAAGAAAATATAAATAATATAAATAATGTAGTTTAGATTGATAATGCAATTTGATGTCGTTGTAATTGGTGGCGGGGCAGCGGGTTTATACACTGCCCTTTCTTTGTCAGAAATTACGGCTCAAGGGGGTCAGGGTTTGCGAGTGGCCTTGCTAACTAAAGATAATTTGGCTATTTCGGCGAGTGATTGGGCCCAAGGGGGTATCGCGGCGGTGATGGATCGCCAAGATTCAGTAACTTTTCATGAGGCAGATACCCTCAAAGCGGGGGCGGGTTTATGTGATCCGGCGGCGGTGGCAGTCTTAGTGAACCATGCTCCAGAGTGTATTCAGCGGTTAATTGAGTTGGGGGTAGAGTTTGATCGTCACGGGGATCAGTCCTTGGCGATGACTTTAGAGGCGGCCCATTCCCATCGTCGAGTTTTACACGCAGCCGATGCGACGGGGCGAGCACTGGTCACCACTTTGGCCCGTCAGGTAATGCACCAAAGCAAAACTGTTGGCAATATAGAAATTTTAGCGGGGTGGTTGGCCCTAGATTTATGCATGGTGGGGGAGCGTTGCCGTGGGGTTTATTGCCTCAACCCAGCGGGGGAATGGGTAATTATGGAGGCGGCGGCGGTGGTTTTAGCGACGGGCGGCGGGGCGCAGGTGTTTGCTCAAAACACTAATCCTCCCGCTAGTACTGGGGATGGGGTGGCAATGGCATGGCGGGCGGGGGCGCAGATCCGTGATATAGAGTTTGTGCAATTTCATCCCACGGCTTTGGCAGTGACGGGTGCACCAAGGTTCCTGATCAGTGAGGCAGTAAGAGGAGAAGGAGCCTATTTAGTGGATGGTAAAGGGGAGCGGTTTGTATTTCGCTATCATCCCCAAGGGGAACTCGCCCCTAGGGATGTGGTGAGTCGGGCGGTATTTCGTCATTTGCAGGAAACTGGGGAAAGTACGGCATGGTTAGATTTATCGCCCATTGCGCCGGAAAGAATTAGTTATCGGTTCCCTAATATCATTAAATTGTGTCAACAGTGGCAAATTGATTTATTTACCCAGCGGATTCCTGTGACTCCAGCGGCTCATTATTGTATGGGTGGAGTCACCACAGATACTTGGGGGGCAACCAGTCTCAAAGGTTTATATGCAGTGGGGGAAACTGCTAGCACTGGGGTGCATGGGGCAAATCGTTTGGCAAGTAATTCTTTATTAGAGTGTTTTGTGTTTGGGGAACGGTTAGCCGCTGCGATTGAGCGGGATTATGCTGATTTGGTCGTGATTAATGAAATGGAACAGGCTAACTTCGCCATGCAGCGGCAATATTTGAGTCAATTCCCTTTAGCCCAAAATGATACCGCAATCCAATTAGAAATCACCGATGAATTATCTAGAATCAAAGAGCAATTACAGCAGCTAATGTGGCGACAGGCGGGGATTAGTCGTGATGGGGCAGAGCTAGCAGCGGCTTTGGCGGAAGTGCGTGATTATCGGCTGACTGTTGCGGCTGAGGAAATGCCCCATCGTTTATGGGTAGAAACGCGCAATCTTTTGGATGTGGCTTATGTGCTGTTGTGTTCGGCTATATTTCGGACTGAGAGCCGAGGGGCACACCAACGGATTGATTATCCTGAGTCAGATATGCAATCGCTTTATCATACGGTAATGGTGGGTGAATCCATCACGAAAAAGATTTAATGAGTAAGAGAGAGCATGGGATCTTCATAGGTCAGATGATTGGCAAACAGGATGCGAGCCTCACCCAGATTCTGCTTTCTATCAAATCGAAAACGCCTGTAATTACCAATGATTGACGTTTTCGTAGCCATTAGGACATTGCATTGTTTTTCCATCAAACTTAGGCAAATCAGGTTCCTTCATAGTAGGTTCTTTAGACTGACATAATATAGACATAGTTGTTAGATCAGTTTTATCGTCCCATAGCTTGAGATAAACCACTCCCATATAACTTTTGAGTTTTTCTTGTTTCGCAATGCCAGTTTGCACCGCAATACCGGGATAAGATTTAATTTTGAGCGATTCAAGAACTGTACTATCAAGGGTTTGAATTGATGGCACTGCTTTGGTGCTATAGCGATAGTCTGCTGTTTCAGAATTGATCCCAATGCCAAGAGCATCAATGTTTTTGCCCCATGTCTTATTTTCCAAAAAGTACGCCTGTTGACCTCTGTTCATGGTACTAACATAGGTTCTGGCTTCACTTTGCTTTGCTTTATGGGCTTGGTGTGATATCTGCATTGGTATAGTTTGCAAAGTGACACCTTCGGGAAGATTAGTGCTGTCAGACATTTTCCTGATTTTCATCAGTTCTAAAGCTTCTTTAGGATTCATTGGATTAACCACAATGAAGTTACCTTCGGGGGAAATCACTACCGTAGTAGGAGGAGAACCAGCCACACTTTCTATTTTCCAAGTCCCTGCCATTTGCGAGAGTAATGCCGATTGAACTTGGGACTCCGCCGGTTGATGGGTATAGAAAAACAGCAAAATCAGCAGACTCACCATCAAACTAGTGGAGAGACTGATGATTAAACTAGTCAAAGACTGCCTCAATTTTAGGTCTTTACGCCAATTAGACATAAAACATCTCCTGATTGGGAACATCTGATTTGAGAACCAAGCATTTATTATGAGCACGCAAATAAAATGCTCCCAAACATACTATCTGAACCATCTAATATTTAAGGATTTACTCGGAAAAACTTAATGTGATTTAACCAACATGATTAAAATTCAGCATTTTGAGGGAAGCGCGGGAACGGAATCACATCGCGAATATTACCCATGCCAGTCATGAACTGCACCAAACGCTCAAAACCTAGACCAAAACCCGCATGGGGCACAGTTCCATAACGACGTAAATCCAAATACCACCAGTAATCTTCGGGATTAAGTCCCATAGCGCGAATTCGAGATTCCAAAACCTCAAGCCTTTCTTCTCGTTGGGAACCGCCGATAATTTCGCCAACCCCAGGGGCGAGAATATCCATAGCCCTGACGGTTTGCCGCTCTGGACTATCTCCATCTTTCAAGCGCATATAGAAAGCTTTAATTCCCACAGGATAATCCATCACAATCACCGGCTTTTGGAAGTACTCTTCTGCTAAAAAACGCTCGTGCTCTGATTGTAAGTCTACACCCCACGATACCGGATAGGCAAAAGTTTTCTGACCGCTGCTGATGGCTTTTTCTAGAATTTCAATTGCTTCGGTATAACTAATTCGGGCAAAGGGTTCATCAATGATTTTACGGGCATTCACCATCACTTGATCATTAATATGCTTCTCGAAAAATGCCATATCTTCTGGCAGTTTCTCTAAAACCGTTTGGAAGACATATTTCAAAAATTCCTCTGCTAGTTCAGCATCACCTTCTAAGTCACAGAATGCCATTTCTGGTTCAATCATCCAAAATTCTGCCAAATGACGGGAAGTATTGGAATTTTCGGCGCGGAATGTCGGACCAAAAGTATACACATTGCTGAATGCCGTAGCCATGACTTCCGCTTCTAGTTGACCGCTGACGGTTAAAAAAGCCGGTTTACCGAAGAAGTCTTGGCTAAAGTCTATGGGTTTAGCCGATTGCGCTAGTTTCCCTAAGTCTAAGGTAGTCACAGCAAACATTTCCCCCGCTCCTTCGCAATCACTGGCGGTGATAATAGGAGCATGAACCCACATAAAACCGCGATTCTGGAAGAACTCATGAATCGCATGGGCGCAGGCATTACGCACCCGCAACACTGCACCAAAGGTATTAGTGCGGGGACGCAGATGAGCGATAGTGCGCAAAAATTCGAGGCTGTGGCGTTTCTTTTGCAGCGGATAGGTTTCAGGATCGGCATTGCCAAAGATCGTCATGGTATCGGCAACTAATTCAATGGTTTGTCCTTTCCCTTGAGAAGCCACAAGATTACCAGTAACGCGAACCGATGCGCCGGTGGTCAGTTGTTTGCGTACTTGATCATAGTCAGGAAATGTATCCGGTAAAACCACCTGTAATCCCTGCAAAGCCGAACCATCATTGACTTCAATAAACGAAACTCCTTTGGCTTCCCGCTTGGTGCGCACCCACCCCTGAATTAAAGCAGCAGTGTTGGGTTGTCCGTGGCGCAATAGATCCAGAATGCGAGATGGTTTCATAGGCTTGATTGGTTAATTAGATTAGGTATTTCATTTTAACCTTTCTGCTAAGTATTCATTGGTAATTCACTGGGAACAGAGGATTTGTATTTACAACGCATAGCATTTCAATCATGCACCTAATCAGCAGACAAGATGCCCGCCCCATCAAGATTTAATCACTAATATTTGTCTGAGATTAGCTAGCCAATTGCCCCCATGAACCACACCAATATCTCATTTTTATTGTTCTAGATTCTGTGGGATCAAATACCCCCCAATTTGCTGATCAACCAAACCAGGTTAAGCCAATTGTCAGAGCAACTTTTAGCCATCTGCATTAGTCTCTAAACTTATGCAGTAACTATTAAGTTGCTTTGCACCAATGACCATAGCCATTGAGCAAATGTACTTCTGCGGTAAAATACAAACACAAATATCAATCGCAAAGTAGGGTTGCAAAATTTAAACCTTTGTGGGATTAAGTACATATACTTAAAGAACTCACCAATGCTCTTTGAAACATTTTGCAATAAATCTAGGGTGGTTACCAAAAGATTTAATAGCATTTAATGGCATATTTGCTGATAAATTTAACAAATATGTCATTAAACCTTAAATCTAGACCATCATTAACTTTCTGATGAGTGACTTAGGATGTATTTATTTAAGTCCGCCAACACTTTAATCCTGTTTATGCCATGACTACCTATGCCATATGCTTGGTATCTTTCAGCGAGAACTTCAGAGGTCACAACAGAAAATTTATACAACTTAATTATTTTAAATTTAACGAATTTAGATTTAATTAATTTTATAAATCAGATCAAATCTCAGGGTTAAAATGGGCATCCTAGACAAAAGCGTAATTTTGTCCATTGCATCAAAGGATTAACTGAGGAAACATCAATAAATGCCTCCTAAGGTACTGTTTAAGCGATAAATTGCTTGCTATAAAACAAATTGCCCCTTCAGTTAATTCTAGTTCCCTAGGGTTTAATAGTTGCACTAGCCTACGGCAAATATGTGTTAATTACTAGTTAAACCACTACTTAATTGGTAAATGTTAGTGAATTATGGACGGCGTACATCATGCTTCAAGACACTTTAACCATTCGTCATTACCAAAAGCTCACTGATTCGTTGATGGAAATGTGGGATCGTGGTTATCGCTCCACCGATGAGATGCGGATCTTTTTGGATGGCTATCTAGCGTCATTACGCACTAGTAACGCCCTTGAAGCCCATAATATTCATCGTTTGGAAGAAGAAACCGTCAGATTTTTGTACGATTCCTCAAATTTTTCTTCGCCTTACGAAACGCAAATGGAGCGGGAAGTGGAGTGGTAAGCTCCTCGAGCATCTCTAGCTAATTGTCCCATGATTGGCATACACATAAATCTGTAATCCGCATTATTCTGATGATTTAACGATTTTTTCGCGATGGGATTTTTCCTGCTTGTATTCTGTTTTTTAGGCTGACATCTCGCGTTGATGTCTTGGGTTGATATTTTTGGTTTTGCTCAATTTTCACTTATTCTTACGGGGAGCTTAGGAGATGCCATCATTTTTTCGCCAATATGTCGCACCGTTTATTATCTTTGCCATCTTTTTGTTTACATTAGTGTTAGTCAGTTCCCGTGCGTTCCTTCCTAGTGATATGGTAGCTCCGGCACCGATTGGTTTATTACCAGTTGTAGTGGGGCAGTGGGGCATGGATTTAGTCTAAGGATCATGATTAGTTCCACCATAACTATGCTTGATGGCTGACTATGACTCCCGCCGCTGCTGGGTAAAAACTGGTTGAACTGAGCAGATTTTTTTCCTTAAGATATGACTGAATATACTTGGCGGCGGCGACATATTCTTTCTTTGGCAGACTTTACTCCCGAAGACTATGAGTTAGTAATTCAAACAGCAGTGGGATCTTTAGAGGTCATGTCCCGCCGCAATAAGAAAGTGCCCACTTTACAGAGTAAGGTGGTCGCTAATTTGTTTTTTGAGTCTTCGACCCGTACCCGCAATAGTTTTGAGTTGGCAGCTAAGCGTTTATCGGCAGATACCCTCAATTTTGCCCCTGGCACTTCGTCATTATCTAAGGGGGAAACAATTTTAGATACTGCCCGCACTTTTTTGGCGATGGGCACAGATATTATGGTGATCCGCCACAAGTCCACTGGCGTACCGGCAATTATTGCTCAAGATATGGATGCCCTGGGTGGCAAGGTTTCGGTGCTTAATGCTGGGGATGGTAAGCATGAGCATCCTTCCCAAGGGCTGCTAGACTTATTTACCCTGTGCAGTTATCTCAATCCTAGTGCGCCGACGGCTAAAGATTTGCGGGGTAAAAAAGTGGCCATTGTTGGCGATATTTTGCATTCACGGGTGGCGCGGTCAAATCTCTGGAGTTTAGTCACCAATGGGGCAGAGGTGCATTTAGCCGCACCGCCGACTTTATTGCCGCCAGAATTTGCTAGTTATGGGGCACAGATCCACCATGACATTGTGCCAGCCTTAACCGATGCGGATTTTGTGATGACATTGCGGCTACAAATGGAGCGGATGGGGGAATTTTTGATTCCTAGTTTGCGGGAATATCATACTCGCTATGGCATTACGCGGGAACGGTTAAAGCTATGTAGTCCTAAGGTGCAGGTATTACATCCAGGTCCGGTCAATCGCGGCGTAGAAATTAGTTCTGATTTGATGGATGACCCCCGTTTGAGTTTAATTGACAAACAGGTAACTAGTGGTGTGGCAATTCGGATGAGTTTGCTATATTTATTGGGAACTGGTGGTAAACCCAGTCAGTTAATTTGAGTAAAGACAACAATTTATCATTACTTTTTTACCATTATTTTTTTACCATTATTTTTTTAATATTTGCTTTGTAACAACCTATGGATGTTAATCCCATCATGACCTTATCGCCACTGACGGACTCACCTAACTTAACCATTGCCGAAGTCATAGCCACTCAGCGAGAATTTTTTGCCAGTGGCGCGACCCGTCCCCTCGAAAACCGCAAGGCTCAATTACAAAAGCTCTTGCAGATGGTGGAAAGTAATGCCGATGCAATCATGGCAGCCCTCAAATCTGATCTGCAAAAACCCGCTATCGAAGCTTTTGGCAGCGAAGTATTGACCCTAGTTTCGGAAATTAAATATGCCATCAAAAATCTGCCTAAATGGATTAAATCCAAACCAGTTAATACACCCATCAATGTATTCCCCGCCAAAGCAATGGTCACTCCTGAAGCAAAAGGTTGTGTATTAATCATTGCCCCTTGGAATTATCCCTTTCAATTAGTGATTGCACCATTAATTGGAGCCATTGCCGCTGGTAATTGCGCCATATTGAAACCTTCCGAACATACGCCCCACACGGCAGCGCTGATTACGGAACTAATTCACGCAACCTTTGAACCTGGTTGGGTGCGAGTGATTACCGGTGGCATTGAAACTAGTCAAGCCCTACTGGCGGCGAGATTTGATCATATTTTCTTTACTGGTGGTACGGCTGTGGGTAAGATCGTCATGGCTGCCGCAGCTAAACACCTCACCCCCGTCACCCTTGAACTAGGTGGCAAAAGTCCCTGCATTATTGATAGCCAATGTAATCTGAATTTAACGGCCAAGCGGATTGTTTGGGGCAAATTCTATAATTGTGGTCAAACCTGTGTCGCTCCAGACTATGTGCTAGTACCCGAAGCGTTGCAAGAGTCACTGCTGAAACACATGGTTAATTATGTGAGGCGCTTTTATACCGAGCAACCTCAAACTAGTCCTGACTATGCCCGTATTGTCAACGAAGTACAATTTGATCGGCTCACTGGACTATTACAAAGTGCGCAGCAGGGCAAACTTCATGCTGGTGGTAATTATAATCGCGGTGAAAAATATATTGCTCCCACAATTATTGAATTAGGCAGCATCAGTGATGCCCAAGATTTGCCGATTATGCAAGAAGAGATCTTTGGTCCGATTTTGCCGATTTTGACCTATCAGAACTTTGACGAAGCGATTAACTTTGTCAGAAGCCGTGAAAAACCCCTAGCCTTGTATATTTTTAGCAATAATAAGGCTAATCAAGATCGGGTTTTGCGAGAAATCTCTTTTGGTGGCGGTTGCATTAACGATACCATTTTGCATCTGGTACCATCGGAATTACCCTTTGGTGGCATTGGTTATAGCGGCATTGGGCAATATAGCGGCAAATATAGTTTTGATACATTTTCCCATTACAAAGGAATTTTG
>JBAXSK010000082.1:0-15076 GCA_037130765.1 Pseudanabaena sp. ELA607
TTCTTGGCTTGAGAATTGCGATGTGAATGACATCTTAAATCGTAATTTTTGGGAAGATAGATAACAGTGATCGCTAAAACATCGTGATATGCTAACGTTTAGCGGATTGGTGTAGGAGTTTGGTCATGAAAGGACAAAAGCTCAAGGGGCGGATCTCAGTTAGGCTCCGAGTAAATATACTTAGGGGTATAGAAATAATCATTGAGATAAGCACAACGACGATTCAACCTTCAACCGAGCCAGAGCCAATGGTTAGAGCCACTGTTGCTGTAGATAACCATAATCAGGTATAAGATGGCGATGATTGCGTAATTAAATCAATTTTTAGGGCGGCTGTCTAATTAGTGATCCGCCTCATATTTATTTTTAGGTGCTAGGTTTTATCTTTTGGCAGTTCTTGCCGAGGCTGCCCTCCAAAATAAACTCTATTTTTGTCCCGAGCACTATTCTCATCAGCAACGAACGTAGCCACATCCGCATTAAGCACAACTGCGCCACCATAGTATACCTGTTTCGCATCCTTGGCATAGCCCATATCTGGGGCATTACCTGGGCCAACCACTTGAAAAGTAGGCAAATCTACATTCAAATAGTCAAGGTCAGAACGACCGTAATAAGCGTGCTGAGCATCTTTGGCGTAACCGTAGCTCAACACTTGGAAGGTGTCAACATTGGCATCGGGCAGAACAAAGTTAAGGTGGTAAACCCTTGTGGCATCCTTAGCGTAACCATCTTTGAACACTTGGAATGTAGCTGAGTCAGCTTTGGCAAGGATTTCTTTGAGATAATAGACCTGTTTGGCATCCTTAGCATAGAACTGGTTAATTACTTGGAATGTGGGGACATCAGCAATGGGAAAAGCCACCTCTGAATGATTGTTGCCCACATAATAATTTTTATGATCATAGGCCCAGATACATTCGGCACAGGCTTTACCTACTAGTTTGAAGGAATTCATATCTTGGATACGCAGCGGCGTACCGTCTAGATAGTAGTCCCGTTTGTCCCGAGCGATGCCACTATACTCAGTTGCTTCAAACGTGGCTGGATCTGCATCGGCTATCACAACACCCCCAGCATAAACCTGCCGTCTATCTTTGGCATATAAACCGGATGGATCATTTAAAAATTGAAAGGTTCCAGAATCACCATTAGGAATCAGCGTACCTCTGTAGAAAAGATGTTTGGCATCTTTGGCATAGTCTTGTTGGAGAATCTGGAATGTATTCCCATCCGCTCCTTCAATTAAAAATTCTTCCATACTTTCCCAGCCCAAAACACCAGGCACCACATGGTCTTTTTTATACACGTAATACACTTGATTGCCGCGAATTTGATAGCCAGGATTCACAGATTTTGGGGTTCCACAGCTTGCAAGAGATAAGGTAATCACTAGCAGAAGTGTTTGGGCAATTCTTGGGATTTTCATGGGAAGAAGAGAATAATTTTAGGATACACTGGTTTAATGTGCAATTGGCTATCGCACCATGAATTGAACCGGAGTAGAGTTGAGCAGAGATTTACTTCTTCTGATCATCGATGGTAGTGGTTTCTTCGATTGTGCCATCGCTTCCTTTATCAAGTTCGATGGTTAGTTTGGCTCCATTGCCGGTCCACTTCGCATAGTCTAAGTATAATGTGTCACCCGAAGCTAGTTTGAGGTCTTTCCCTTTAAATGTCTGCTTGGCCTTGTCATCGATACGATTAATTAATAAATCGAAAACCGCCTCATTTTTAGTCTCACTAATCTTGATGCCAAGACGGCCTTTATTTGTGTCAAGATTACTGCTAATCGTTCCACCAGCGTCAATCTCAACGCCATCTAGTTCAAACTCATAGTCATCAAGATCCGTAGAAATACCAAAGAAAATATTAGGAGCCTCAGAACTGCTAGGTTTATAGATCAGACTGCGGCCAGTTTGAGAAAATTGAATCAAATCCTTCTGATTAGGAAGAATTTTAATATCTGATAAACCAACATCATAGCTAGAACCGATCATGACTACCTCGATAGACTCTTTAGGATTGCTTTTTTTATTGCCTTGTAAGTTGATAGTAAAAGGTACACCAACCGGAATATTATAGACAGGCTCATTATCATCTTTCCAAAGTTCGCTACTCTTGATCGGTTTAAATGTGGCACCTGGGAAAGAATTAACGAATTTTTCATTCTCATAGCCGATTTTCTGATTGCCATTGTTAATCAATAAATCAGCGTCACCTTCTAAGAAAATCTGATTGAATTTCGGTGTGGAATTTGCATTGCCCTTAATCGCTGATTTATCATTACTATTTTCATCAGGTTGATACTCTAGATCGCAGAAATTACATACCTGCTGCTCGTAGCGTGGTGGTGTGGGCGTTAAAGTTAGAGTTTTGGTTTCCGCGTCGCCGATATAAACCGATTCTGGCTCATCCGGATTAGTAGAAGCGTTATATTGCCAAGTGTTTTCATTCCGATCAATTTCGAGGATTCGTTCTATTATAGGATAATTATTGTCATAAACTAACACTGCATATTTGCCATTACCTAAATCTCCCACCGCATAGGGAGTGATTGCATGTCCCCCTTTAAAGTTGGGTTGATAGATGCCCATAGTATAGGTTTGATCAACCCTTGCATTGGGCTTCAATGATGCCAAAAGCGTACCTAGTATATCAGATGGAACTTGTTTTCCTTTCATTTCGCTAAGAGAAGTCGGTGGCACATATTGAGTGGCAAACCAGTATGCAATCTCATGTTGCAGCATTTCATTCCCTAGCAAAGATAGATCGGGGACATTCCCAAATTTACTGGTCTTATCTTTATCAGCATAGAGAATCAGGCTAAGGGCTGCCATACCCTCACAATGTCCACCATTCATGGATTTATTTACTTCTTCCATCCATTTTTCCGCTGGGGGCGTAAGAATGCAAGGATTTCCCTGATTGGCACAGACATTATTGCCAAACATTCTTTGCATTTCGGTAACAGAGAGATTCTTAATTCCATTTTCATTGGTGTAATTACTGAAATTAAACCCATTGGTTGTGGGACGAAATCCGAGATCTGCTTTGATGGATTCACGTGGAAGCGATGTCGATGCTATGGTCTTAGTGCTATTGGGTGAGAGGCTGCCTTTATTGCTAGGGCTAACATCCATAGTATTAGAACGACAACCCACCAAAATCAAAATCACAGCTATAGAACTAATTACTAAAAATCGAAACCAACGACGTAGTAGTATTGCAAGGGTATTTTTCTTGTGATCTTGCATTTGATTTCAAGTATTCTGAAGAAATTTGGTTAGTCTAAGCTATCAAACCTGTTCAATTTTTACAAGGCTCCATCAAATTATTTACAAATTCTTTAAGGAGTGTGAGATCTTAATTAATCATAAATTACTTACTAAGAGAATCTGAAGGTTTAGCTCTGTGTCAAACTAATATCCAATCACCTACATAGTTGATTTTATCTGCATAGAGTGAACTATTAACCCATAAGATCCCCACGTTACTGCGTTAGAATTCAATAATTCGTAATTCGTAGTCAGTAATTCATAATCAAAACTTATGCCCACCAAACGCTCATCAATCAAAATCCGTACCAACGAGATTCTTTTGCGTCTGCATCGGCTCTATCCTGATGCTACTTGTTCCCTAGACTATGAAACTCCTTTACAATTGCTAGTTGCAGTGATTCTGTCCGCCCAATGCACCGATGCCCGCGTTAACTTAGTCACCCCCGCTCTGTTCGCTCGATTTCCCGATGCCGCAGCTTTTGCCTCTGGGGACTTAGCCGAAATTATGGAACTAGTTCATTCCACCGGATTCTATCGCAACAAAGCCAAACACATTCAACAAGCCTGCGCCATGATTATGACGGAATTTGGTGGCGCAGTACCGCAAAATATGACGGAACTACTACGATTACCCGGTGTAGCTCGCAAAACTGCTAACGTAGTCTTAGCCCATGCCTTCGGGATTAATGCCGGAGTCACCGTCGATACCCATGTCAAGCGCGTGACTAAAAGACTCGGTTTAACTAAACATGACGAACCCCTAAAAGTAGAACGGGATTTAATGGCTCTATTACCCCAAATAGAATGGGAAAACTGGTCAATTCGGATTATTTATCACGGCAGAGCCATCTGTGATGCCCGCAAACCCCTGTGCAATCAGTGCCAACTCGCTGACCTATGCACCGCTGCTAATCAATCCAGCCAAATAATGCTCCCCCCAATCTCACCGTCAAAAGCTCCATCCCAAAAGCTCAAATCAGCTAAAATATAAGCTTAGGCTCAATCACGGCTATGATTCCGCCTTAGTTTCACAGACTTGATCCCCCAAATAAATTAAACGTCCCAACTGTTTCTGCAAAGTTGCGATGGCTTCCGGTGATAACCGTTGCTTTAACATCGCCATATCCATAGTTAATGATTCTTTTTCGGCTAACTCTGTCAAAGCATCAAAACCTAACGCCCCTTGATTAACCTCGCCCTCGGCGGGTAATCGGGCATCACCAAATAAATTTTCTAACCGCAGTGATAAAGCCCCATCAGATTTTGATTTACCTGAACCTTGGCTCGGACATTTCACTAAAAAATCTTGCTCAAATTTCAGGGTAAATTCGATCCGATTATTTTCACGATAAGCCTTACCCTGCAAGTAAATGCTATAACCTTGGCTCGGTCCACCGCTTGCCTTGATAATTCGCCCTGATAATTGGCTGGATTTAGCTGGGTTGGTGGCATCACTGGCGGTATTCATCTCATTGCCCCGCCATTGGGAAAGAATTGCCCCCAGCGGCTCATCCCCGTCACTAAGATCAATCGTGCGACCTTTGCCGTCGAAAGTAATATAGACGTGCTCAAACCGAATCTGCCAGAAATCCTTAGACGTAAAGCCCTGTTGCAGCAATTCATCTAAATATAAGCTTTCTGTCAGCGCCGTATCTTCGGGATTAATTGGGCTAACACTAGCGGCTGTAGTTGGTGTAGCTCCAGAGTTACTCACTGGAGGCGAACTATTGCTATTACTGCTAAAACTACCACAGCCACTAACTAACAGCACTATCCCCATCAAAGACGCAGTGTATGATCCCATAGATTTTAAGGATGGTGACTTGCGCCCTCGACTAAATCTAGAAGGTAAATTGTGATGACTATAAGGCTTAGGTTTGCTGCTGAGCAAGCTAGACAACAAACGTGTATGGAATGACTTACCCATAGGATTTTTGGCTAATTTCGGGCGAAAATTTCCGAGCGAAAGTGGGACTAAATTTTTTAGCTAGATTACTTGATTAGACTGGAGCTAGTGCTAAAAAGTTTTGTTAATTTGATTAACCTTGAGCCATTATTTTGGGGTAGGTTTATTTTTAGGTGTATTTTAGCTGGCATTTTGGCGATACCAAGCAATTGTCTGTTGCAGCCCCTCGCGGAAAGAGACTTCAGCCTCAAAACCAAAATATTGCCGTGCTAGGGTCGTATCAAGGCAACGGCGGGGCTGGCCATTGGGTTGTTCGGTCTGCCACACAATATTGCCATCGTAACCCATTAGTTCACAGATCAGATGGATCAAATCCTTAATTGATATTTCATAACCTGTGCCAAGGTTGACCGGATCTGCCCCATCATATTTTTGTGCGCCCATGACGATCCCCCGCGCCGCATCGGTAGAATATAAAAATTCACGGGTCGGTGTACCGTCTCCCCAAACAGCAATTTCTTGGCTGCCATTGACCTGCGCCTCATGCACTTTGCGAATTAAGGCGGGGATCACATGGGAACTATTAGGATTGAAATTATCTTCAGGTCCATACAAGTTTACCGGCAGCAGATAAATGCCAGAAAAATTATATTGCTGCCGATAAGCCTGAAGCTGTACCAAAAGCGCTTTTTTGGCAATTCCATAAGGGGCATTGGTTTCTTCGGGGTAACCATCCCATAGATCGGCTTCACGAAAAGGCACGGGGGTAAATTTCGGATAAGCGCAAATTGTGCCAACGCAAACAAATTTCTGCACTTGAGCTTCATAGGCGGCATGGATTAACTGCGTCCCCATCATTAAATTATCATAAAATAATTCAGCGGGTTTTTCACGATTTAAGCCAATGCCCCCCACATGGGCTGCTAGGTGAATTACTAAATCTTGGTCTTTAACTAAATCTTGGCAATTGCTCATCAGGCGTAAGTCACAACTAGCTGACCGAGGCACAGTAATCAAATCTGGATTAGCACCTTGGGCAATTAATTGAGCAATAACCTGTTTGCCTAAAAAACCAGCGCCTCCAGTAACTACGATTCTCTGACCTGTCAAACTCAGCATATTTATTCCTCATGTATTGGATTTAAGTTGATGCGCTGTGCCGTGCTTATTATGCCAGTGTTCTAAGATCTATAATTCAAACCCAAATATGCCCCTAATCCCTTTAACCGCAGAAATTTAATACTTTTAATTAGATTTTTTACTTGGGTTTTGCAGCTTAATCTTGCAGCCTAAATATTTAAGATAAACATTCTAAGATTAATCTAAGATGAATATTGAATAGGGATCAGGGGAGCAACCAAACTTACCAAGTCGTAGCTACTGTACTACGAGTCGGGGTATGGTCTACGGCAGCATGACCATCAGGGGTGGGCAATCCCAAAGCCTCTAAATCGGCATCCACCATGATTTTTACTAATTGATGGAAATCAACTTGAGGAGTCCAGCCCAGTTTTTCTTTAGCCTTAGTGGCATCACCTAGCAATAATTCCACTTCCGCCGGACGGAAATAACGGGGATCAATTTCTACATAGTCCTGCCAATTCAGCCCCACATAGGCAAAAGCCACCTCCAAAAATTCCCGCACCGATTGGGTTTGCCCCGTAGCAATTACATAATCATCAGGCTGCTCTTGCTGCAACATCAACCACATCGCTTCTACATAGTCTTTGGCATAGCCCCAGTCCCGTTTAGCATCAAGGTTCCCTAAATATAATTTCTGCTGGGTTTTGGCAATGATGCGAGCGATCGCTCTGGTGATTTTGCGGGTCACAAAAGTTTCCCCCCGGCGCGGACTTTCATGGTTAAACAAAATGCCATTACAAGCAAACAAATTATAGGATTCACGATAATTTACCGTTTGCCAATGGGCATAAACCTTGGCGCAGGCATAGGGGCTACGGGGATAAAATGGTGTGGTTTCACTTTGGGGCACAGCTTGGACTAAGCCAAACATTTCCGACGATCCGGCTTGATAAAAGCGTACTTCTTGCTTAGTGCGTTGTTGATAATCCCGTAAAGCTTCGAGCAGTCGCAAAGTTCCCATCCCCACCGTATCTACCGTATATTCTGGGGCATCAAAGCTGACCCGCACATGGGACTGGGCCCCTAAGTTATAGACTTCATGGGGGCATACTGCCTCTAACAACCGCCGTAATGCCGTCCCATCAGTTAGATCGCCATAGTGTAAAAATAAATTGGTGTTGGGCAGATGGGGATCTTGGTAGAGGTGATCAATGCGGTCAGTATTGAGGGTGGAAGCACGACGAATAACACCGTGAACCTGATACCCCTTCGACAGCAATAGTTCTGAAAGGTAAGAGCCATCTTGTCCGGTGATACCAGTGATTAGAGCGCGTTTTTGTGATTCCATGCTAACTATAAAATGACCTAAATGAATGACCTGAGAAATACTGAACTAATAGTATTCCACCATAATAATTGACAATCCTCATCCCCCGCTTACGCTAAATAAAGGAAATTTTCAGCCGATGCAATCTAGTTAGCTCAAAGGTGATTAGCTTTAACTTCAGCTTTAAATCAGGAAAACTTTCCATGCATCTTTTTCGCCCCAGCATCACCCTAAACCTTACTGGTGGCGTCAATATGGGGCAATTAATTCAGGCTAAGTAATTCAGTTTAAGTGTTCAGGATAAGTAATTAAGCTAATAATTGAGCTAAATTGCTTGACACTGCTTGTCATTAACCATTTTCTGTATTTTTGATCTGCTAACTATACCAAATTTATGATTACGCCCCTAAAACGTGCCACGTTTGATCAGCTAATTCCCGCCGTGCCCACCTCCGATCAATATCAGTATTGCTGGGGTGGTAGTCAAATGGTATTTCGTCGCCTCTTAATCTCTGTGGCGGCACTGGTGGTGTTTGTGCTGCTGTATAACCGAGTCCACGAAGCTAGTCCGAGTAGTTTTGGGGCATTGGCGATGTTTGTCTGTGCCTCTCTGGGGGGACTGTATTGGATGCTAGAGCCGGTGGTTTTAGCCAGTTGGCGCAACGGTAAATTACGCCGATTTACCTATTGTGGTTTTTGGCAAACTCAAATCGTAGATGCCTATTTATCCCAAGAAGTTTCCACCCGTGCCGAAACTATTGGCAAAAGTGGTCGCTTAGATGTTAGTTACGAAAGTGAAAGTTTCTTTAACATTGATCTTGAAGATGAAAATGGGCATTTATCCACGTTACGAGTACCGATGCGGCGCGAATATAAACGCATTAAGCCCGATCAAACTGTTTGCTTGCTGCTGTTTTCTAATGACAAGAATTTTCGGCGGGTGAGTCGCATTACTTCTGACGCTTATCTGCCGCAATGGAATATCTGGATCAGTGACTATCCCTATTTACGCCGCGATTCATTTGTTGACATTGTACGCTATGTAATCAATCGACAAAAAACACAAGTTGATACTACGGAAAACTTTGCTCAGACAAGATATAGCGTCGGAAAATCTAAAACTAATTATCCTAATTCCTCTCGCAGCAAACAAACAGAAATTAGTCGCAATAAAACTAAGCAAAATCGTAATCAATACGCTCCGAAAGATCCGATTAACGATGATAGTTACGATATAAATATTGACGAAGATGAGTGGGATTAATGACTAAAGTTTAGGTTAATCTATGGCTATGATGCAAAAAAATTAATATTGGCTATAGACTGATCTAATATTAATAATATATACTGACGGTTAATCCGAGATTGACAGATTATGAATTGTTTGATTAAGTTAGATTGCAGTGATCCCGAAATAATTACAACATTCTAAAGAAACAGCCTAATGTGTTGTATGTGACCGAAAATTGTCATAGCTTCACAATAATCTTCAGTAGTTCACCAAATCGATCACGCACTTTCATGTCATTTCACCCTGAGACTTTGGGTGCTCAGAAATTAGGATTTTCTTGGCAAAATATCGCTTCATATTATTTTACATTTAAAGCTGATTCTGCTTGAAGCCATATTTCAAAACTGTATATTAACTGACTCTATATTGCCTGTCTGTAATTCGACTTGTTATCTGTTCTGCCTATAATGGTGAATCCCATGCTTCAACCTCACACAATTTTTTCTGTTGATCATCAAATAATTCGTTGTTCCTATCGCAATGAATCCCATTTGCCTCAAATAGTTAGGATGCGCCATGAACAAACGGGTTTCTTTGAGCGGATGGTTATGCCCAATCAAGTGATTCGCTTTGATGCTTGGCATGATGCATTGCTAGAAATCCATGAAGTCAATTTCAGTGGCAGTATTCATGCCGATAGTGTCCCTTGTATTCATCTATGTATTGCTGGTAGTGCTTGTCCTCTAACAGACAACATTGCCCATGCGGTAGAACGTCGCCAAGGTAATCATGGGCAACGTCATATTAATCATGATTTATTGCCTATTTCGGAAATCAAAAACCAAGTTAAATCGGAAGCTCAGAGTGCTTTTGTGGCGTAGTTTTCTGGTGGTATGTCATCAAGTTATTGCCACAAAACTAAGTTGATCATTTAATTGATCCCACAAGCTCAACTTATCTTTAAAATAAACTTTTTTGCATTTGTTTTTGCTTGATTTAACCCATAATTGATGGTGAGTTGTTTGCTTATGATGTTGCTGAATCAATCTAGCCAGAATCATCACAAAAAAAACTACTTTAAATATTATTTTAATTATTTTAAATATTATTTTGACTGCTTGAAGTGGCTAATAATATTGCCACAGAACTGTTGCCCCCATCAAACTACTTATTCTCAAATCGCCCCTAAGTATCACCCTTGTGATACTCTTTTTTTGTCTATTTTTTAGATTTAATCTATATCATGACCTCCCAACCTTTAATTTTAGAAGCTGAGCATATTTATAAATCCTTTGGTGGCATTCAAGCGGTGCGAGATGCCCGTATTGCCGTGCCACAGGGTAGCATTACGGGGTTAATTGGTCCTAACGGGGCAGGCAAAAGTACCTTTTTTGGCTTGTTGTCGCAATTTCTAATTCCTGACAAAGGATCGGTTAAATTTCAGGGTGTACCGATTCACCAAAAACCGCCCCACATCATTGCTCAAATGGGGATGATTCGCACTTTCCAAGTCCCCAAGGTGTTATCGCGCTTGACGGTATTAGAAAATATGCTGCTGGCGGCTCAGGGACAAGTGGGAGAAATTTTTTGGAATGCTTGGTTTCAAGGTCATAAAATTGCCCAACAGGAAAGAGAAAATCGCGATAAAGCCAAGACTTTATTAGAATCCGTGGGCTTATTACGCATGGCAGATAGTTATGCGGGTTCTCTTTCGGGGGGGCAAAGAAAGCTGTTAGAAATGGCTCGCGCTCTGATGTGTGATCCGAAGTTAATTTTATTAGATGAACCTGCTGCTGGGGTGAATCCGGCATTGATTGAGGAAATTTGCGGCTACATTCAACAATGGAATCGCTCAGGACTCAGCTTTCTAATTATTGAACACAATATGGATGTGATTATGTCTTTGTGTGATCGGGTATGGGTTTTAGCCGAAGGGCATAATTTAGCTGATGGTACGCCTACCGAAATTCAGAACAATCATCAAGTTTTGGAATCTTATTTAGGCAGTGACTAGATTAGGACTTACGCAAATCAACCTGTTTCAACAGGTTTAAGCTTTTAGCCCGCAATTTATTGCAGGACAAGCCCTATAGATTAAAAGTGACTAGATTGTTAAAATCAATGTTTATAGTCGTTTCAGTTAAAGATGGCACAATAAAGGAGACAGATCAACGAACAAGATGGCAGTTTCACGTTTCTTTATCCATCGTAGGTCAGACATCTTGTCTGACAGATAATCTAAATAATGTGCCATTCTTACTTTGATTGACTATATTTGTTGAATTGATTTATTGAATTGTTCATGGCATCTTTTCCTGAAGTTCATTAAGCAATTCAATTAAGCGCTCTAATCGTAATGGTTTGCTAATGTAATCATTCATCCCCGCCGCTAAACAATCATCGCGATCCACAGACATGGCATTAGCAGTCACGGCAATAATATAGGGACGCTCGGATGGGGATAATTCCGTAATAATACGTCGGGTCGCCTCTAGTCCGTCCATTTCAGGCATTTGAATATCCATTAAAATTACATCATATTTTTTCTGCTGTAATTTTGCTAAGACCTCCAAACCATTTTCAGCTAAATCCACTGTATAGCCTAAACGCTGACACAAACGAGTCGTTACTTTTTGATTTACCACATTATCTTCAGCCAGTAGAATTTCTAAGGGAAATCTATGGGCTAAAATGTCATTAGACAATGCAAAAACTGATTTACTTTCGCCAGATGGCGTACTTTCTCGGTTCATTTTAAGCACATCCAACTTAATGCTAACAGTGAACTTGCTCCCTTTCCCAAACTGGCTTTTAACCGTAATTTGACCATGCATCATATCAGCCAGTTTTTGGCTAATGGCTAATCCTAAACCTGTTCCTTGGGAATGCAATCTAGTACTAGCAACTTGCTCAAAAGGTAAAAATATGCGTTGCAGATCTTCATTTGTAATTCCCGCTCCCGTATCTTCAACATCTATAACTAGTATAACAGTATCTGCATTATTTTTCGTATCTATATAACTAATATTATGATCATAGATAAATTGTGTTGTAGATCTAGCTTGATTTGCTGGTAATATTGGGGTTATTTCTGATTCAATGTTTACGCTTAAGGTTACCTTACCTGTTTGAGTAAATTTAAAAGCATTACTTAATAAATTAAATAAAATCTGCTTTAATCTTCGACTATCTAAGCTAACAAATTCAGGGAAATTATCAGCTAACTCGTAGGTAAAATTAATTTTTGTTTGCGAAGCATAGGACTGATAATGAATAATAATATCTTGAAAAAAACCTCTTAAATTGACAGAACTTAGATAAAGCTCTAGTTTCCCTGATTCAATTTTAGAAATGTCTAAAATATCATTAATTAAGTGCAATAAATGGGAGGCAGAATGCTCAACTATAGTCAAATCTTCCCGTTGGCTTTGATTAATATTATCATTGGTTTGCATTAACTCTACCAAACCAAAAATTGCATTTAAAGGAGTGCGCAGTTCATGGCTCATATTAGTTAGAAATTCACTTTTAGCCCGATTTGCTAACTCAGCTTCAGATTTAGCTTTAATTAACTCTATATTAAACTGCGATAATAATAGTTTTTGGGCTTTTTCTTGCTCTAAAAGTGCTGCCTGAGCCATAGCAATTCCCAATTGATTGGCTACAGATTTCAATATTTCAATATCGCTTTCTTGCCACGTTCTAAAATTATGGCATTGATGGATGGTAATAATGCCATTAAATTCACCTTGATAGGAAGTACGGATAGAAATTATTGATTTCAAGTTAATCTTTTCACAAAATTCAAGATGAGATTTAAGTAATTCTTCTTGATAAATATTATCAGAAATAATCGGTTCATCCTGAGAAATAATTTTAGCTAAATATTGATTAGTCTTTAAATCAATTACTAAATCATTGACATCAGATATATTATGACTGATATATCTGGCGCGACAATTTAAAGTTAGAGGATTTTTTTCTGTGCAGGTATAAATTAAACAGCGATCTGCCTGAATTACTCTACCCAACTCAGTTACAGTGGCATTAAAAATTGGTTCAATACCTAAATTTTGATGGATTTTCTCAGCAATATTTTTCAGTAAAAGGGTTTGATTAAATTGTCTTTCTAAGTCTAATAAATAGGTTTTGATCTCCAATTGCTTTTGTTCTAGAAGTTGAGAACTTGTTAGAATTTTTTGCTTTGATCTAGTTAAATGATCAATTGCCTGTTGCTTTTCTGCAAGAATAGCCGCTAAAACCAGATTAGAAGTTACTAATACAGTAATAAAAGATTGTAATAACAATAACGAATCGTTAATATTAGATTTAAAAAATGAACCTCCACCATTAATTGTGCCAATTACAGCTATGGCTAAAACTACAACGCTCAGGTTCGTTGTAAAAAATTGTCCCAAGCGAAATGTAGCCCATTCCAAACAACAAATCAGCATATATTCAATGGCATAACCATAAATAAAAGCCATATTACTAATGACAATACTGATTGTGATTACACCAATAAATTCAAGATATTTAATTATTAATTTATGATTAAAATATTTTCTAAGATTCCTAAAATATTTTAAATTGTATTTTGTTTGATGATTGGTTTGGGGATTTATAACTTGCAAGAAATTAATTATGTTATTGCTGATTTTGCGCCACGGTAGATAGCCCCAACTCAGCAATGCTGGGGTAAAAATCAAGATTCCTGTTACATTAGATATCCACCAAGTTATCCAAGTTTTAGGCAAAACTTCTAATTTAATTTGTCCACCTAGATATAGAGAAACTACGCCAAAACTAGCATTAACTACGGGGCCGATTAACCCGACAAATAACAGAAAAAAATATACATAGCGTAATCTTGTTAAAGGATTTACTTGATTAAATTTTTGATTGAATAAAAAACTACCTAACCATGTGCCTAGGGTTGTACCTATAGCAATACCGAGGGGTTGAAATATGGAAGCAATTAGATTTTGATCATTAAAAAATGCCCAGACATTGGCTAAGAAAGAACCCAACATGACTCCGGGCAAAACTTCTATACCTAATAATAAAACTGCCCCTGAAGCAAAGCCATCTGCTGCCCATACAGGAGTAACTGATTGGGGTGTTGAGGCAACGGTACGACAAATATAAGAAACACCGTAATAGGTGAAAGCTAAAATAATGATTACAGCTAAACGCCAATATATTGATAATTGGCGAATGGGTTTGGTCTTAAATAATTCCATGTTCAATCAAAGTAATTATTCTTATTTTATGATAATTTGTGATCCAACAAATTAAATTAACCATTATCTGTGCATCATAACAATCGTAAATTTTTTTAGCTTGGTTAGATTTACTTAAACTATTTTAACTATTGGCAATTCTTAACTGACAATGAGGGTTTGTGACTAATTTTATGACTAATTTTTAGGTGAGTTGTTGGTAGTTATAGCTAATTAAATTAAGAATAGCGCATAATGTTTTTAAGGGTGAATGATAGTAATATTAAGTAAAAAAGCCGATGTGTTACAGTATGGTTAAAGATTCATCTATTGCCAGCATTAATTACTAAATCTTTATGAATCATAGATCATCGGCTAATTCATCGTCAGAATCAGATTAAGCAACTATTAGAGAGCGAAGGATATGAAGTTTTATTCTTACCGACACACTCCCTGGATTTCAATGATATTGAGCATGATTTTAATGCTTTGAAGAAGAGGCGCAGCTATGCTCTTCCGGGAACTACTATTGATCAAATTATCTGTGCTTACTGCTCTAATTAGTGTCCCATTCTTATCTTGTTTGACTATAAAATCTCGACGATCAAGCGTAAGTACAGTAACAATATTCAATCGCTCAGCAATCGCCATCACAGTAGCATCTATGACCATCCATTATTGTCATGAATTTCTTGCCCCAATATCTCTTCTGACCTTTGTGCTAGATCCGTCGCCCCCAAAAATAGACCTATTAATGGATCTTCCTGAATGCTTACAACCTTCTCATTTCTTACTATGTCAGTTGCTACTTCTTGCTGCAAGCTAACTAAAGGGCTAAGAGGCAAATTAGCTATAGCTTGAGGCGTATCCAAAATAGCTAACAGAAGTATTTTCTTTAACTCAGCTTGAAGTGATCGCCCATGACGGGTAGCTCTTATTTCTAACTTTTCAATAACGATAGGATCTAAGTCGTGACGACTCCCAGCCCTAACTCGCGGACGAGTATAGGGTGGGCTTCTCAGCTAA
>JBAXSK010000083.1:0-14665 GCA_037130765.1 Pseudanabaena sp. ELA607
ACCCTTACAATATCTTTATCCTAGTTTAATCTGACTTGTGTGTACACCGTAGCCCGTGGAGGGGTGGCAGGCAAAGCCTGACGGGGTGGTGCTATTTATTGCCTTCAAGCCGTGCCATTCTTAATTTGATTGACTATAGTTACAGTCTTGATAGTGATTTTGATGCTTTGGAAGTACGGAGTTGCTGGGTAAAAGCAGGGTGGCATCTGCCGAAGGAATAGGTTTAGTTATTTCCATCACATTTAAAAATCCCCAACTCTTTGCTAGCAGCACAGGCGATCTGCACTCACGGGAAAGGGTTGAGGATTTCTTGATCTATCAAAGTCCCCGACTAGCAGAGACTGCATGATCATTCTCGTACTGCCACTGGGTTACTGGATCATGTGTTTCCATTAAATCAAAGTCCCCGACTAGCAGGGACATGAAGACTAAAGACAAAATCCTGAGGTATTGGAAAGTTTCCATTAAATCAAAGTCCCCGACTAGCAGGGACCAATGCTCCCGACGATGCCTATAAGAATATAGGCTCTATGTTTCCATTAAATCAAAGTCCCCGACTAGCAGGGACTGCAATATACTTTTTTAGGATTCTTATGAAGAATGGTTTCCATTAAATCAAAGTCCCCGACTAGCAGGGACAAAATGGATGAGGATGACGAGGATCTGCGGCTGAATGCGTTTCCATTAAATCAAAGTCCCCGACTAGCAGGGACCGCCCTATCGCTAGACAAACTAGAGGTACTAAAAGGTGGTTTCCATTAAATCAAAGTCCCCGACTAGCAGGGACACAGCAGATGGTAGGTTGCGTATACTTGTAAAGAAGGTTTCCATTAAATCAAAGTCCCCGACTAGCAGGGACCACCGTGTGAATATCGGGTTGAACCATCTGCTGATCGACTTTCCATTAAATCAAAGTCCCCGACTAGCAGGGACTGTAAGACCGTTGATGAGTCACGAAGAATTAATCTGTCTTTCCATTAAATCAAAGTCCCCGACTAGCAGGGACGTGAGCTTCTACGGGATCGAGGCGTGCCTCTGGGGCTTTCCATTAAATCAAAGTCCCCGACTAGCAGGGACGATAAGTTAGAGTCCTTGCCTGAGTTGAGATCAGCGGATCTTTCCATTAAATCAAAGTCCCCGACTAGCAGGGACTATGTAAAACTAATTCTTACATACCTAGAAAGTTTGTAGGACTTTCCATTAAATCAAAGTCCCCGACTAGCAGGGACTAGGTTTGTTATGTAAGAGATCATTAATTAATGTTCTTCTTTCCATTAAATCAAAGTCCCCGACTAGCAGGGACAACAAGGATAGCCAATTACTATCAATTAACACTTGTATCTTTCCATTAAATCAAAGTCCCCGACTAGCAGGGACCACTGCAAGAGCAGGATTTCGGAATATTGCTGGGCAGTCTTTCCATTAAATCAAAGTCCCCGACTAGCAGGGACTTTATATTGTATATAAGGTTGTTTAAAAGTATTATCACTCTTTCCATTAAATCAAAGTCCCCGACTAGCAGGGACTTATTTATTTGTATCATGACAATAAAGTATTTGTTTATTCTTTCCATTAAATCAAAGTCCCCGACTAGCAGGGACATGGCAATTACTGTACAATAGCCTCATATATTAAGCTCTTTCCATTAAATCAAAGTCCCCGACTAGCAGGGACGTTAGGTACTTTGCAATATGGATTTGCCATGAATCCCCTTTCCATTAAATCAAAGTCCCCGACTAGCAGGGACACTTTACAACGTATTGCCAAGACGAATACGCCCGAATGACTTTCCATTAAATCAAAGTCCCCGACTAGCAGGGACCCGTCTTTGCAGCATGAGGGCGTTACCTTGATGCGCCTTTCCATTAAATCAAAGTCCCCGACTAGCAGGGACCCATCAAAGTAAAGATGATTGAATTTGACCGGGATTCTTTCCATTAAATCAAAGTCCCCGACTAGCAGGGACTCCTCCAATTTAACACCGCTCTGGGTAAGGTGTCTAGCCCCTGTTTGCGACCACCATCTTTTTATCACATGATAAATAAGTGATTTCATGAATGTTAAGCGCCTCAAATCCTTACTCAGACTAGGTTCGAGCACCTTAACGCAAAATGGTCATTTGAGGCACTTTGCCAAGGTGGTCGCAACGCCGATGATACAAAACGCAACAAACCCATAGCCAGTAACGGTTTGCCACCCCAGAAAACCAGCAAATGTCAGGAAATGCCATATAAACAACCTAAATAATTTATCCCCCCTAGCCCCCCTTAAAAAGCGAGAACCAAGAACTAAAGTTCTTGGCTAAAAGCTAAAGTCAGTTAAAACTGACTAAATTCTGGAATTTAACCCGTTTCAACGGGTTTTAGCTTTTAGCCCGCAATTTATTGCCGGGCGGTAAGTGCTAAGGAGAATTGAGGCAGATCAATTAAGGATAGAAAGTCAACTTCGGTAAACCTAAACCTTCTTCCCAACCCATCATCAAATTCATACACTGCACTGCTTGCGCCGCCTGTCCTTTCATCAAATTATCAATCGCCGAAACCACAATCACCCTGCCCGTGCGCGAATCCACCTCTAAACCGATATAACAGAGATTCGTGCCACAAGCCCACTTCGTCTGAGGGAAAATCCCCTTACCCAAAACCTTAACCCATTCCGAATTACGGTAAAAAGACTTATAGATTGTGAGCAGATCATCCTTGGTTAAACCCGGATCGCGCAAAGTAGCATAAACCGTGGCTAAAATCCCCCGCACCATTGGAATCAAATGGGGGGTAAATTGCACCAGCACTTCCTGCGCCGCTAAATCACTACAAACCGCCTCAATTTCTGGCGTATGGCGATGATTCGCGATACCATAGGCACAAAAACTGCTGTCAGCCTCAGCTAAAAGTAAATTAGTCTTCGGTTGCCGACCACCGCCGGAAGTCCCAGACTTCGCATCAATCACAATGCTGTTTAATTCAATCAATCCCTGTTTGAGCAATGGAGTCAGCGCCAACAGACTCGCCGTAGGATAGCACCCCGCACAACCCACCAAATCCGCTTGGGCAATGCGATCCCGGTATAATTCCGGCAAACCATAAACAGCCTTAGCATTGATTTCCGCATCAGCACGGCTTTCCTTATACCAAGACTCATAGGTTTGCAGATTTTGGAAGCGATAGTCCGCCGACAAATCTAGAACCTTGCATCCCTGAGCCAGCAACCGTGGCGCTAATTGGCTGGCTAAACCATTGGGTAAAGATAAAAAGACGATTTTGGCGCGTTTAGCAATCTCTTCCGGTTCGCAGTTTTCGATGGGTAAACTGACGCAATGGGCAAGGTGAGGATACAAATCCGCAAAATTTTGACCTACGGAACCACTGCCACCCATATAAGTCACTTCCACCAAAGGATGATCCAGCAGCAGACGCACAAGCTGAATTCCCCCATAGCCAGACGCACCGATAATCGCCACTGGAATAGGGTTTTGATTTTTTTCGTGATTGGCTTGACTCATATTTTTCTCGCAATTATGTCTGATGATTCGTTATTGCTTAAGTTGGCTCAACATAACGTAGGATGATCCCACAGAATGCTCACATTGATCGTTTTTTTTACTTGGCAATAGGGAGTTAAAAATTTAGGCAAATTTTGACTTGATGGGACTTGATTTGGTTCAAAGCTAGGGGGCAATCGCCGTAAACTAATAGGCGAACTAACTAAATAAATCGCTAAAAAATAACGAAATTAACGCCCGATCCTCAGTTTGGAAAAAGTCCGAGGGAATGGGCCCATCAATTTGCCGACTCACTACCCCAAAACCTAAGCGAGTGCGGCGATATTTCAGAATCAAAGGACTTTGCCGCTCCAGTTTACCCCGCAACCATTGATCAAAAGCTACGTTAAAGGTTCCGTTATTAGCTTCACCGTTGGTAACTGATGGATTGGCATTGGCTCCAGATTGCAATTCCTGCATCCGACTAGCGATGGCAGCCAATAACGACGGATTGGCCGTAGGTAAATTACGAGTAGCATGAACATAGGCTTTTTCGATTAACTGCGTCCGTTCTTGGGGGCGATACCAAGCCGCAATCAGCATCTCTGTCGCAGTACCCGGCTGACTAATTACCGATGCTAGAGCTTGGCGATCATGACGCAAAACTTTGGCAAGTAAATCAGTTTGAGGTTGCTTTAGAGCCAGCAACTCTTTAGTTACGTCATTAATTGGCTTACCCTGCCACCAATGCAATAGGGCTAAAAATCGAGCCGCAAACTCCGGCGTAAACTTAGCGATAAAAGCTTTTTGCATCTCAGCACTATTGAGGAATTCGCATAATAAAGGATAAGCCTCCGCCATCCGAGGCGTTTCCCAAATCGGACTAGTAATAAAACTGGGTTCATTGAGGATTTCTTGAGCAAAAGCGGCAATTGCCTGATCTTTCTGCCCCTGTTGCCATAAACTAATCCCTAAACCTAATTGCAACGAGCGCTTACTAGCAATTAAATTTAACCCATTACGGAAAGCCGTCGCAGCAGTTTGATGCTGTCCCTGACTCAAACTCAGCCAACCAATACTATTATAAGCTGATTCCGTATCAGGACTAAGCCGCGCTGCTTCCTGTAACCATTGCAAACCTTCCTTTTGCCAATCTTGACCCTGGGGTAAATTGGGATAGTTAATACTCAATTCGGCTAAATTCCAACCTAACTGATAGGGATAATAACTCTGCCAAGGTGCTAATTTATGGGCATTTTGCAACTTTTGCCGAAATCCATCAAGCTCACCTAAAGCGATATTCAACAATTGCGAAGCCTCATCATTGCGTGTAGAGTTAGGATTATTCAGATTCAGATCTAGTTTATTATTTTGCGAATTATCACTAGGATTAACTTTAGTCGTGTATTCCGTTAAAGTAATCCGAGCATTCCGTAATAGTATAAAACCCACACTAGAAGACTGCCACGCCAATAATAGGGGCGTAGTCCAAATCAAAGTGGCAATTAGTCCCGCCAAACCGATCACACTCAAAAAACGCTGAATTTGATAGGGGATTTGATAGGGAACTGTGGCGGTATTTTTTTCTAATTGTTCTGTCTCTAAATCCTTTGGATTTCCATGAGATGATTCAATTGATGCACTATTGGGAACTGCCACCGCCCCGATGTAAGCCAAGCTAGCAACGCTAATCACTAAAAATCCGCTAATCGCAGGCACGTCTAATTGAAAGTCCGTAATAGCTAAAACCGTGTAACCCAATAAGCTGCCAAACAAGCCATAGGTAGCGATTTGCAGCGGTACGCTAGAACGCCACTGAGATGAGCCATGCAGTCGCCAAAATAGCCAGATCACAGCTAAAAACCATGCTGCTGTAGCGATTATACCCATCGTTCCTAATTCCGCCCATAATTGTGCTGGGGTGTTATGCAATTGGAAGAGCCATTCCGCTTCTCGCCCAGCCCATTGGGGACGATACTTCTGATATATCAAGGGCACACTTCCCAAACCAGCCCCAGTCAGCCAATGATCTAAGCCGATGCGCCAACCAATTTCCGTAGTAATTGTCCGAAATAGAGTCTCCCCTGATGACACAGGGACAACACCAGAAGCAATGTTAGAGTTGCCGCTATTTTGCCATTGCGCGAGAATCTGGGTGAAGAGAGTTTTTAAGCGATTGTTACTCTGCACCATGATCAAGACGATTGCCGTTAATGTCGCAGTGCCACCCCAGAGCCATTGTTGCGGTAAAATCTTTTTGGCGAATAAAATAATCACTCCGTAAATAATTAAGACTCCTAATCCTAAAAATCCGCCCCGCGAACTAGTCGTATATAAATCAATAAAGCCTAAAACTGTTGCTAAAAGCCACATCCAAGGCAAACGTTTTAGAAGTGGTGTCTTAATTGGTGATGATTCAGATTCATGATTTACGGCTGATTGCCTTGATAATTCTCTAAAACGCCTGACACCGAGGGTAATCCATAAGGGGATAGATAAGATTAAAACTCCAGCCACATAGTTTTGATGTCCTAAAGGGGCCCAGTTGCGCGATTCTAACTCATTAAAATCATAATTAAGAAACAAACCCCAAGCTTGTAACTGTTGAATATATTGCCAGCGAGGTAAAAATGTCTGCCAGAGCCATAAACCGAGACTTTCTATAGTAAAAATTAGGCTTAAAATGCCTTGGAAATTTAATAAACGCCAGAGAGAATTATGGGATTGAGCCGCAACAATGCCAGAGGATTCAGAATCGGAAGTTAAAGTTTGTCTGATGGCATAAATTGCCCCTAAACCACCCATTACCCCTAAGCTATACCACCATGATGGGCTGCTAAATCGTGCCATGACAGATGCTAAAACGACCGCAATTAAGGTTAAAATCACGGCTCCATCCAAGCCATAACCTAAAGCCAATATGACTGATTTGTTATTAGCTAATAACCGAGGAGATGCAGTTTGATCTCCTGCTGCTGGCGCTAATTTTCTAGTCTTATTACTTATCGAATTACTAAAATAATTACGCCATAAATTAACTAATAAAGCTAAGTTAAAACATAGTAAACCTGTGCCAGCAAACAATACCCAAGGAAAAGCGACAATTTTGGTACTGCTATCTGGCAGCAAAAAAAACAAGCAGTAAAATATTGCCCCTAAGCCAATTAATAATTTACCCGTTGCCATGATTGATCCTAGAATTTTAATTATTCTTTAGCTGTTATTTACTGACGATTTAACTGTTATGCTCAAGCAATATCAAGCAACGTCTAGATTAAGCGATTTTAGATTAAGCACTTTTAAAGAATCGAATAATCTCTCGGACGTGTTCGAGAAATTGACTATCACTGCTCAATTGTGCGATAGCTTGGCGGGATTCATAGGTTAAACGATCATGATCCCGCAGATTTGTCGCTCGTAAATCTTCAATATTTGCCCCTAAGCGCGATAAATCTTTGCGAGTCTCTTCGGCAAAAGATTCATATTTTGCTACCCATGAATAGGGATCTTCAACATTAAGTTGCTTTTCTAATTGCTGAATTGATAGCTGAAGATTAGTCAAATTTTGCCGTAGTTCTATGACATCTTCATGGGGATAATCAATCTGTTGAGAAATGGCTCTTAATTGCTGGGCAATATACTCATAGGCGCTAATTGCAGGACGTAATATTGTTAATAAAAGTGCGGCAATTGCCCCCACATAACCGATAGTGCCCACGCCGCTAGATGCCACAATGTATAACGTAAGGGTGGAAATACCATGTAAGCTAAGGGCTAATATGAGAGACCGTTGCGCTAGGGAACGCACATAAGGCAGTTGATTTTGGTCAATATTAATGCCGCGATCTTGAGCAATTATGGCTTGATTTAACACTGATTTAGCTTGAAAATAAATATTCCAAGGCACAGTGACAATGATGATCAGCCACACAAAAATACTGCCGCCAATGACCCAATCAATAAAATTACCAAAGGGCAGATTTAACCACTGAGTTAAGCCAAATCCTGCTAAGAAAATTAACAACAACGAAAAAAGCCAACCAATAAATTTACTCATGGATTTAACCAGTTAAGATGATTAATTGAGATGATTAAGAGACAGAATCTCAGATAATATATCAGTAATAAAATTTAAGATCGCCTGTCTTAATTAGCGACTAAAAAATCGGCAATCTAGACATTTTATAGATGTGTTTTGCTAATTACTGACTAGTCAAAAACCACCGTGCGTAAACCTAATTCGCTATGGGGTGATCTTCCATAAGTTAATACACGATTTTCTAAATGAAGACGCACGGCTCGGGCTAAAACAATGCGCTCTAAATCCTTACCTTTGCGAATCAGATCATGGACAGAATCACGATGGGAAACCCGAATCACATCCTGCTCAATAATTGGTCCTTCATCTAGCTGTTCTGTTACATAATGGGAAGTTGCACCGATGATTTTCACACCGCGCTTATAGGCTCTGTGATAGGGATTTGCCCCCGGAAAAGCTGGCAAAAAAGAATGGTGAATATTAATCACCTGGGAAAATTGCCGCAGAAAATCATGACTCAACACCTGCATATATTTGGCTAAAACCACTAAATCCACATTATATTGTGCCAAAAGGGATAATTCTTGTAATTCCTGCTCAGCTTTAGTTTCAGCGCTAATCGGTACATAGTGATAGTTAATGCCAAAATTATGGGCAATTGGTTCCAAATCACGATGATTACTAATCACAACGGCAATGATACCTGGTAATTCTCCCGACCGCTGCCGCAAAATTAAATCATAAAGACAATGATCTTGCTTAGAAACAAAAATCGCCAATCGCCGTACCTGATCACTAAAATGAATTTGCCATGAAGCTTGAATCGCCTCGCCCAAAGTACTAAAAGCCGCCGCAATTTGATCCCGTGGCAGATCAAAATCACCTAAATCCCACTCCACGCGCATTAAAAACAACTCCGCATCACTGTCAGCGTGTTGATCGGCATGAAGAATATTGCCCCCGTGGGAAAATACCCAATCTGATATTTTTGCTACTAAGCCTCTTTGATCAGGGGCAGAAACAAGTAAAGTTGCTGTATTCATAAAATCCATGAAATCTATGTTAAAAAGAAAATATATTAAGAAATATGTGTTAATTCGTTGGTCAATTAAAGATTTATTTTAAGCGCAGCTTGTTTAACACAGTGGTGATTTAGACTAGAATGATGTCTATGGCAAAGATTTATTGAGTTTTGTTAGTTTTGATTGACTATAACTACTAAATTAGATATATAAAATTAATCAAGATGATCTTCCGAGAATGGCTAATTTTGGCATTGGCACAAATTGGCATTGGCACAAATTAGCACAAATTTAATTTATTTTGATTTGTTGATATTCATCAGAAAACAAATTATTATAATCACTAAAATAGGTTTTATTCCAGTAATTTGGCGTAAAAACATTGAACTTATTTCAATATAATTTACTCTTCAGTATTTATCAAGTGAATCAGTCAAACATACTTAATTTAAAGCTTATAAATTTAACTAATCAGCTTTAAATATAGTGATTAAAACCCCTAAAGTTTTGGTGTTTGTCAGTAAGGTGTTCGTCAGTAAAACGAATTAATTTTTTAATTGTTAATCCATAAATTTGATCAATGGTTATTTATTATATTTAATTTGGGGCTTGTTTATAAATCAACGCAACACCATTACTTATCCTATTGTTTATATCATTTTTATCGTTAACCAAGAATTATATTTCATCGCATATTAAAATTATGAGTCATTACAAAAAATAATGAGTCAATAATAAATTAATAAACGCAAATATTTTATTTAAATAAGATATAAATCAACTAGACCACCCTTGATTCGCCATGTTTTTTCGTATTGTTTAAGTACTTTAACTTTATCTTGACTTCACAACTTATTGAAATCTATAATTGATCGTTAAAAATCAGGATGAGAAATTCATGCAAAAAAACATATAAAAACTGTGTAAATGTTTGATTTATAATTATTTTTGTGATGATTCATTGCACTATTAATTAAGTTAATGTTTCTAAACTTAATACTAACTCATGTTATGCAGAAGGTTATAAGACCCTCACCTCTAGCCCCTCTCCCTTTTTGGGAGAGGGGAATAAGGAAAAAGCTAAAAATGGCTCTTACTACCCTTCTCCCAGAGCGGGAGAAGAGGCTGAGGGATGAGGGCAGATCTCCTATCTGCGTAAGGTGAGATACTAATTTAATTTAATACTAATTTAATATTTTAATTAATAGATTACATCTAAAGACTTGAATTTAGATAAAAAATTGATCAAATTGGGGACAATTAAAACAATGGATACCTTAGGTCAAAGTAATCAGTTTTTGGCTGGCTCTTCAGGTGACAAAGAAGTAATCTCTTTGGCAAATAATAATAGTTTGCCTCATACTGGACATGGTGAGGAGGTTAATTATTCTTGGCATAAATGTGAATTAGGCACAAATAATAACCCTCTTGATCGTCAATCCATTAATTGTATGGAATGCATGAAATTGTACATACCATCAATTACCCAAACTAATCAAAATAAAACTAATCAACATAAATTAAACCAAATTGAACCATATCCAGATCTATGCACTTTTACTCATTTAATCTCAGTCACGGGTGATTTATTTTGGGAGGTGGATGTGACGGGGCGATACATTTACGTCAGTCCTCAAGTTGAATCAATGTTAGGTTATAAAGCTGAAGATGTGATTGGGCAAAAAATATTTATATTTATGCCAGAGAGAGAGTCAAAACGACTACATCGGGTTCTTTCAGAGCTAATGAAAAACCAAGAATCATTTTATGGGCTAGAAAGTATTCAGTATCATAAAAATGGACAGATACTGTTTCTAGAGCATAATGGTATGCCACGTATAGATGAACAGGGTAATATCATGGGTTATCACGGCATTACCCATGATATTACTGCCCGCAAAAATACTGAGGAAAAACTGCGCTCTAGTGAACAGCAGCTACGTTTAGCCCAAAATGTGGCTCGTTTAGGCAGTTGGGAATTTGAAGTCAGCACCAATAAATTTACCTGGTCCGAGCAGTCTTTATTAATTTACGGTTTAGAGCCAGCCGATATAGAACCAGATTATCAAGATTATTGGAATATTTATCATCCTGAAGATCGGGATCGCCTGCACACAGCCATCGATCATACCCTCACTTCGGGGCAATCATTTATTACCGATGCCCGCATTCTATTAAGTAATGGAACCCAGCGATTTATTGAACTACGAGGCGAAGCCATTAGCTATCATGGTCAAGTAGTGCGTTTGTTTGGTACAGTGCAAGATATTACCGAACGGAAGCAATTGGAACTGCAAGCCGCACAACAGGCAGAGGAGTTACAGAAAATTAATGAATATCTCAACGCCGCCAAACTGGAAGCCGAACTAGCTAACCGTGCTAAAAGTGACTTTCTGGCTATGATGAGTCATGAAATTCGCACCCCGATGAATGCGGTTGTAGGTATGACAGAGCTATTATTAACAACTTCGCTTACTGATGAACAAAGAGATTTAGCCAAAATTGTTAGCGAAAGTAGCGACTTACTTTTAACGGTTTTGAATGATATTCTGGATTTCTCGCGGGTAGAAGCAGGTAATTTTACCATTGAGCAAAAACTATTTAATCCTCGGCAATGCATGGAAAGGGTTCTAGCTTTGTTTTCGGTGCGAGCTAAAGCCAATCATAGCCATATTTCGTTACAGATTGACCAATGCTTACCCCCAGCAGTTTATGGCGATGAAGTAAGACTACAACAGATTTTGATGAATCTATTAAGTAATGCGATTAAATTTACTCATCAAGGAGAGATTATCTTTCGTGTTGAATGTATGGGCGACGGGCCAGAAGATCTAATTAGCACTCCTAGCGCAGTAATTGGTCATCAAACAAGTTGCAAAATGATTCTATTTATTGTCCAAGATAATGGCATTGGCATTAAACCAGAACACATATCCAGTTTATTTAAGCCTTTCCAGCAGTTAGACATGGACATCACTCGTGATTATGGCGGTACTGGCTTAGGATTGGCAATCTGTGCCCGATTAACAGAACTATTTCACGGCTATTTATGGGTGGAGAGTCATGGAGAAATTGGTGGAACGATCTACCCTGAATGGCAAATGCAATCTTGTATGAGAAAGGGAACTTCTTTTTATCTGGTTTTACCGATGATGATTGATGAGAATCAGCCACAAAGTAGTAAATGTCATGATTTTAATGGGTTTTTTAATGGGGTTTTAGGTGCTGATTTAAATGATTCTCAATTAAATAGCTTTTATCCAAGATTAGGTCGTAATTTGTTAGATATAATTCCTTTATCTAACCATCTAGTTACCAACCATAATGGGATTTATGATTTGTCAAAGGAATTATCATCTAGTTTACAAATCAATCAAGCCAAATGTATTAGCCCAAATTTGCTTAATTTCGATACCAGTGTCGCACAAAACTTCAACCGAGCATCAATTCCTCAAGAGCATTTTGCCCAAAATTATCCTTGTAAAATCTTGATTGTAGAAGATAATTTGACCAACCAGCGACTGATTCATTTAATTTTAAGCAAGCTGGGTTATAGGATTGATGATTGTGATATAGCCAACAATGGAGTAGAAGCAATTAATGCGGTGAGGGAACGTGTCTATGATATGGTGTTGATGGATGTCCAAATGCCTATCATGGATGGAGTAACGGCGACCCAACACATCCAAACTATGGATTTAGGCTCTGCCTGTCCTTACATTGTGGCAATGACAGCTAATGCCATTGCTGGAGATCGGGAAAAATATTTAGATGCAGGCATGGATAACTATTTGGCTAAACCTTTACGAAAGTCAGAAATTATGGGAGTCTTGACGAGTTGGTATCAATGCCATCGGCCAAAGCAATCTCAACAAGGGCAACACTTATCCGCTTCTATGTCGGCTTATAATGTTGACAATGCCACAAATAACGGGACGCAGCGATTTAAGCTGCCTGATGAATTTAATATGCAAGTATTGCGAGATTTATTGGATCTAATTGGTGCGGATAATCATATAGGCATGGTAGAAATTATTGATTTATATTTGATTGATGCGGTTAGAGAAGTAGAGCGCATTAAGCTAGCTTGGGAATGTGGCAATAAATATGAAGTTACCCAAGGGATTCACACCTTGCGTTCCATTAGTGCTGGGGTTGGTGATATGAAGCTCGCTAATTACTGTCATTATTTGCAGAACGTGATGGTTCAAGAATTACCCCCCATTAACAATTTACATAGTCTCCTGACTTATAACCAGACTACTACCATATATTTGCAAGGGTTGCGAGAGCATTTGCTATCATCAGGTAGCTGTGAAGCAATTCTGGTTTAGCGTTCTAGGGGCAAAGTACTCTGAAATTAGGTGCTAATATAGCCATTTTATTGGTATTAGTTAAGACTAGTGGCAGGCAAGATACCAGCTCCACAAGGGTTTGATCATTAATATCTAGATTGCCTCAGATCGAAAACTGCTGTAAACTGAGCAACTGGTTAAACTAACCAATCTGATGGCCCGATTGGGGCATAAATCACGCTAGAATCATCAAGCTAGCTCAGTTCGCCCGCATCACTTTTATCACAGCAACAATCACCACTATTTCGCGTATATGTTGCGTAACTTTGCTCTTCTGATCGCCACGGCATTAACTATCTTCGCGGCCATTGTGATGGGGTGGCCTGATGCTCAAGGTTTGATGCCTTGGGTCTTACCAAGTTTAGCGATAGCTGCCCTGGTCGTGATTCCGGTACTAGTGCCATCACTGGTCAGAGGTTGGTTACAGTCACCCTTGGGCAAACACGGTCACATTACCACAGCGAGTTTAATTGCTTTTAGTGTGATCCTAATTTATGCCCATTACAGCGGCTTCGATATTGTATTTAGTCAGTGGTTTAACAGTTTAAAGTGGGACGCTTTAGGGGCAGTGGGGCAAATTTTAATCGCTATTTTAGCGGTCTGGGTGGCGTGGCGGCAGAATGAAATTTCGGAAACCCTGACGAAGCAGCAAAACGCCATCACCCAGCAGCAAACCATTGATACCTACTTTCAAGGCGTATCAGACTTGGTGTTAGATCCCCAAGGGCTTTTAGAAGATTGGCCTTTAGAAAGAGCGATTGCCCAAGCCCGCACCTCCGCAATTTTAGGCGGGGCTGATCCCGAAGGTCGTTCTAAAATTATCCGTTTTTTGTCTAGTGCCAATTTACTGACCCCCCTCAAACGGGATGGCTTATTAGGTCGCGCCATTTTAGACGGTACTGGCGGTTATGTGGTGGACTTAGCCCAAGGGGTGCGGGTAGTCAATTTAGGCATGATGTTAGCTGGCAAGGATGTTAGCTATACTGATTTACGCGGTGTTGATCTCAGCGGAGCCAACCTATTACGCTCTAATTTACAGGGTTGTGACTTTACCGGCGCTAACTTAGCAGGGACAATCCTAGCTCAAGCTAATTTAAGAACCGCAAACATGAATAAAGTACGCTTGTTTTATGGTGACTTAGCGACCACTTCCCCCAGAGATCGCAACCATCCGCCGAACTTTGAAACCGGTGCTTATACTGGGGCGGTGGTGGAAGAAGCCGACTTTACTAATGTGAAAGATTTATCCGAAGAAAATCGCTGTTATATTGCCGCTTGGGGAGGCAAAAAGACCCGCCGTACTCTTACTGAAGGAGCTAATGATGTGGAAAACCGTCTGGGACGTTAATTTATGGTCGTTATTGTTTAGGGCGCAAATCCGGCAATCGCCTGCGATCCGTTTTGGCATCTTGGGTTTGAGGAGATGCTTAAGTAGTTATTGGCTGTGCTTGATATTTTGCGTTACATTTAGTGATGCTAAGCCTGTTATGGCAGAGATCTTGATCCAGCCTGCATTACCGCAACTTTCTCAGCCGCAATTTTCTAATGATGCTCCCGAAGAAGTCTTACGCTCAGAAATTTATACCGATGCTAACTCTCCCATTGATGGGACTAGGCTAACCGCTGTGGAGTACACTATTTTGATGGAAAATCTGGCTTCTGTGGACTATATTCCCCCGGAGCAAAAGGTATCGAAAAAATTACGCAATGTGGTGGAACTATTAAAGTTACGGCAACAAGTGCGTAGTATTGCCCCTTTTTTGTTGCG
>JBAXSK010000084.1:0-14621 GCA_037130765.1 Pseudanabaena sp. ELA607
TACTAAAATTAGTTCGAGATCTTTAACTTCTTGTTGGGCTAAGCGTAAATCGCCAACGGTGGTGGTTTGAGTGTAGCTAATGGTGGTATTGCTGTTATTTGCACCATTACGGGCTTCTGTACTCCAGTTGCCCCAAGCACTCAGCAATCCATAACTAATTAGGGCTAGGGTGGTAATAATCCGGATTTTCATAGCTTGCAGATTCTTTTTGTTTAGTATGTTCAGGAAATGTAGCTTCACTTAATCCTTGGCGTAGCGTGATTAAGCTTCTTAAATCATGATGATGTCTTAATCTAGAAATCTGTTCCTGAATTTAGAGGCGAATTCTCTCTAAGATATTTACTACTGCATCGTTTGGCGCATATCTCTGTTAAATATCTATTTGTAAATCATCAGTCAAGATCAGTGGGCTGATTCCGAATTAGCGCGACTAGTTCGGAATCACCATAACTTGATGAGCCAGATGCACTGCGATTAATTTATGGTTAGTCCAAATTTTTCCAATCAGACTAACCATAAAACTAATCATGCAGGACTACTTGACCAAACGACGGAACTCCAATTGACCTTGGGCGGTACTAGGATTAACGGCGGGAGCCAGAGTGCCCACGTTGTTGACGTAACGACTAATCACTGTTGCCGCCGCAGGGTCACTGGAAACCGATGCACCTGTACCGGTGGTGGTGGCAATTTGTCCCGTGGCAATGTTCGTACCACAATCACCGCCATTGTAGAAGATCACCGTTGAACCAGACAATGCCGCTGTACCTAAGGCGTGCAGCGTAGTCGTAGACCAGTTATTGTTAAAAGATGTAGCATTAGCGCCATCGTCACAAACCACCAAGTTGCCAGCGGTTAATGTCCCGTTACCGGAAGAACCGGCACTGGCTGGGGTGGAGAAGTTCACATACTCAATCACATAGCGGATGATGTTACCGGGTGCGCCCTGTTTGGCGGTGGTGGTTAAGTTAGTTCTCGTTGTATCGAAAAAGTCTGGTGCAGCAGCTTGAATATCAGGACCACTGCCCTTGAGTACTTGGGACTTCTTCAATAACCGCACAAATCCGGTATATACCCGATCAATGGTGATGTTATAGATGGGGTCTTCTTGGGCTGGGTCGGTAGCAGTTAGAGCTGGATTATAATTGAATGATGGTCGGGCGGCTGAACCAGTACCACTGGGAGTACTTGGTGCACCGACGTTTTTACCATCTTCAGAGAATGCCACGATGGGAACAGAGAAACCAGCGCGGTCGGCATCACTGGTGTTGTTAAAGCGATCCGCTGATAAAGCTTGGTTCGCCACTGCCGCCGGAATATCAACCGTGGTGGTGTAGTTGCTCTGTTCACCGGGTTTAATCCCAAACAAGTTAGGGGGAGTGCCAGCGGTAATGGTGTATAAACCTGTGGCGGAATCGTAAGTATAGGTCACATCAAAGGTCTGTGCTGCTGCCCGTTGGGGAATGCCCAATGCTGGGTCAGCCGGTACTGTGCCCTGTAATCTGACGGTGGTTCCGGTGGGAATATCTGTGTTAGCACGAGGTGAACCAAGGTTAGCGGGAACACGAGGATCTGCTGGAGCCAAAGGTAGCAAGGTTACGCGGTCAAGGTTACCATTACCAGTATTTTGGAAGGTATTGTTGAAGGTGACAGCATTGGGGTCAAAACCACTACCTGGTACAGCATTGGTGGCGGTTAAACCCGTAGATAGGTTGGTAAAGTCGTCGTTATTATTGGTCGGACCCACGGCACCAGAGGCAGCATTCGGACCATTCAAGATACTGGTAGAAGGCCCAATCGAAATTACGTTGGCTTCACCACCGAAGGCTAATGTACCTGTGCCGCCAGTGTCTGAGGGGTTTTTACCGGTGTTGTCGTTACTGCTGTCTACACCTTGCGCCGGGTTGGTGGGGTTGGCTACAACACCACTAGCGGCTCCGGTGGGGTCAGTGGCAGGTAACCATTCTGTACCGTTGGGGTTATTGCTGGGGGGAGTGTTGCCGCTGAAGTTATTCGGATTTTGGTCCCCAGATTCATCATAAACAATGGGACTGTTAGTCACACCAGAGGTAGTACCAAAAATTTGCGCGATGTTGGCTACTGTGCCACCTCCAGCAGGTAAACCACTGGTAACCACCGTAAACCGGAAACCATTGGCATCGGTAGCAGTGGTGCTGTTAGCATTCAGTGTGCCAGTGTAGATATAACCTACGCGCTTGACGGAGCTAGCCGCCGGTTGGGTTGTAGTCCACAGGGCGTTGAGGGCGTTGGTATTGCCATCAACAATCGTGGTGGTGCTATAAACCACCGTCCAACCAGCAGGGGCAGTAGCGGAGTTAGCCACATATACCGTGCTAGCAGGAATAACATCTGAAACTAAGATGCGACTTACCGTAGCGCCATCAACGGAAATATTGGTTCCAGCTAGAGGGGCGGGCACAAAGTTGGGGTTGCCAATGCTCCCCTCGACGCGCATATCTAAACGATAGGTGATGGTGTCGTCGGTGGTAGCAGGGGTATTGGGGGTGTAAACATCGCGCTTTTTCAGTATCGTAGCCAAGGCTAAGGGCTGAATTTGCACACCGACGGTGACCTGTTGGCTGGCTGCGGCTTCGCGCTCACCGTTGACTGGTGCTGCACCGCTGGGGTTGAGGGTGCGGATATCGTTATTGTTAGCTGCACCATCACTGCCCGTACCGGTGTCGGGTTGGTTTTGGGTGGTGGCGGGATCGTTATTGTTTCCGCCGGTATCCCCTAATTGCACGGCAACTGGTGTACCAGAGACCGAGGCGGTGACTGTACCGTTAACGATTACCTTTACGCTGCCGCCGGGAGGAATGTTGTTGACCGTAGTTGGTGTGGTGGCATTGGCAGGACTAAATGGCGTATTTGCTGGTACTGCTACGCCATTGATAGTACCGGCGACCGGCGTACCGCTAGCGTCAACAATTAAGAGTGATACACCAGTTTTATTCAGGTTGGTGGCCAGAATGTTGTTGAGGGCAGGGATGAAGATGTCGCTGTTGTAGTTACCGGTGTTGGTCACCAAGAACTTGTATTGCATCGGGTCGTTCAAGTTGACGCTACCGCCGTTGGTATCCACCACCCCTTCATCGGTGGGTTTAACGGTAATACCAGCGACCTTTTGCACAGTGACCGTGACTTCGTTGGAGGTCACAGGCAAGGGCGTACCTGGATTGTTGGGATCGGTGTATGTACCAGTGGCACGGTTTTTGATGTCAGTTCCGGCGGGGGTTAGCAATTGGGCTAAAGCTACATAGGGCGCTAATTGTGTCGCCCCCGCAATAGCTAAGGTACTAGCAACCAAGCGCCGAAATAGTGAGCCTTTTTTCAGGCGTTGCCTATTTTGAGTTTTGGTTGATAGCCTATTGTTCTCGGACTGACTGGGAAACTGCTTCCACATAATTTTCAACTGCTCCACACTATGAATACTTGATAAACGCCACTCAAATCCTCGATGCCATCAGGAAAAACAGCAGGCAAATTCATTTAGTACTTAATCTACCCAAAACTTGTGATTAATCGATCAGCCAATGTGCGGTAAATTGCAACATTTTTTGCTGCGAATAATTACCAAAAACCCTAAAAAGTAAGACAGAAGCTGCTCTAGTCTTACTAATAAGTAATTAAAATCATTACCAACATAAATTTTGGATTACCGCCTAATTTAAGAGCTAAATAATAGATAGCCAATAACGGACAAATTTAGGTTCAAGGGAAGCTGAAGTGATTTTGCATCAAAGAAGTCATACGAGTTATTGCTTAGATGATTACTTGGTATTTGACGCAAAAATGATATTAAGTTCCTTGAGAAATAATTTATGATCTTGATCCGCTATTTAAGCCGATATTTAAATAGATATGAATACTTGCGAATTTATGCAGATAAATTCATATCAATAAAATATTTGCCAGCATTGCTGCTTAGGTCTAAATTATTTAGTATTAGGAATTAACTAGCAAAATTAGGTACTAAAAATTATTTGCATAACTATTCCCCTATGGTCATCATATCCCTAAGAGAATATTGAGCAAGTGAAATTAATGCGTGTAACCGTAACCTTGTATGTATCGTATGCCCGCTAAATATTTGCAACAATTTGCAATCGATGATTCTAATTAGCCTCACAAAGCGTCTGATGAAATGGTGTCAATATTTGCGGTGTAAAATGATCTTTTTCGCCTAAAGTTTTGCTTTAAATTCATTTGTAGTTAAATTCCTTGCTATTAACGGTTTCAAGTCAAGAGATTTAATAAATTGGTTGCCGCCTGATTTGATAATAACTATTAAAATGAAGCTAAGTAATTTGAAGTGAGGCTAACATAATCTAATTAGGCTAATTAATGAGGCAAGTTTATGTTGGAGTAAAAGTCTGATGTAAGCTAGGTAAGGTTGCAATTAAGCTTAAAATTTAGGCTTAAATTTTCGATGCAAATAAGTTTTACCTGCTATTTTCTGTTTTAGTAATCTATTGGGGCGCTTTTAACCAGTTACTTCTTACCAGTTTGTAATTAGCTATGCATCATTCTCATGGGCCATCAGAACCTAATGGAGCTACACCCTCGGCGGGAGGCGGGTTACCCATTTTGCAATATTGGGCGGCACAAACCCTCTCACCAGTGGGCCCCCAGCTATGGCAAACCTTAACCCATAAAAGTGCTTGTTTAGCTTGTGCTTGGGGAACAGGCGGACAAAAGGGCGGCTTTGTCAATGAACAGGGGGAAAAGCTGCAACGGTGCATGAAAAGTGTCGAGGCGATTACTGCTGAATTAATGCCGGGTATTGAGGCTAATTTTTTTAGTCGTTATACCATTGGGCAATTACAGCAACTCACTTCCCAAGAATGTGATCGCTTGGGACGTTGGAGTTATCCAGTCATCCGGCGGGCTGGTTCGGATTATTATGAGCGGATTTCGTGGACAGAGGTATATCAGTTAGCAGTAAAGGCTTTTCAGAGAGCACCGGAACGGGTGGCTTCCTATAGTTCAGGGCGTTCTTCTAATGAAGCGGCGTTTTTGTTGCAGTTGATGATGCGTGGTTTGGGCAGTAATAATCTAGCGGACTGTTCCGATTTATGCCATGCGGCTTCGACGGTGGGACTAAAACAGGTGTTTGGTTCTGGAACTTCGATGGTCAGTTTAGAGAGCCTAGAGCATAGTGATTGTGTCGTCCTGATTGGTTCTAATGCCCCCGCAAATCATCCTCGGTTGATGAATGAATTGATTAAACTGCGGGAAAGAGGCGGCAAAATCATTATGATCAATCCGCAAATTGAGGTGGGCTTAGTTAAGTTCGCTTCCCCAGCATTTCCCATTCGTTCTTTATTGCGGGGTGGTTCGGATATTTCCACCCTCTATTTGCAGCCCATACCTGGCAGTGATGTGGCGTTATTTGTCGGTTTGCAGAAATCCCTCATTGAACAGAATCTGATTAAAGAAGATTATCTAGCTGCTTATACAGACAATGCCGCCGCCGTAATTGCCCATGCCCAAAATACGGACTGGTCAGAGATTACCGCGACCTGTGGTGTATCCCAAGAAGAAATTGAAGCGACCGCATATTTGCTCGGTAATTCTGAGCGGGTCGTTTTCGCTTGGGCAATGGGGGTAACGCAGCAGGCTAATGGAGTGGATAACATTCTCAGCATTACCAATACAGCGTTGTTGACTGGTAATGCGGGTAAATTAGGCGCAGGTACGATGCCAATTCGGGGGCATTCCAATGTGCAGGGTTTTGGCTCAATGGGCGTAACGGTGCGCTTACGCCAAGAAATTGCAACGGCTCTATCGCAATTGTTAGGGAAGCCTTTAAATTTAGCCGGAGGATATGATACTCGCGCTCTAATAGAAGCAGCGGCTCAAGAGCAAGTTGATACGCTCTTCTGTTTGGGAGGGAATCTCTATGGCGCAAATCCTGATTTACAGCAAGCGAAACAGGCTTTAGGGAAGATCCAGACTATTTTCTATGTGGCTACTAAACCGAATTTAGGGCATTTCCACGGTTTAGCCCAAGAAAATACCGTGATCTTACCAGTCTTGACACGGTTTGAGAATCCCCATCGCACTACCACCGAGTCAGGTAATAATTTTGTGCGGCTCAATGATGCCGGTAAGTGTCATTTGCACCAGCAGGGACAAGATTCCAAATTTGCCGTAATTTCGGAAGTGGAATTAATTACAGAAATTGCCCACCGTCTCTATGGTGATAGTCCGGTGAATTGGCGTAAACTGCAAGATACGGTTTATGTGCGGCAATTGATCAGCCAAACTATTCCTGGTTATGAAGCAATTGGCGAAATCGATACGACAGAACAAGAATTTACTATTAGTGGGCGAGTATTTACAGAACCTAAATTCCCTACACCCAATGGCAAAGCACAGATGTTTGTCACACCTTTACCGCAATTAATCCCGCCTCAAGCACAGCATCTTGGTATTGCTGCTAATTTAGGTGGGATTGGTTTGATTTTGGGCACGGGGCGCAGTTATGGACAGCATAATACGGTGGTTTATCGCACGGAAGATAAATATCGGGGGATGCCCCATCGTCATTGTTTGTTAATGAATGCCGTTGATGCCCAAAAAGCAGGATTTAAGGAACATCAAAAAGTTACCGTCACCGGTGATGCTGGACAATTGGAGGATATAGAAATCATTTTGGGTGCAATTCGCGAAGGAGTCGGATTTATGTTCTATCCTGAAGCGAATGTTTTATTTAAAGCCCATATTGATCCGCGCTGTGGTACTCCTGCCTATAAGCGTGTGCCGGTATGGGTGCATTAGAAGTTCATTTCAAAACTTACAAACCCAATTGTCTTCTTGCTTCAAATAAACCTAACGCCGCACTGACTGAAAGGTTCAAACTTCTCACTTTAGGATGTTCCATCGGGATATATACGCTGTCATAATTGGCGACTAGTTCTTCTGGTAAACCATCCGGTTCGCTGCCAAACAAAAGCCAATCGTTTATTTGGTAGCGATATTCCCGAAAATGATGATCGCCATAACCACTAAAACAGACCCAACGCCCTTGCCCCGAAACGGCTCGCAAAGCCGCTAAATCTTGATGTACAGTGACGTTAACATATTCCCAATAATCTAATCCGGCTCGTTTGAGATAACGGTCGCTAATCTGGAATCCCAAGGGTTCTACTAGATGTAAGGGAGTTTGGGTCGCGGCACAGGTACGAGCTACGTTACCGGTGTTGGGGGGGATTTGCGGATGGACTAAAACAACGTGTAACGGAATCATGAATCAAAAAATAGAGGGATTAGGAACATTAATAGCAGTCTAGATACAGCACTTTCGAGGCTGGTGAGGCACACTTAGCGCTTGTTTTATAAGGGTTTCAGCCCTTGGACTGTACCTCACAGAGGCAAAAAGTGCTGTATTGTCAGTGAATTAATTAGTGAATTAGAATTAACGCATGGTCACAAATTCTTCCGCAGTGGTGGGATGCATTGCCATAGTATGGTCAAGATCCCGTTTTGTGCCGCCCATCGTAATCACCAAAGCCATACCCTGAATGATTTCGGCGGCATCTTTGCCCACCATGTGCATCCCGACAACGCGCTCATCAACTCCCACCACGATTAACTTCATTAAAACGCGCTCTTCGGCTTTGGGTAAGCTATAAATCATGGGACGGAACTCTGAGCGATATATTTTCACTAAATCACCGTACTGCTCTTTAGCCTGAGATTCCGTTAACCCGACGGTGGCTGCTTCTGGCTGCGAAAATACGGCGGAAGGAATGTTACGATGATTGACTGCACGGGGATTGTGACCATAGAGAGTGTCTGCTAGGGCCCGTCCTTCAGCAATTGCCACGGGAGTCAAATTAACCCGATCAGTACAGTCACCAATGGCGTAAATATTCGGTTGATTGGTGGCACTATCTTGATGCACCACAATCGCACCATTTTTAGTTTCGATAGCGGCATTTTCTAAGCCTAAACCATCCAGATTGGGGCGGCGACCTGTGGCAGCAAGAATCGTATCAGCATGGATTTGCTGGACTTCCCCTTCATGATTAGTAAAGGAAATCACATATTCATGAGGCTGTTTGGTAATCTCAATCGAATTAGGATCGACACCGGCTTGAATATTAATGTGATGATTGATCATGCCAGTTTGCACATGACTGCGAATATCTTGGTCAAAACCGCGCAATATATAGTTACCACGGATAATTTGCGTCACGGTTGCGCCTAAACCATTCATAATTCCCGCAAATTCTACGCCGATATAGCCGCCACCAATTACGACAAATCGCTGTGGAAATTCCGACAGGTTAAAGATTTCTCTCGAAGTAATGGTATGTTCAATGCCTTTAATGTCTTTGGGGCGCACGGCTTCACCACCAACGGCAATCAGAATTCGTTCCGCTGTATAAATCTTTTCGTCATCGTTCTGTCCTACGGCAACGGTATGGGAATCTAATAATCTGGCAAAACCATTGACTAATTCTACACCACTTTTACCCAAGAAACTGATATGTAACTGATTGAGGCGCATCACTTCTTTATACACGGCATCGCGCAAGGTGTGCCAATCAAAATTACTGCTGACCGGAGACCAGCCATACCCCGTCGCATATTCATAAATCTTGCTAAATTGTGAGGCGTAAACCATTAATTTTTTGGGCACACAACCACGAATCACACAAGTACCACCCACTAAATCACCTTCAGCAATGGCAACTTTAGCCCCATAACTGGCGGCTCTTTTGGAAGCTGCTAAACCGCCACTACCTGCACCAATCACAAATAAGTCGTAATCATAAGCCATAAAATTCATTCCTTAAATACCTGATGTTGATTGCTCTTGATGAATTGGCGTGGGATTTGATTTAGTCTCGCATCCTATCCATGATTGGGGCGATATGCGCCTAAATTCTGTCTAATCAACTTAATATAACGTTAGTTCGACGCAATAGACAAAAGTATCAGACTAGGTTTGAGAACTAAAACGCCTCAGCAATATGAACAATATGGTATCGCATCTAGACATCACTGCCCTCTGCTGCGCTGTAGATGATATTTGCCAAAGTTTTGACAAATATGCCGCAGATCAAATCATGCTGCTATCAATGCTAGGGGAAGAAAAAGAGTCGGTTAAGAATGAGTCAGAGGGAAGTGATGACCATCGTCATTGCCTTTTATGGCTCAGAATTTAGGACATTCAAAGACTGCTATAACCTGATGGTGCGTCCGTTTTGGCGTAAGGCTTTCCCAAACTTGGTCAGTGGGCTGGCACTTTGGTTTCAAATTGCATTTGGTGAGCAATAACAAAGGCGAACAGATGGTTTTTAAGCTGACATCTGCCAATGTTGATGCTCGTAAACCTGTGCTTGAAATGGCGCAAAACCTCTTTGGTCAAAAGCTTGTGGACTCTTCCTTATCCCTGTTTTTGATTCCTCGAACTCACTTTAAAGAAGATCTGCCTAGATGCAAATTCATTAAATCTAGTTATCACCCTTATTTTAATCTGAATTAATGATCGCGCCAAAAATAATACAACTCTCCCAAAATCCATTCTAATTCTGGCTTTTCCATCAACACCGAATCAAAGCGATACTTTTTATTCCCTGACCAAATTCCATAATGCACATTGCCGTCACTGAGGGTTTCTTGGGCAATATTGGTGATACTGCTGGTATAACCCTGTTCTTTATTAATAGGAATCCCCGCCACATAAGATTGCAAAATAAACCGCTCCCGATCAATGCTAATCACAAATTTACCCAACAAAGCATAAATCCACAGGGCAGCACAGGCTAGGGTGATAAAACCAAGGGTTAAAATACCAAATCCCACAGGAATCTGCGACAGCAAACCCCACACATTAAAGTAAGGCCAGACAAAATTTTGCAACACCCACCAGCAGCCTACGGCCATGCCACCATAAACCCAAGTAAGACAACGCCAGCCCAACGGCGGAACGATCACCTCAATCTGATCCGCGCTAACTTGACATTTCACCCGCGTATCTAAGGGTGGTTTACTGCGCTCTAGGGGAGGCGTGATTTTTCCTGTAGTAGTTTGGGCTGGTTCAGGAGTTACGGGCTGTTGTTCCGTCGGTGACGATGGCTCCTCGGTTAAATCAATATTGTTACTACTTGCGGCGGTAACTGGTTGATCAATAGCCTGTAATGCCCCTAAAGCCATGACCGCTGTGCTAAAGCGATCCTCAATTACTGGCTCTAATAACTGATCTAACCATTGAGCAAAACCAGCGGAAGGCTGACACAGCGCCCGAAAATCAATTTTCATCCGTTGCTGGGGCAAATTCCCCGGCGGACAATGGGTTAATAAATAAACTAAAGTCGCCCCTAAGCTATACAAATCCGATGCTGGTTGGGCCGTGCCTTGAAATTGTTCTGGGGCAATATAGCCATGAGTCCCCACAAACGTAAAACTCGTTCCCGTGCCATAGCGATATAAATCCTGTACCGCCCCAAAATCTACTAGATAAATATCACCTTCATGGTTCCGAATGAGATTTTGCGGCTTAATATCGCGATGAATTACCGGCGGGATTAGTCCATGCAAATAAATCAAAATTTCTAGCACCTGGGCAGCAATTGCTTTTACCGTAGCCTCGTCAGTGCGCCAGCCATCGCGGATCAAAGTTGCCAGAGAATCACCGTCAATCTGCTCTTGGACTAAGTAAAAGCGGCGATCTTGGGGCGTATCAACGGTGAGATAGTCAATATATTTGGGAATCCGAGGATGGCTAATATGGGCTAAGACTTTGGCTTCCCGCTCGAAAAGCTCTAGCATTTTCCATTCCCCTGCCTGCCGTAACGATAAAGTCTTGATCGCCACAGGTTGACTGGTTGGGCTTTGTAAATCTTCGCCGCTGTAAGTAATCCCCGTGGCTCCTTGCCCCAATTGCCCCGTAATCCGGTAACGCTGATTGAGGATCGCTCCTACGCGATGAAAATCTTCCATAGTGCGAATAACTTCGGTAAAAATAACATTGATGCATTCACCAATGCCGCCAATGCTGCAATCAACACTGCTCCTGCGGCACAATCCTTAGCCACTTTAGCCAAGGGGTGATATTCGTGACCCACCGTTAAATCTACCACGGCTTCTAAAGCAGTGTTAAGCAACTCTAATACCAATACTAAAGCAATTGTAATGCCCACCAAACCACATTCGATCAAACTCAACCGGAGATAAATACACAAGCCAACGGCCACAGCCCCAATCAAGGCATGAATCCGAAAATTGCGCTGAGTCATAAAGGCGTAACACACCCCTTGAGCCGCAAATCGAAAACTCGTTAATAGACTATCGGCAATTTGAAACGAATAGGGCCGCAAATAGGGATCAATTTCGGGCGACACGGGTGCGCCGCTGGGGTGCTGATGGCTAGAATTATGGCGAAATTCACTTGACATGAAATGCCCTCAATAAATTAAGCAAACAAATCACAATCTCAACCACCACAACTAAAGACTAAGCAAAGCCAACATTTTTTCCTGTTCTGCCAGCATTATCGCCAAGCTTTCATCATCGGGATGATCCCAACCCAACAAATGCAGTAGCCCGTGGGCCCCTAACCAGGCTAATTCACGATTGAGACTATGCCCCTGTTCTTGGGCTTGGCGCAGGGCAGTGGGAATCGCAATAATAATATCCCCTAAATAAGTTGGCTCCGGTGTATCTAGCATTGCCTCAGCCATAAGCTCAACAGGCACACTGGGCGCGTCTACCTCCAAAGCCGCAAAAGCCAATACATCCGTGGGGCGATCAATTTGCCGATATTGAGCATTGAGTACCCTAATCCCTTGATCATCGGTGAAACGCACAGAGACTTCACAGGGAGCCGCCGCCAGTTGGTCGGGGATCAAATGATTTTCCCATGCGGTAAACCATGATTGCCACACAGCATCATCTAAGTTTGCCCCACTGAGTAAGGGAGCAATTTGCGGCTCAGTTTCTAGATATAAATCGATATACAAAGTCTTTGCCCATGAATCCCGAAATTATTGATTAAGTCTAAGGTTCACACCCCTTACTTAACCGATGTAATTAGCAATTCTGCCGGTTGTCGCTGATCGCCATTGATGATCAATTTACCGTTTGCACTTAAATGACGGGCAATAAAGTAAAGTGTTTCAACTTCGGCAGGGGCGTTGATTTGGTCGGCAATAGCGGCTACGGTCAGCGGACTAGAGGCAGCATTAACCGCCGCCACCAAAGCTTGCTGTAATTTCAGCACATTACCGGCGGCTTTCTTGCCTGCTTCGACTCCGGGTTGGTGATAGGCATTCACATTAATCAGCGATGCATACAGACTCACGGCTCGCTCATACAGCGCAATCAAGGCTCCCACATGGCGCTCTGAGACGACGGGGATCGTAATCGTAATCGAGTCGCGACCGTTTTCGTATAGGGCACGGCGGGTTCCTTGTAATAAGCCTGATAAGTAGTCCCCAGAGGTGATCCCCGGCTCAATTTCGGGATGGGGAACCGTGCCGCTAGAATCTTGCAAAACTTCGATCAGCGTGGCAAAGAAATTGGGCACACCTTCGCGTAACTGTTGCACATAGGCGTGTTGATCCGTTGATCCCTTATTGCCATAGACAGCGATCCCCTGATAAACCCGATTACCATCAAGATCGGTCTCTTTACCCAAGGACTCCATAATTAGCTGTTGCAGATAGCGGCTAAACAACAGCAGGCGATCTTTATAGGGCAAAACTACCATATCTTTTTCACCTTTGCCGTTGCCAGAAAAATACCAAGCTAGAGCCATCAAAGCCGCTGGATTTTCCCGCACTGATGCCACTCTAGTGGCTTGATCCATCGTCTTAGCTCCGGCTAACATCTCATCAATGTTGATGCCCTGTAAGGCTGCGGGCAACAGACCCACGGCAGAAAGTTCTGAGGTACGTCCCCCCACCCAATCCCACATCGGGAATACATCGAGCCAGCCTTGGCTGAGGGCATATTTTTCTAAATTACTCCCTTGACCAGTAACGGCTACAGCCTGTTGGTTAAAGTCTAAATTAGCTTGGGCAAAGGCGAATTGAACTTCTTTCATGCCGTTGGCCGTTTCTGGTGTGCCACCGGATTTTGAGGTCACAATTACCAAAGTGGTGGCTAATTTCGCGCCAATTTCGCCTAACACTAGTTCAATGCCGTCGGGATCGGTATTGTCAATGAAATGGACGGCCATCGGTGCTTGGGTACTGCCAAAACACTGCGCCACAAATTGCGGTCCCAAAGCCGAGCCACCGATCCCCACCGATAACACGTCGGTAAATTTATGACCTGATGGCGCTAACAGTGCCCCACTATGCACCCGTGCGACAAAATCATGGATGTGGCTTAAAGTTTCAGTAATTGCTTGGCTTAATTCTTGACTAGGAGCTAATTCCGGCGCTCTGAGCCAGTAATGCCCTACCATCCGCTGCTCGTCGGGGTTGGCAATTGCCCCTGATTCTAGTTGGCGCATATCTTCAAAGGCGCGGGCAAACTTGCTTTCCATTGCCGCCACAAACGCCCCATCAAAGCGCATCCGACTCACATCGACATACAGCCCTAATTCAGGGTGATAGTACAGCCATTCTTGGTAACGTTGCCACAAATCCAGTGCGTCCGAAGTCCCTGAAGTCATAGATTGTCCTTAATTTGGCTGATGGAGTAAATTACATTGAGAAATTACATTGAGCAGGAGACGAGTTAACTTTTATGCTGAGTTTTGTCAACGTTTCCGTATGGTTTCATCAAGCCATAACTTCTATAGATATGGCTGTAACCAAACACACAAAACCAGTCTGGCAAAAAACTAATACCTAAGCCAGTCGCTGTGCCGGAAGATCAAGGCTTATCCTATGGCAAAAGCTCGGTGATCATTTTTTGAGGTCATGCAAGCCACTACCTCAAGCAATACCATGATACCGAATGATTGCCACTGGTTAAACGATCTAAAAATTAGCTTAAACTTTAGCCTAGGTTTGGGTAGATAGTGATTAGTGGATAGGGGTTGGGCTTGAGTAATTATTCTAAAAAAGTACTAACATCTTCGAGTAAACGGCTCAATGATACTTCGGTGGTGAGTTTGAGGCGTTCATCTCTGACGGTTAGCAATACTTTGGCAGCAAAAGGGGTCGGCCAAATATTAGGATTACAAAACACTTCCACAAACACATCGCCAATATGCTGATATTCCCAAGGCTCTTGGGGCTTGGTTTTGGTGCGAACTACAGCACCACTGTCATCAGTTTTGGGCATAGCTTCGGTGGCCACGACACTGAGACGAGCTTTGAGATCTTGCAGTCCTACTTGCAGCCGTTGGACACCTTCGACGGGCAAACTCAATGACAAGGAGCCATCGGGTAATTGAATGGTGAGCATGGGGTTAGGCATAGGGTGGCAATTGTGGGATGACTATTGATTGGTTAATTGCTCCTAAGATACATGGCGATGGGTTTTGCGGGGGTGAAAGGAAATCTTTAGGATTTTTAGTTAAGATCTTTTAAGACGTTGTTTAAGTAAATTAATTAACTCTTGAAAATCACGGGGCTGTTGCACAAAGGGCAAGCCGACTAACTGCAAGGCAATTTGTTCTCGTTGTGGTG
>JBAXSK010000085.1:0-14491 GCA_037130765.1 Pseudanabaena sp. ELA607
GAGTCCCTTTATGCAAAGATCTCTAGGTGTTGCATTTCATCCTTGAATTGGCGCAATTCTCATTTAGTCTTAGGTCAATTTTTATTTTCTTGTGCAATACTCGTATAATTTCAAAATGCCACTGACGCTTGCACTATCAAACTTCCAGAGTCTTTTAATCAGCACCTTAGTGTGGGATTTTACCGCTCAAGATGTGCCACAGTTAACTAAAATAACCATAACTCTGACAGCTAACGGAACGGCATGGCATAGATTAAACCACCTTGCTTCCAACTGCGATTTAAACCTCGTGGGATTTCCAATGGAGCTAAATTGCGCTCGTAAATGTCATTGTAATTACCCACAGCCTTCAGAATTTGCGTCGTCCAATCAGGGGCTAAACCAAGCTCAATACCCAGTGAGTCCGTTGTTCCCAGAAAACGCGAAATATCAGAATTTTTGCTATCCTTAAATGTGGTGTAATTTTTTTGGTTAATCCCCAATTCTTCGGCATAAAATGTGGCGTAAATCACCCAAGTCACCACATTACGCCAGCGGTCATCATTCCCCACCACGATGGGACTCAATGGCTCTTGATCAAAGCTGACATCGAGAATTTTATGATCACTGGGTTTCGGTAATTTACTGCGCCAAGCCGCTAACTGGCTTTTACTACCGGAAACTACATCGCATTCCCCTTTGTTATAGGCAGTGATTACGTTGTCAAGATCGGGCAAAATCACTAAATTGAGTTTCTTATCGCCAGAGTCAGTTTTAGGCTCAGTTTTGGATTCGCTTTTGGGATCACTTTTAGAATCGGATTTAGCATCGGTCTTGCTATCAGAGCTAGGCTCACTAGTTTTTAGATCTGACTTAGAATCTGTCTTTGACTCGGTTTTATTGTCAGATTTATTATCATTTTTACTCTCATTGCTATTAGTACTATTAGCATTATTAGCCCGATTCGCAAAAGCCGTTTCTAAAGTAGTGGCGCTGTTGCCAGTTTCCACACAGATGCGCTTGTCGGCAATGTCTTTGAAAACTTCACTTAAACTAGCCGCAGTTTCAGAATTGCTGCTAGTTGTTGGATTAGATGATGATTTGCTGTCTGTGCTACTAGGGGAAGGAATAGGAATAGGAGATGGCGTAGCTGTGGGGCTAGGACTTACTGACGCAGTAGGTGTTGCCGTAGAGGCAGGAGTTGGACTGGGCTTAGGGGCAATGCGTTGCATCAAACCCTGTCCGTCAAAAAATATCGTTGGGCCAAAAGCGATATTAGTTTGCGTGTCCCTAGTTAAAGTGCGGGGCGTATTCCGTAATACTATGTCTACATCCCCCGACTGCAATACCAAAAAACGATCTTTCGGCAAAATAGAGCGCAACTCAATGGCATTAGCATCGCCTAAAACTGCTCCGGCAATGGCACGGCAATAGTCCACATCCAGCCCACTCCATTCTCCTTTATCGGTGACTAGGCTAAACCCCGGTAACCGACCATTAACACCGCAAATTAATTTATTACGGTTTTTAACACGCTCTAAAGTACCTTCGGTAGTTTTGGTGGTGGGGCTAGCTGTCGGCTTGGGGGTTGGGGTCACAGCGGCAGGCGGATTAGTCTGACACCCCACCAAAGCTAACGCCCCCATAGCCAGCAATGCCCAATATTTGGGGCGATGACCAACGTATGCAGCATCTAGGTTGAATTTTAGTCGCTGTGTCGTCATAGTGCCTATGCATCCCCACGGAAAAGTATGTCAAAACTACATCGAAATTATAGTGCCGTCCTAAACTTAGCAGAAGATTTGGCAAATAAACGACCCTAGAGCAAGTGTAACGAAAAATGTTGCCTCTTAAAGTCAAGCTAACTAGTTTGCCCCAAATTAGATGGCACTAAAGTATATTGGAATAAGATGCAGATGCTCACGTCATTTCTGGTCATCACCAATCCACAACCCACTAATTTTTTAGTGCCCATTTTCTTAGAATCTTAGATCGTAAATATGCTAACTTCCGCCCTGCCTGATACCGTCAAACCGACAATCGCCTTTGCCCACCTCGGTTGTGAAAAAAATCGAGTTGATACAGAACATATGCTGGGTTTGTTGACTCAAGCTGGTTATCAAGTAGACACTAATGAAGATTTAGCCGATTATGTGATTGTGAATACCTGTAGTTTTATCGAAGATGCGCGGCGGGAGTCGGTGCGTGCCTTGGTGGAATATGCCGAAATGGGAAAGCGGGTTGTTATTGCGGGCTGTATGGCGCAGCATTTTCAGGAACAACTATTAGAAGAATTGCCGGAAGCGGTGGCATTGGTTGGCACTGGCGACTATCACAAAATCGTTGATGTGATTGAGCGGGCTGAAAAAGGGGAGCGCGTCACGGCAATTTCCCATGAGCCGACCTACATCGCCGATGAAACAGTACCCCGTTATCGCACCACTAATCAATCCGTTGCCTATGTGCGGGTGGCGGAAGGTTGTGATTATCGCTGTGCTTTCTGTATTATTCCCCATTTGCGCGGTAATCAGCGCTCCCGTTCCATTGAGTCCATTGTCAGCGAATGCCATCGTCTGGCTGATGAAGGAGTCAAAGAAATTATTCTCATTTCCCAAATTACCACCAATTACGGCACGGATATTTATGGCCAGCCCAAATTAGCCGAACTGCTCACCGCTTTAGGGGAAGTAGATGTGCCTTGGATTCGGATGCATTACGCCTATCCTACGGGACTGACTCCTAAAGTGATTAAAGCAATGCAAGCTACGCCTAATGTGGTTCCCTATCTGGATTTGCCTTTACAACATTCTGATCCTGATGTGTTGCGGGCCATGAATCGTCCTTGGCAAGGGCGGGTTAATGACAAAATCATTGAACAAATTAAATTAGCCATGCCAGAAGCAGTGATGCGCACGACTTTTATTGTGGGCTTTCCCGGGGAAACGGAAGCGCAATTTCAAAATTTAGTGGAATTTGTGCAACGCCATGAATTTGACCATGTGGGCGTTTTCACTTTTTCTGCTGAAGAAGGTACACCCGCCTATGATTTGCCCAATCAAATTGATGAAGAGGTAAAGCAAGCCCGTCGTGATGCTTTGATGACAGTCCAGCAGGAGATTTCCCTACGTCGCAATCAATTGGAAGTGGGTAAAATAATTCCGGTTTTAATGGAACAAGAAAACCCCGAAACTGGCGAAATTATTGGTCGTTCGGCGCGGTTTGCCCCTGATGTGGATGGTATGGTTTATGTCAGTGATCCGACGGGTAAAGCTTCCTTAGGTGATCTGCTGCCTGTGAAGATTACCAGTGCCGATCATTATGACTTATTTGGCGAAGTAGTAGAGTAATTGATCACTATGAATATGCATCCTTTAACTTGGACAGAACTAGCTACTTTAGCTGATTCGGGAACCACCAAATTTTCCCTGAGAGATTTAGTGAATGGCCCCACTAATGCCCAAACCAGATTAAGGCTGTTTGGGCAAGATGAATCAACGGTGCGCGTTACCCTATACCGCGATCATCACGCTTGGTGTCCCTATTGCCAAAAAGTCTGGCTGTGGCTGGAAGAAAAGCAGATTCCCTATCGCATTGAGAAAGTTACCATGTTTTGCTATGGGGAAAAGGAAAGCTGGTATAAAAAGCAAGTGCCTTCAGGAATGTTACCTGCCATCAAATTAGATGGTCGTTTAATTACCGAAAGTGATGACATTCTGATTGCCCTCGAAAAAACTTTTGGGCCGCTCCATGCTGGCATGAATGATCCGGCGGTAATTCCTCTAAGGCGATTAGAGCGCTCATTGTTTCGGGCTTGGTGTAATTGGCTGTGTTATCCCACCACTTCACCGCGCCAAGAAGCCACCCATCGGCAAGAATTTATTGTCGTAGTCGATCAGGTGGCATCAGCCTTAGCAGCTACTCCAGGAGCTTATTTTCTATCGGAATTTAGTACGGCTGATGTGATTTTTACGCCCTATGTCGAACGCATGAATGCCAGTCTTTACTATTACAAAGGCTATTCCCTACGGGAAGAGAATGCCCAATTTGCCGATTGGTTTGCGGGAATGGAAACTCGGTCTACCTATCGGGGCACTCAAAGTGATTTCCATACCCATGCCCACGACCTGCCACCGCAAATGGGAGGCTGTTGGAGTAATCAGGAGCCGCAAACATTACAAAACCAACAGCGGGTCAATCATGGTCCGTGGTTTGGTCTGCCCGATGCAACCTATACAGAACCCGAAACCGCAACCCATGAGGCTCTGTATCGAGTCGTGAAACATCATCAAAATTTGATTCGCATTAATCCGCTAGAAGATTCCCTATTTGACGAAGCCTTACGCTGTGCCTTAACTTACATGATCACTGGCGATGAATGCCTGCCTCCCCAAGGTGCGGAAATAGGCTTGCGTTATCTGCGCGATCGCGTTAGTGTACCCCGGGACATGTCAATTTATGCCGCCAAACATCTCCGCCATGCTTTAGAACATACTGCCGCAAAATTAAGTGAGCGCCAAGGAGTTCCCTTAACCGTCAGACATAGGCGGGATCAAGATCCGGTTAATTTCATGGCGGATAAAAAGTAGAACGTCGTAGCCAACCTTGCAATAGAGCAAAATTATGGAATCTCTGGCTTTACTGTCACTGCTGCAAATTACTAATTCTGCTTTGCCCATTGGTGCTTACAGCTATTCTGATGGCTTAGAATTCCTCTGTGATAGCGGCAAAATTACCAGCGCTCCGGCTTTATATCATTGGCTCCATCAAGAATTAAATTATGGAGTAATTCGTCTTGAAGCAGGGATTTTATGGCGGATTTATCAGGCTAATTTCGCTCAAGATTTAGCCCAAGTTCTATATTGGAATAATTATTTATCTGCCACCCGTGAAACCGAAGAGATGCGGCTTTCTAGTTGGCAAATGGGACAATCCTTAGCTAAATTAATTATGGAATTGGACTCACTTACTACTTTAGATTCTCAAGTAAAATCATCCCCAATTAATACTACAGAAAATAATTTTTTGGATGAGATTTTTGCCAAGTTACCCACTCCTAAAGATAACAGTGCCGGTTTAGGCTGTAACTTTGCCACTAGCTATGCCATCGCCGCAAGTTATTGGCATATTCCAGCCCAAGCCATGCTTTTAGGTTATTTAATGAGTTGGGCAACTAACGCCGTCAACGCAGGCATTAAGTTAATTCCTTTAGGGCAAACTGTGGGACAACAATTATTAAGGGAACTTCATCCCAGTATTGCCCAAGCAGCTTCTCTGGTGCCTAATTTAACCGATGATGATTTAGAGAATTGCGGTTTTGGCTTGGCTTTGGCTAGTATGCAGCATCAAGTACAATATTCTCGATTGTTCCGATCATAACTTACCAATAATTAATGCTTTCCCTTTGGCAATGGCATCACGACAGCTACTATCAAATTCACAATTTTCCACTTGTCCCACCAATAAATGAGAGTCAATCACCATCGCAGCCAGAGAGAGCGGCAACAGGCGTAATTCTAAATTTAATCGCGCAATTTCCACCATTTCAGCGAAAATATCACAACCATAGAGATGATTGCGTAAAATATGCATGATCCATAATTCTAAGGGTGGTAATATCCCATTTATCGCGCTATTAGTTCCGTTCTCTATTTTTGATTCTAAATCATCTCCTAAATGTGGCGCTAAATTATCCTCTAAATCATGATTAATTGCATCATAATGGGGATGGGGTAAAGCATCTAAGCTCAGTAATTGTCTGTAAGTATTTTGATATTCCGTGACTAAAAAATCTAAGAGGGCAATCAAAATAATTCCTGCTCCACAGCGACTATGGATGATTTTAAGTTGCTGCAAATTATGATAATGATGTTGCCAAAAAGCAATTCGATCTTCAATTACTGTATCTGTCGCAGGAATTTCATAATTATTTTGCGAGTATAAATATTGCTTAACCTGATGCACTGCAAGTTCCGTTTGCAAAAGAATTTTCGCAGGGAATTTAGGAGTACGTTTTTTGGTTAAAGAGCGGGGATCTTTCTTAAATTGTCCTATATCTTTGACTAATTCGTCCCATAAACAAGCCAATATCGCTGGAGAGATCTCTTCTTTTAAATCAAACCGATTAAGCTCTTTGATTTGACGACACAGTTCATCACCCACAAATAATTCCTGATCTAATATGGGATCTTCTATAAATAGACTCCAATCATAACCACTAATCGGCGGGATATGACGACTATTCCCTTGGCGCATCCAGCGGAAAATCGCCTTATAATTTTCCCACACTGGCTGATTTAGATAAGGATTCTTAAATTCATAGGCATCACGAATTAAATGGCGCGGTAGTATACCATGGGAGCCACCAAAGGTCATAAAAATTACTCGATTTAATAGCTTTTGAGCATTCCTAAAAGCTTCATATTCAATCTGCTGCTCTTGCTCAATTTCTTCTTCAACTATGATAACTTTAGGTTTAGTTTGTTCAATAGTATTAGAGAATTGCTGTAGTCGATAGCGAAAATCTTTAATTAATTGCCCGCGAATTTTGGCATATTGTTGATAAAAAGCCCGTAAAACATCATTTTCCAGTTGTTGACATTCTTGCAGAAGTTGCGCGGTGCGAGAAGGTTCCTTACTGGTTGGTACACCAGTGAGCAAAGTCCGCCGACTCAATAAAAAATAAAACTCGCGCATCTTTTCTAATTGAGCCAACTCCTCAAATATAAAAGATTGCACAAATAAACTGGGATAGTCGCGATGATATAACCACAAACAGCGAAAATCCGTTACAATTAACCACTCAGTACTAGGTTGACGGGGTTCTGGCTTATGGTGATAGTGGTCACTAATCACGATTTCAGCCACTATATCGCTGGTTTCTTCACCAAAAAAACCTAAAGCTGATTCGGGATGAAACTCTAATTCTACTAACTGTGCATCATTATGGAATGGGGAGCGATAACCTAAAATCTCCACAAATAAATCATGGAGAAATTCGGCTTGGGTTAGCTGATTATGAACATGGCCATCAGTACTAAACTGGAGCCACTTCTCCATAAAACTAAAGCGAGCAGCTAAGTTGGAAGGAAATCCAAAGGAAGCTAACCGCTTCCGCAGTAACTTTTCATGAAATAAATCATAATGTAGCGTTGAAGTAATCATCCATGTCTCGTGATCATGGCTCTTGATCTAATTCTGCTAAGATTTTTGCCTGTTCTTCTTCCGATAGACTTTCCCATTGTTTTTTTAGGACGGCGGTTTTATATTCTGCTAACTGACGATTGTAAGTCATATTTTGGGTCACTGCCCGCACCGCATAGGTCAAAAGCCAACCTAAAATGAGGAGCAAAAATACCGCTTGACTCCACACGCCAGCATCAATTTCATTGATACCTGAAGCTCGAAATATCCAAAAAAGTAGCCCGCCGGTAGCGAACAAACCGAAGGTAATTAAAATCGCATCAATTCGACGCATAATATCTTAAATTTAATGGTTCGGTTAATACTGTAAATCAAGTAACTGAGCCAATCATAATTAATGATAACACTCTTTTAGGGGATGCATTTTGCTCGCTAATAGAATATCTGATTATGATGGAATCTGCTGAAATTTAATCTACTGCAATTTAATTACGAGAAGAAATTGATTAAGAATCAGAAGTTAATTAATAAAGTTAGATCTGAAATCCATGCAAATTCATGAAAGAAGCTAACTAAATTAAAGATTAAATCATCTCACCACATCACAAAGTCAAATTACCCAATTAAGTTAAAGCCAAATAAGTTAGAAAGTAACCTAAAAATGGATGTAGTGAGATTGTGAGCTATGGCAGTTGCTTGAATACCCTGACGATTATAAGTTTAAACCTGCCGTGGTTCAGGACGGAAATTGAGAAATGGCCCTAATAATAGCAAGCCGGGGAAAAAGAAAAATACGCAGAAACAAATAAAAATTCGTTCAATAGAGCCAGTCTTATACCAGCGTGCTTTGAAATAAAACATCAGCAATACTGGGATTACTACTAGATAGGTTCCCGCCAGTAGTGCATAAAATCCGATGCCCGAAAATAAAATAGACAATAGCAATGACATAAGCTTTGAGTTGTCTGAGTAATAATTTGTTAAATATTGTAGCAGGTATAATTAGCAGCAATAACTCTCAAGTCAATTTTTGCATCCTACACTACAGCGAGTTATTTTACATTACTTATAATCAATCTAGGGGTAATAATTCGGTAAAGCTATAGTCCCTAGCGTTTATCTTAATCATGGGTTAACCATCCATATTAACGAGATTGACTAATTAGGATCTGTATCCAACACAAATAATAATCTAGCTGCTGACCTATTCTGATCAACCAAGGATTAATCTGTAATTAATCATTAATCTATAAGAAATTCAATCCTTAAACAAAAAATATTATAAATATATTATAAAACCTGAATTTCTTAGCCCTAAATATCTTGCGGATGAATTGTCAATATGATTGTTTTGATTAAAAATAAGATGTTTTTGGGGTGAATATTAAGCAGCCCAACCGGAACAAATCTCACTAATATTAACCATTGCACCAGATTTATAGCCGAATCAAATCAAGTCTGGTCAATCAAGCTAAATCCGAAAGTGCTTAATTAAGACCTTAATTTAAGACTGATGAGAGTCATGAACTAAGTTATTTTACTGAATCATCCAAATTAGTAACTTTTGACACGGATTTTGATGTCATCTGCACCTTGCTAGTCATGTTACATTTAAAGCAATAATTCAATAATAATTTAAAACCAGTTTAAAAATAATTCGCAGCTTAGTTTAAGTGCAGTTTATCAAATCTGGCTTGATTTACACTTGGCCCCCTTATCTTGATTTGTCCGGCGCTAACTTGACTGATCTACGCCGCTGATATTGTTTGCTATTAACATTTCCCATGGGTAATTTGTGCATATCATCGATTCCTTTATTGCCATTGCAAATAGTCAAATTTTAATAAGCCGTTAACAAATTATTAATACTTTATAAACTAATTATTAATAATATTAAATCAATATTAGATAAAAACATTAGATAACAAGTTAATTATGTTAGATATACCATCCCATCAAAAGCGCACCCGCAGCCAATTTGAACGGCAAATTCAGCGCATAGAACAAGACACTTTGCGCATGGGGGCCCTCGTAGAAACTTCCTGCTGGTTATCTCATGCAGCCTTATTTGAGCGGAACCTTGAAGCAGCCACAAGCCTAGGCGATCATGATAAAAAAATAGACCGCCTTTATCGCCAAATTGAGTTAGACTGCATCAATTTAATTGCACTTCAGTCTCCAGTAGCTAGGGATTTACGCTTGCTGAGCGCGATCATGCAACTAATTCGGGACTTAGAGCGCATTGGTGACTATGCCAAAAATCTGGGTGATATTGCAGTTAAACTATTTACCTATCGCACGGTCAACCACTTAAGCAAATTAGAAATGATGTCGAATCGTTGCCGCGCCATGTTAGCTATGAGTTTAGAAGCTCTATCAGCCCTAGATGCCGAAATTGGCGCAGCTATTAATATCAAAGATGATGCCGTAGATCAAGATTACGAAACTTTATATAACTTGCTCAAAGTCGAACCTATGGGCATTGGTGGTACGGAACAACTCATGATGATGGTATTGGCAATCCATCACTTGGAACGTATCGCGGATCATGCCGCTAATATTGGGCAGCGGGTGGCTTTTATCGTCACCGGTAAACGGGATTAGCTCCCTTGCGGTGCAGATGTGGGACAATTAATTTGCAGTATCTTGGATCTCGCTCATCCTAGACTAAAATCATGCTGCATCATCACACTTCAATTCGCACCGCTGATATCTTTCGCTCGATCACATTTTATGAAGCTTTAGGCTTCCAAGTTACCGAGCGCTTTAATGCCGGGATTACTTTGGCTTGCTGGCTTAGGGGTGCAGGGACTAACTTAGAACTAATCCAAGTTCCCGAACCGACCCATTGCCCCGATCCTTTCCATGATGAAAACTATGTGGGTTATTATCATCTGTCATTTCATGTGGTGGATCTTGATGCACTGTTACAAAATCTAGTCGAGAAATTAGGCCGCATTAAACTGATTTTGCCGCCCCAAGCACAGCAAATTGGCGCAAAAACTTATCGGGTCACTTTTTTGGCTGATCCTGATGGTTTGCCGATTGAACTAATGGAACCTCTGACAGATTCCTCCCCAAAATCATCTCAAGATTAATTCAGGCAAACTATCGCAAAAGTCTCATATCTTGCTAATGTCTTGAAGCTTTAACCTACAAACTTCAGATATCAATACTGACATGGCTTTTATATGGCAATCAGAAATCCTATGGCTATAGGAAATTGATAGCTAGATAAACTTAAAGAGGTTTAACGGACTCTCACCCCATTGATTTATTTGGTGCATGGATTTAGTGCCATGATGCAGCATCTACAGCATTGATGCGATGAATTTAGGAATTATAACCATTGGCATGACAACCATTGGTATTACAAACAATTGACAGATTTTGAGTTGATCCCCGTGCTGCACTGATGATTTGACTAGACAAAAATTAAAAAATTAGCTGCGGCAAAAATTAAGATTCTGCGGCAATCTCCCGCACCAACAACAACCGACCACTAATATATTGATGCAAATCATGGCGTTGGTGAGAATCGAGCATTGACCGCTGCATGACTTGTTCCACCAACCAACTCATTAAACCTTCATCATCTAGGTTACGGATCTGATGGGCTGGGGCTTGATGCACAGAGTCCCAGAAGAGACGCATAGTAACAGGATTTAGCATGACATACCTCAATCTTAAGACTTTCCTAACATTCTATAGAGTAGTGCATTTGTGTGATAGCAATGTCAAAAATCACACAAAATGCAATAAAAAGGACAGACTAGGGCAAAAACCGATATCTTTCTATACATTTGCACGGTTAGGGCAAATCTAGATTATGCAATTACATGGGCTAAGTTAATGCATAACATTTGATTTAATCGCTATACAACATCCCAGGGGAGTACCTATGGTTGCAATGGCTCAGGTGTCGGTGTTTGGTTCGCGGACTGAAATTGCCGCTGCCGCTTTGGAGATATGTCATAGGGCTTATGAAGCAGCGGTGGCAGCGCGGGGCAGGTTTACAATCGTTGCGGCTGGGGGAAGTACGCCCAAGGTGTTGTATGAATTATTTGTGAGCCAGCCTTGGCACTGGTCTAAGGTTCATGTGTTTTGGGGGGATGAGCGCTATGTCCCTGTGAGTGATCCCCAGAGTAATGAGGGGATGGCGCGGCTCACTTGGTTAGATCATGTGCCTATTTTGCCGGAAAATGTCCACCCTATGCCCACGGGTGAAAATAATCTAGCAGTTTCAGCAGCTAAGTATGCCGCCGAGCTAGAGGCTTGCTTTGCCCAGTGGCCCGATGCTTGGTCGGAGGTAGATTTAACCGATGGTGAAAATTCCCAGCGCTTACCAGTTTTTGATTTAGTACTTTTGGGGATGGGAGATGACGGGCATACGGCTTCATTGTTTCCCCATACGGCGGCTTTGGCGGTGCGGGATCAATGGGTTACATTAGGTGAAAAAGCTGGGGAACCCCGTTTAACTTTGACCGTACCTGTGATTAATGCGGCGCGACAAATTCTATTTATGGCAGAAGGGGCGGCTAAAGCTCCGGCATTGGCGGCAGTTTTAGCTGAGTCAGGGGATGCCCAAACCTATCCTTCACGATTGATTAGCCATAATGGGCGCGGTAATGTCACTTGGCTGGTGGATCATCGTGCGATGGGTGCAGAGTAAGAGAATTATTCTCCAATAGCTCTTCGTAAAGGTTAGAGGGCTGCCGTGACAACTGTTACCATAAGCGAGCCATTAATTTTCTTAGCGCTGATCAATCTATAGTAAATTCAAATAAGAAGGATCGGCTGGCTGCTTACGCTATGGTCTCAAAGTACACCTTGGGCAGCCCATCAGGTAAGTGATTTCATTATAGTTTTGGCTATCTTCAATCTCTTAAATTAAGAGCGCTTCCTAAGTGATCGCGCATCATAATTCAGTTTGAGCTATAGGTACAGCAATTTCTAGTTTAAGGTATGGTCATTGGTGCGGTGAATTAGACTGTTGATCATCTATGAGGTTGCAGATAAAAGGCGCTCTAATCAGTCAGACCGATAACATGAAGATATGGCGTAAAAATTTCTTGACTTGAGGGCAAACCATCATAATTACAACCCAGTGACATAGATAATTATAACCTATGCTTATACTCACAAAGCGGTCTAAGGTTTCATGGGTTGCAGACCTTAAAAATTCATTGTAGGGTTAAGGGGATTCAGCGTACATTTTTGTCCCATTGACTTAGAATCTTCCCCTAAAACTTGCTTCAATGCTGAAAATTTATTCTTAAAATTTATTTAAAACTGATTAAAGCTGAATTAAAGCTATTAATTGAATCAATAAAATCAAATAAACTGAAAACTTAAATACGTTTATTGAAGCATTAACTAAGTCCTATGGTGCAAAGTATAACTCCTGAAATATCGACCCTAGTTACCCCCCATGCGTGCAATCAAGTGTCTGATCAGTTTGAGCCTCCTACTACCAATGAAATGACCGCCAATGATGCCCAACGCCTATTGTGGGAACTAAGCGATCTGCCATCAACTAGTTTAACGAGCAATCAACGTCAAGAGATAATTCAGGCTTTGGACTGGTTAACTTCTTGTAGCGAATATCATACTTTTGGGATCTGTGCCGACTCATTATGGTTGGCATTGCACGCCTTAGAGGGTTACGCCTTGCATTTTCATTACGGTATTCCGAAGGAATTGGTGCGACTGAAAGAGGCTTCCCACCAAGATAGTCCATTAGTTAGTAGTGAAGTTGGTGTTTATGTCAAATTCAATCCTAGAACCTACCGCTATAAAATTGATACCTATGTGGGGCGAGATCGGGGAGTCTTAATTACTTTTCAATCAGACTTTGAGGGTGATTATTTAGGTACTCATGGTCACTTTCCTTTAGATTTATTTGATGTGATTGACCCGATGGTAGATTAGATGAATTGATGCTTAGAGCGAGGTATGGCCATAATCTAGATGGATTATTGGCCAAACATGGCACAGCAACTTGAGTTATGGGGAGGTTTAGCGCTAAGCTTAATTCAGGAATCTAACTGACATCCGCACTTCAACTCACCTAGTTTGTACCATCGCCATGCTGCCAAGGGATTTACTCAATCACACCGAATATCCGGAAACCCTCCGCCGCATCTTTGATTTAGGAGATCGCGCCCTCCAAAATTGGGAAACGGTTTATAGTGATTTTTTGCCGCCGCCGGAAATTGCGGCTGTGGTTGGTTTGTTTGGCAAATTAACGGAATTGCATTGCGTGGCTTGGGGCGGCTATCCTCAAGCAGAACGGCAGCGCTTGGCAATTGCTAGGGCAGAATTTCCTTTAATTCCTGAACAAGTGGAGTTAGCTCTTTTAGAAATTAGTGGTAATTTTCTGTTTGATACTGCTACCCATCGGGATTTTTTGGGTTCTCTTTTGGGGACTGGTTTGGAACGCCCTAAGGTGGGGGATATTGTGCTATTGGGGGAACGGGGGGCACAGGCGATTGTGGTTCCTGAATTAGCAGAATATTTGATGTTGCATTTAACTCAAGTGCGTACTGTGCCGGTAAAAACGAAGTTAATTGACTTTAGTGAACTGAAGGTAAGACCACCGCAACAGAAAGAACTGGCTAGTGTGGAAGCTTCGTTACGGTTGGATGCAGTGGCTTCAGCGGGTTTTAGTATGTCTCGCAGCAAGATGGTGGATTTAATTAACGGTGATGATGTGAAGGTGAATTGGAAGAGTATTACGCAACCGAGTTATACGGTTAAAAGTGGTGATGCGATTACGGTGCGGGGTAAGGGAAGATTAGTGATTGGTGAAATTGTGGTTACAAAAAAGGAACGTTATCGGGTGCAAATGACTCGATTTGTTTAAAAATTTATGACTCAATTTAGAAGTATAGTCAATCCAAGTAAGAATGGCACGGCTTGAAGGCAATAAATAGCACCACCCCGTCAGGCTTTGCCTGCCACCCCTCCAAGGGAGGGGAATTTTAATCTTGTCTTTAATTCCCCTCCCTTGGAGGGGTACGCCACAGGCGGGGGGTGGTCAAGTTCTTTTAATGTGCCAGAATTATTTTAAATGACTATCAATAAAAAGGAAAAACCTAACTCACTTTTGCCTTGGCGCAATGCCGCACATCTGTCTCTGTTTGTCGGTGGCGTTGGGGTTGGTCATGAGATAGTCGCTTAGTTTCTCGCACAGACCGCTCAGCAGGCGATCCATATCGTTCTCAAAGTTCGCTTTCCACACCCGCGCCGTGCCGTCATCAGAAGCGGTGACGATTTTGCTACCGTCAGCACTGAAATTCGCACTACTGACCCCACCTGTATGCCCTTTGAGTTCGGCAATGAGATTCCCTTGCACATCCCACACCCGCGC
>JBAXSK010000086.1:0-14343 GCA_037130765.1 Pseudanabaena sp. ELA607
TTTCCGTTCTTCTGCGCTCAGATAAATCTTGTCCCGTTTACCTCTTCCCATAGAACATGACTCTCAAAACGTTGTCTCCTATTGATTATTGACAGCTTATCGTTTCGAGGGCTTTCCTACTTCTCAGACATCCTCTAAGACTACGAACTCCATGTTGAACATAGTGAAGCTATGCTTTATAGTGCCATGATTCGACTACTACTAAGACGACTTGCTGCTTAATATTTCCTTTAGGTATTAGGTCTTAGTTTTATTACCCCAAAAAATTGCGAGACACCCAAAATCTCAGTAAATCTCGGGTGTCTCGCATCAAGTCCTAACTTTGACCTAAAACCAACATGGTTTTAATTACCGAGTCAGGATTTAAACTAATCGAGTCAATCCCTAAATCTAGCAAGAACTGGGCAAATTCAGGATAGTCACTGGGGGCTTGACCGCAAATGCCAATCTTCACACCGTTCTTTTTGGCTTTCTCGATCACCATCCGGATCATCGTCTTCACACCTTCGTTGCGTTCATCGAAAATGTGCGATACCAAAGCCGAATCCCGATCTAAACCAAGGGTCAATTGAGTTAAATCATTGGAACCAATCGAGAAACCGTCAAACACTTGGGCAAATTCATCCGCCAAAATCACATTGCTAGGAATTTCGCACATCACATAGACTTGCAAGCCATTGCGACCGCGTTCTAAACCGTGTTTTGCCATCTCAGCCAAGACCTTGCGTCCTTCGTCAGGAGTCCGACAGAACGGAATCATCGGAATCACATTCACTAAACCCATGTCATCCCGCACCCGCTTCAGGGCTTGACATTCCAAAGCATAGGCTTCGCGATAGTTGGGATCATAATAACGGGATGCGCCCCGCCAGCCGATCATAGGATTTTCTTCATTGGGTTCAAATTCCCGACCGCCCAGCAAATTGGCATATTCATTACTCTTGAAGTCCGACATCCGCACCACCACTGGTTTCGGATAGAACGCCGCTGCAATTGTGCCAATGCCTCGCGCTAGTTTATCGACGAAGAAATCAGCTTTATTTTCGTAGATAGCGGTCATTTGCGAGATTTCCCATTTAGCCGCTTTATCTTGCAAGGTGTCAAAATGCAGCAATGCTAAAGGATGGGCTTTGATGTGATTGGCAATAATGAACTCCATCCGTGCCAAACCTACACCATCACAGGGAATTGCTGATAAACCAAAGGCTTCCTCTGGATTCCCCACATTCATCAAGATTTGCGTGTTCAACTTGGGCAAATTATCAATGGGAGTTTCCAATAATGTGAAGGGCAACAGTCCAGCATAAACTCTGCCTTCTTCTCCTTCCGCGCAGGATACGGTCAATTCCTGATCGCTCTTAATTACACCGGTGGCATTACTACAGCCGACAATCGCGGGAATACCCATTTCCCGGGCAATAATTGCCGCGTGACAGGTGCGCCCGCCTTGGTTGGTGACGATGGCGCTGGCTTTCTTCATGATCGGTTCCCAATCAGGGTCAGTCTTATTGGTCACCAATACATCCCCAGCGCAAAATTCATCAATGCGATGCACATCCAAAATCACTCTTGCCTTACCTTGTCCAATGGCTTCTCCCACGGCTCGACCGGTGATTAGGACTTCACCAGCGGCATCAAGGCGATAGGAACGCAGGATATTCCCAGACTTTTGGGATTGTACGGTTTCGGGACGGGCTTGCACAATGAATAGTTCTTCCGTCGCACCGTCTTTAGCCCATTCAATATCCATCGGTGTGAATTTACCACGCACGGCGGAATAGTGATCTTCAATAATCACTGCCCATTTCGCCAATTGCAGAATCTCATCCTCAGTGAGAGCATATTTGGTGCGTTCCGAATTAGGCACAGGTACATTTTTGGTCATCTTGCCGCCGCCAAGATCATAGACCATTTTGATTTCCTTAGAACCCAGACGCTTCTCGAGAATGGGGCGAAAACCTTGGGCTAAAGTGGGTTTGAAGACAAAATATTCATCGGGATTAACTGCCCCTTGAACGATGTTTTCACCCAAACCATAGGCAGCCGTAATCAGTGCCGCATTCTTGAAGCCCGTTTCTGTATCAATAGAGAACATGACACCGGAACAAGCCAAATCGGAACGCACCATTTTCTGTACGCCCACAGACAAGGCTACATCAAAGTGATCAAATCCTTTAATGGTACGGTAGGAAATCGCCCGATCCGTAAATAAAGAAGCGAAACAGTGATGGCAGGCATCCAGTACTTCATTAATGCCGTAGACATTCAAATAAGTTTCTTGTTGACCAGCAAAACTTGCATCGGGTAAATCTTCGGCTGTGGCACTTGAACGGACGGCTACATCCACATCAGGCCCTTTATTGACGCAATCTTCCCGCTTGTCATCTTCGAGACGATCACAGAATTTGGCACTGTAGCCATACATCTCACAGAGCCGTTTATAGGCTGTGGCAATGGCTAATTGTAAATCTTGAGGAAAAGGAGTATTGAGAACCAAAGATCGGGCTTGGCGACCCCGTTCCCGCAGGTTCAGCATATCTTCCACATCAAGATCGGCAAACAGTTGGCGCAGTTGTATTTCTAAACCTGCCTTTTCAATGAAATAACGATAGGCATAGGAAGTTGTGGCAAAACCATTGGGAACGTTGACTCCCTTCTCTTTTAATTGCCGTAACATTTCCCCTAGGGAAGCATTCTTCCCACCAACTAAAGGAATATCAGTAATGCCCACATCTTCAAACCACAGGATCAACGCTTGATCTCTAGGGGCTTGGTCGAGATTGGCCTGAAGGGTGCTGGAACTAGTCATAACAATACTTAGCCTCCGTAAATGAGTCCATCAATGAATCAATCAATTGAGTGAAATGATTAGGTGCAATTGGGCGGATCAAATAAATTGCCACTATTTAAATGCAATAAATAGCTGATCTAGAAAGCTGATCTAGAAACTACTAAAGCGAGCCAATTAGAATGGATCAACTTATTTAATGGTTTACTGATTGTTCCTTAGCCCAAATCAATTTGTCCTGAAGCTGAAATAACTTGGTCTATTATGCTGATGATGATCGGCTCTAGATCGGGTAATTTATGCAGTAATTTATGGGGTAATTTGACAGGGTAACCCCATAAATTACATAACGCCCCATCCCTGCTGTCACTATATCCCCAATGAAGCCGAATCAATCACCTCTGAAATTATCTCTAGTTTCCGCTAACTATCAATTTATGTTCTTATGTTGAATAATTTAACTAAAATCCTTGCGGCAATATATCCAGATCTAATGCTAAGACTAGATCAAAGCTAGATTAACTAGCTATTTATCCCATACAATATCGGTTAACAATTTATCTGTTATGAATTTACCTATTATGAATATGCCCCTAGCTCAATCGAACCCTGTGCTAAGTCATAAATTACATAAATTAAATTACATCCATAACTATATTAAACCTTTACTGCTTTATTTACTAGTGGGTATTGGCATCGACCTTTATATTTTTTCTAGTTATAAGATTAATGTATATAATTTAACCGATCGCCCTGATGCAGCTTATGGTCAAACTATTACGCCATACCAACTACAACGAACCCCAGTTTTAGAAGAGTCATCACATCAAGGAAATGTAATTAATCGCCAATCCAAAATAAATGTTGGGTTAATGAGTAATAAGGCGATTTTCTTCTTGGACTTACAAAGTCATTGGACGCGACCATTTTGGCAGTCAATGCAGCGGCAACTCTCGGCTCAAGAAATCCAGAAAATCTTAACTGCACTGCGGGTTGATTACGCTTCAGGTTTGCTGTTTCAACCCAATCAAATTATATCTCGTGGGGACTTTGCTAGATTTTTACAAGTCATATTTGTTAATCAATCAACATCTTTCCTTACAGGCAAAAAAAGTGCGTTTAGTGATGTGTCATCAAGTCATCCTGCCTATGACGCAATTCAGAGCGTGGTGCAAAGAGGTTGGCTGGCGGGTTACGCGGATCAGACTTTTTTACCGGACGCTCCGGTGACGCGGGCACAGGCATTTGTGGCTATTGCTAAAGCGTTACAATTACCGATTCCTTCCCTAGAGGATAGTCTAAATTTGGTGACGGATTATCAAGACAGTGCGGCAATTCCGCGCTCAGCAATTGGCAGTGTGGCAGCGCTACGACAGCGGGAGTTAATGGTTAATTTTCCCAATCATCAGCAGCTTAATTTGGGTAATGCCATCACTAGGGGAGATTTACTGGCGCTACTGCATCAAATTTATGTGGATCGTCGTCAGGCTACGAAAATGTCATCTGTGTATATTTCCCCCGCTGTGCCATCACGCCTTGATTTGCGTAATGTGAAAATTACGCGCCTTGAGGTACATCTGTTTCGCCGCACCGTGACTGCCTATGCCGGAGCCGCTGCAATTAAAACTTATCCCATTGCGGTGGGGCGTTCGGGCTGGGAAACCCCCAAAGGCACGCACCGCGTCCAACAATTAATTAAAGATCCGGCGTGGCAAAATCCCTTTAATGGGGAAGTAGTGCCTAGCAATGATCCTGATAATCCCCTCGGTGATCGCTGGATTGGCTTTTGGAGTGATGGCAAAAACTGGGCGGGTTTTCATGGCACGAGCAACCGGAATTCTGTGGGGCAAGCGGCTTCCCACGGTTGTCTGAGGATGTACGGCGAGGATATTCGGGAATTATTCGAGATTGTCTCTCTAGATACTGTGGTGGAAGTTCTACCGTAATTTCTGGGTGATGATGATTTAGCAGACCCTCACCCTAACCCTCTCCCAAGACCTAGCGTGTACACACAACTACAGAAATTTGCAAATCTCATCAATTACCCCTCCCTAGCCCTCCCCTTGCAAAGGGGAGGGAACAAGATTTCCAGTTTTCCCCCTTTGCAAGGGGGAATTAAAGGGGGTATTTAGACTTGTGTGTACACCGTAGCCCAAGACGGGAGAGGGAATAAGAAAAATTCCTCTGCTTCCCCTGATCCAATTTTGGTAGAAGGGGTTAGGGGATGAGGGCTAGTTTTTAACATCGAACTCACGTTAAGTCAAGCCAGCAAAGTAGGTTGATATTTTAGGAATATTAGCAAACGCAGCACAATTCAGAATTGTGGCCAGTGGCGGCTAGGATGGTGGGCTAGTTCATGCCAAGGTTTTGCTATACTAACTGGAGGTATTTAGCCCATCAATCAGCATCGATTCAGGATCAACATAGTGTCTGCGGCAAATTCAGGAACTTTAGCACGTCCCATCCGCTTAGGGATTTTAGCATCGGGTAGTGGTAGCAATATGCAAGCCATTGCCGAGGCAATTAATCAAGGACAGCTAGCCGCAGAAATAGCCGTGGTGATCTATAACGAATCCGATGCCTATGTCAAAGTGCGGGCGGAAACACTGCAACTACCAACGGTTTATCTCAATCATCGCCAATTTAAAAATGATGCTACGCCAAGGGAAGCCCTTGATCATGCCCTAATTAGCACATTGCGGCAATATAATGTGGATCTAGTGGTGATGGCGGGTTGGATGCGGATTGTCACTCAAGTATTGTTAGATGGCTTTCCCGAACGGATTTTGAATATTCATCCTAGTTTATTGCCTAGTTTTCGCGGTATGCACGCTGTGGAACAAGCTTTAAATTATGGTGTCAAACTAGCCGGTTGCACGGTTCATGTGGTCAGCCTCGAAGTTGATAGTGGGCAAATTATCCAACAAGCTGCCGTACCGGTTTTAGCCGATGACACGGTGACCACCCTCCAGCAACGCATCCAAAAAGCCGAGCATCAGATCTACCCCACAGCCATAGCCGAATATATCATCACAAATCCTCACTTGTGAGTGTTAGAATAATTTGACAGCAGTTTAAAAGCATTGTTGATGGCTTTCTGAATTGGGAAAGATTTTTTCAGGGGCTTTCTCAATGAATTATCTTAGGCAGAGAAACTTTATTACAGCTTAATCATTCTCTAGAAACTAATTAGGTTGAGCTAAAATTTCAGCCTAGTTGGATTAATCTTAATTCAGCCAACACTAATTTGTCAGAATTTTAGATATTTTCACTAAGGCTTCGACTATTCATAATAATATGGGTTAAGTCTCCCACAACCAAGCAAAATTTAATAATGATTTAGAAAATCCCAACAAACTTCCTAAATCACCGCTAAATCATCATTTCTCATACTCGATAAATACTTGGTAATAGTCACTATCTAAAAGTAACTTATGGGCATGAATTCCCAAATATCTGAGCCAGCAACCGATGCAATACCTCAGATCCCACAGCCTTTACCACCACTGTCATGGCAGGAGAAAGCCGGTTTAGTTGGTGATGCTTTGCGGCAACGTGGTCTGAGTATCCCTTCTGAATTAGCGATGGCAGCTTCGAGCCATCCTTGGATCGCACAAAAAATGCTCTATCCGCGCTATCAAAAGCGTTTAATTGCCTATCAGTCCCAAATTCGTCAAATAGAATCTGATCTAAACACCGCAGATACACAAATTGTGGCATCCCTGCGACAGAATGGCATTTGTGTGACGAATCTTGCGGAACTAGATCTGCCCCTCAATAAGGAATTTTGGCAAAGTGGTCAAGCCATCGCCGCAGAATTAGCGCTTCTTGCTAAGATGCCGAAATATGCCACAAAACATACTTTAACTGGTGATGCCAGCCAATTGATGCGTTATCCAGCATTGTTTTGGTGGGGAGCGCAGGAACGATTATTAAAAATTGTAGAAGCGTATTTAGAGTTACCGGTCGCCTATGATGCCCTATCGTTTTATTACAGTTTAGCCGATGGGAGGGATGCCGGTCCGCGCAAGTGGCATCGTGATCGCGAAGATTGGCGGATGATTAAAATAGGTATCTATCTCAATGATGTGGATGAATTGGGCGGTCCGTTTGAATGTATGACTCCCAGTGCGAATCATTTTTTGCGCGAACAGGTGGATTATCCATTTCAGGTATTTAAGGAATCAGAATTATTAAGCCGCTGGCCCGAAAGGTTTAGTCATGAGTTTAATAATCGGGAAAATCATGATCAAGCTAGTAAGAGTCAAATCAATCAACCGTGGCGGACTAGTTGTACTGGTAAGGCGGGAACTGTAATTTTTGTGGATACAGCGAGCTATTATCATCGGGGTAAGCCGCCGATAATGCAGGATCGCGCCGCCATATTTTTTGGTTATTTTGCCCAGCGTCCCCAGCGTCCTTTTTTTTGCGAACGTTCTCCTTTATCCCGTAATCAAATCAAAGCATTGAGTCAAAACCTTTCTCCTTTGTCCCAAAAAGTCGCTTTATGGCCTAATAATTTGCATCCTTTAGCCAAGTTATGTCCTAAAAATCGCTTAAAAGTTTAGGAATGCGACCTAATTACCATATTCCGAAGCAACGGTTTCTTGGGGCGATAAGGCATAACTCAATTTAGGCTGGGTCAAATTCGCCTGATGCCCATTGGATGGCTGAATCTCCATCATGGGTTGGGTTTGTTGATCCATCACGCGATAGATATTAGTTTCCTGTACTTTGCCTTTCAAAGCATAGGAACCAACGTGTTCTGTTTTAAATTTATTATCCAGTCGCTGCAAAGTTTCTTCGCTAATCAAAATATGGTGCGGCCCGCCATCAACTTCTTTATTAAAACTCTCTAATCGAGCGGCAATGTTGACTGTATCCCCTAATACGGAATATTCTAATCGTTCCGCACTGCCTAAACTACCGGCGATGACAATACCAGAATTAATTCCAATGCCCGTAACTACTTCTGGCAAACCCTGAGAAACCCAAAGATTATTCATTTCGGTTAACTTCTGCGCGATCGCCAGCGCTGCATTGACCGCATCTTGAGCATCTTTATCAAAAGCGGCTTCGGAATAATGGGGAATCGGTACACCAAAAACCGCCATCACCGCATCCCCAATATATTTATCGACCATGCCTCCATGATTTAAGACTTCCGTGGCAATGGTTCCCAAATAATTATTTAACCAAGTGAGCGTTTCCCCTGGACGTTGGGCTTCAGCAGCAGTACTAAAATTCCGCATATCCGTAAATAAAACCGTGACATAAACCTCCTGTCCGGCAATACGTCCGTCTCGCATAAACTGTTCCCGATTATCCCAAATTATATTCACTAACTCCTTAGATACATGGCGGGAAAATAACCCCATGAGTAACTTTCGTTCCGATTGCTGTACTGCTAATTTATAAGCCATCACCAAAACATTGGCGGTGATTAGTCCAATTAACGAGGGCAATATGGGCAACCACCACGCCAGGATAAAACCGCCCCAACCAGCGACAAATAGAAGACCGCTCAGCAAAAAGAGGATGATCATATTTTTCGCGGCATTTTGGAAGCTTCCGGCAATGAGACCGCCTAAAATAGTCCATAGGACAATCCAGATGACTTCGTGATTTTCGGATAGAACGCGAATGAAAGGGCGTTGATCCAAACTGGCTGCGACTAATTGACTGATAATGTTGGCATGAATTTCTACGCCATACATGACTTCGCCTGATTCACTATAGGGCGTAGGCAGACGATCCGGCACGCTTTCCGTCATCACACCAACTAATACGATGCGATTGGTAAACACTTGGGGGTTAACCGTGCCATTGAGTAATGCTGAGGCAGATACCCGTTCAAAGCTGTAGGGCTTGCCACGATAAAGCAACATGGTTTGATAGGCGGAAGTATCTTCACCACGATAGGGCCCATAGTTCTTGGTAATGCGGGGAATAACTTGATTGCCAGCGGTAAAAGTAATGGTTTTTGGATCAAATTTAATTTGCTGATCGGGAGCTTTGCCATGTTTCGCCAAGTATTGATCGGCAATGGTAAAAGCGAAGGAAGCTTCATTACCCACTAATATAACGCGCCGAACAATTAAACTGCCTCCATCGGTTTGCAGGTTGACAAACCCTCCCATACTGATGTTCGCTAAATCTTTGGCTAAAGCGACACCAGCTTTCCCTTTTTTGACAGATTCTAAAGTGGCATTGACCACATTATTGGCATTTTTGACAGCGTTAACCAGTTCCTGTCTACCTTCAGGATCATTAGTCGGCACAGGCAGATCAAAATATTTATCAATGCCAATGACCGTGGGCTTACCTTGGCTGATCTGATTAATTAATTTAGCGAACATCCGATCTGACCAGGGCCATTGTTTTTGCTCTTGAATGTCGTTTTCACCAATTTCTACCAGCACAATGCGATCATCTGCTTTTTCCGCAGGGCGAGTGCGCGTCCATAGGTCAAAAAAACGTAATTCCCCTTGTTCTAACCAAGCAATGTTACGCACCGTAGTCACACCAAAAGAAACCGAAAGCGTGATTAAACTAATCACTAACTTTTGGTTGTGCTTCTTACACAATTGACCACACTTAATTAACCACTGCTTTTGTTGGAACATAATAATTGATGGGATGAGCCATCAGCACAATAATAATTGTATTAGCCCTACCTTACTAAAGCACAGACGATTTTAAATTAGTAAAGATGCCAATTATAATCAGCATTTTGGCGCAGATTAAGCGATAAATAATTTGCTGAATCACCCCATTATTTATGAGCTATTTAGCTTACTTAGCCAGTGGAATCTTATCTCAAGGATAGAGAGATATACTCTAAATTTATTGACTAGAGCTAATTTCAAGTTGATTACAAATAATTAAATGGCTAATTAATTTATGGTGAGACTTAATCTATGTAATATTAGGGTTGAGTTAAGAGTTAAATTTGATGATAACGCCCCATTCTTAAACTTCATCAGTAAGATTATCTGATATTTAACGAGTTAATTCATTAATCTTAACTTAGAGATTAATCAGCCGATTTGCTCACTTATGCTCACAATCAATTTCAATCGAATTATGCTGGGCTATGCTGAGCAATTTCTTGGAGCATCATAATTATTTATCATCAGACTTGGTGAAGACAAATCGAACTTTTAGCTCAATCTATAACTAAATGATTGGTCTTTTGTAGGCTATTGATTTGCTTATGATTAATTTGCCGATTAGTTAAATTTAACCCTTAACTTGTATGGGATGTGAGATTAATCAATATAATTTTGATGTGCTGAATTGGCGTAAATCGCAGAAAAATTAAAAAAGTCTCTCTTATGCAATGACAAGAAAGACTTTTAAATACTTTTAATGGTGAATTTGTATTGTGAAACTGATCTAATCTGATCAACTCAGAGACAAGATGACTAATGCATCATGCCCCTGATTGAATCACTCATGCACTATTCGGCGCGGGTTTGTGGGAATTGCCCAGCTTCCACGGTCAAACTGAGATCTTGTTTACCCCGTTTGAGATCAATTTTTACCTTGTCACCGGCGGATTTACCTTCGACTAGCTGAGTTACGCCATCGGCAGTATCTACAGATTTGCCATCAACGCGTAATAGTACATCGCCTTGTTTTAGACCAGCACTAGCAGCAGGAGAATTTGCCACCACCCGTGTGACCAAGACTCCCTTATTAACGCTGACCTCAAAGGGCACGTCAGGATCTTGGCCGATCCGTTGTTTGAGACGGTCATCTAAGGTCACCATTTGAATGCCGAGATAGGCGCGGTTTACCTTACCAGTTTTGATTAATTGATCGGCAATGCGTTGCGCAGTTTCAATGGGAATAGCAAAGCCTAAACCTTGGGCCCCTTGGATAATTGCCGTATTAACCCCAATGACATCGCCGTTTTGATTGAGTAATGGGCCGCCGGAATTACCAGGATTAATAGCAGCATCGGTTTGAATAAAACTCACCCGCTTGTCGGATACGCCAATAGCACTGCTATTACGTCCCAGAGCGCTGATAATGCCGGAAGTTACTGTATTATCTAGCCCTAAAGGATTGCCAATGGCGATTGCCCAATCGCCCGGTTGCAGCGCCTGAGAAGTGCCAATGGTCACTACGGGCAAATTTTCGCTCGTAATCTTGACCACAGCAATATCTGTGAGTTGATCTGCGCCTAAGACTTTACCTTCTAAACTGCGCCCGTCTTTTAAAACCACAGTTACTTTATCCGCACCGCTGACCACATGGGCATTAGTAATGACATCACCATTTTTGTTGATGATAAAACCGGAACCAGTACCTCTTTCGGTGCGCTCTCGGGGTTGCCGCCGTTGTTGTTCACCAAAAAATTGCCGAAAAATCGGATCATCGGCAAAAATATCTGGTACATCACCGCCACTAGTGACTGTGCGTGAGGCATTGATCCGTACCACAGCGGGGCCAGTACGGTTTACTGCTTCGACCACAAAATTACGCGGTACGGGTATGGCTTTATTTTTATTCGGATCGCCGCTGTCTTGATTTTGGGCAATACCAATGGTTGCCATTTGTGAAATTTGCGGCGTGGCATTGGGTAAATTAGCCGTCCGTAACCCCGAAGTTACCGCCCAAGCACCCATAAAAGTACCAACTAACAGTACTGCAATGTATACCAGAAACTGTTTAGTACGAATCTTGCCGTTTTTCCAGTCCTTCATAGCTATAGTGTCAGGAGAATCTATCTTGATTTTACAAAATATTATCGGTAAATTACCCGATAGAACAGCAGTAATTAGTTCGGCAATCCCCCTGCCCTCATAGTTGATGTTTTTTGAACTTTTTACCGCTCCCATCCGTCGGAAGTTCTTAAATTAAAAGTTATTGGTCTAGTTATTATTCAAGTTATTAGGGCATGGGATTGGTCTGTTATAGAACTTCTGCAACTCTCTAATTAAACTGAATTACTGAAATAAGATTTGCTCGCTTTAATTTATAGAATCGATTTGATATCTTATAAAATAAATCTCTCATGCTGGTTAAACTGCTGTCTAATATAAAGCTTAACCATATTTCAAAAATAATCGACTCTTCAATACTGGATAGTCATTTGTCGGTAATTCCTTATAATATTGACTTGACGATGTTAGAAAATGAAGCTACCATAAATTAATTGTTTTTATGTTTTATGGGAGTAAAATATCATTTTTTACTCCCTTTTTTTTCTCTTTCTATCTGTCAAAACTTCTGAGTGAAGCTATGCTTTATGGTGCCATGATTCGCTTACTAGTACGATGACTTTCTGCCTAATATTTATTTTAGGTATTAGTTTACTTTAGGTCTTAAACGTGAACTTATAAATTTAGTAGTACCATCATAAAATTTCACGAAAAATGAGGCTGCAAAAATAACGGTTAAGATATAAATTATCCCACCAAAAAATGGCGTATAACCTCTTAATACATAATTTAAACATAGGGCAAAGAAGTACGCTATTAACTGATGGATTAGATAAAAAATATATGAATCACAGTTTTTTAATCTCTTTACAAACGGAACTCTAAGCATGAAATTAGCTAAGTTTGAGCCTAATACAAATAAACCAAACGTAAAAAGTAAGCTACTCCACGGATAAAGATAAGAAAACCAATTCATCATATTGCCAGCCACAACCAAGACCAAACCTAATATGAGTGAAATAGGACGAAAAAGAATTTTTTGTAAATGTTGTTTATCTTGGTAATTAGTGTAGTAGTGACCTAAGAAAATACCTAAAGCAAAATTAAAAGATTCAAACAAAATTATATAGTGCCAATGGTTTTCATTTAGCCCTAAATTTTTGGATAAATAATACGAACCAACTGAAATAAGCAAAGTTATCGACAGAAGAAACTTACCACCAAATTTTGTCAACACTTTAAAATATATAGGAAAAGCTATATAAGCAACTAACAGGGGTGGAATAAACCACCAAGCTGAAGAGATAAAATTATTAGCCCATCCTGATGCCCACGGATTAACTAGAAAAACATGACCAACTAATATCTCAATCCAGTTTTTCCCAATCTTATCCTGTAATTGTATTTTTACTGGTTCAAACAAAGGAAAGTTAATCATATTTACAGTTATATAAATCAATAAAAAACCTGTAAATAATATGAAAGCTGTAAAATAATACGGTAATATTATTCGCTTAATTTTCTTTTTATACCAATTGAACCAGTAATTAAGTGAATTGTTATAAGGTTCTACAAGTCTGAGACTTAGAGAAAATCCACTTATAAAAATAAATACGTGTAAAGCTTCTCACCCAAAACCAAACAAAAAACCCATTAAATTAGTTAAAAATGCCGCAAAATTATTTTGATTATCTAAAATCAAATACTTAGGAAAAGAGTTGATAAGGACTAGTCCTGCATTATTATCCTTATAGCTCCACAAAAAATTACGGAATAAACTTGGCAGATTACTATTAGAAAATATATTAATATGCATACAGGCTCTAAGCCAATGATGCCCTGCAATCTCAATTGCACAGAGTATTCTTAACATATCAAGCCATTCTAACCGAGGTGAGTCCATATTTTTCGTCATTTCAATAATGCTCACAAATTATTAATTTACTTAACTCTATTTATGATGAATATCAATTATTAATAGAGATATATCACAAGAACTTTATTCTAAACCTATCAAATCTGAAGACTAAGGATTCGCAACAATTCTTTATTGAGTTCTGCATAGCCAGCACCATTCAAGTGTAAGTAATCTTGGCTATACTTAGAGTTTATAATTTGATTATTATCACTTAAAATTGAGTAAGCATCAAAAATAATAACTCTATCACTTTTTAAAGAGCTTATAAATTGATTTACTTCAACAATAGATTTATCAACATCAGATGACCAGTAAGGCTTGATATGAATTGGCGGTTCGCCAACAGGAAAAATAGTTGTTAAAATAATAGTTGATGTTGATTTATTTTTAATTTCATTAACTATTTTCTGGATATTTTGTTTACAGTTCATAATAATATCCCGTGAATTCAAAGCAAAATTAGGAATGTTTCTAAGATCATTTATACCAGCTTGGATTATCACAATACTGGGAGATAAAACGTTTAGATGCGTTGATGTCCTACCGAGTATTTGCTCTGTGGTTTGCCCACTAATGCCTCTGTTAACAAATACAAATGGAGTATTTGAAGGACTAGACCAAGCTTCTGCTCGCGAATCCCCTAAAAATACTACTAGTGGTTTATCTTTATTATTGGGTATATCAGATATCATTTGATATCTTTTTAATTCGTAAGGATCTAGTCTTAGAGATTGAATTTTTATATATTGTTGATAATTATTATGATAAAGCCATATATTGATTCTTATGGATATCGTCAGAATCGTTAACAAAAAACAGATTATAATAACAGATTTTTTCATGAATACATCTAAGTACAGGACAAAAAATTAATGGAGTGAAAGAAGAGGTAAAAATAGAGATGAAGGTGAAAGAGCGCCAATTCAAGGATGAAATGCAACACCTAGAGATCTTTGCATAAAGGG
>JBAXSK010000087.1:0-14299 GCA_037130765.1 Pseudanabaena sp. ELA607
CTCATCTTACGCAGAAGGTTATAAGACCCTCACCCCTAGCCCCTCTCCCTTTTTCGGAGAGGGGAACAAGGAAAAAGCTAAAAATGGCTCTTGCTCCCCTTCTCCCGCTCTGGGAGAAGGGGCTGGGGGATGAGGGCTGGTTTTCTATCTGCGTAAGGTGAGTGGGTAATACCTTGGTTCTAGATGGAATGTATTGTTAGCAGGCAAGATGCCCGCCCCACCAAGGTTTGCTCCCTAAAAGTTACTTTCTAAAAGTTGGCTCACTTAATTTTGACGTTTCAAGCGATTAATTTCCGCCTGAAGATTTTCGATGTCACGACGAAGCTTTTCCGCTTCACTGACATTGCTTTCTGGCTCGGGCACTTCCACATCTACTGCGCCCGTAGCATTTTCCCGTTTATAGATGCCATTCTTAATTTGAGCATAGCCATCTCCGGCGGCCCACTCGCGAATGTAACTGACCCGCTCTACGGGGAAAGGATGGGTCAGCATAGCCCCTGAACCATAGCCGTTATACAACAAAAATTTATAAATTTGATTGAGGTTATCTTTGTCGAGGGCATGGTAACGCTCGGATTGCTTGATAAATTCCGCCACACTGAGTTCGTGCTGCATGGTCGTACTGCCGCCGGAGATTTTCATCATGCTGCTGAGCACCACGTTAAGATCATCAGTCCCCAACAATGCCGCCCGATCCGCTGACAACTCCGCCTTGCGCCGCCACTCAAAAAAAGCATAAATCAAGCCACTGCTGACAATGCCACCCAAACCAAAGGTCATTTCACTTAAAGCAGTGACCACATTCATCGCCCACATGGCCATCTGAATTAAGACCGTGTGACCGCATTTGATATGACCCAACTCATGGGCTAGAACCGCTTGGATTTCGCTTTCAGTGAGCGCATCGAGCAAGCCAGAATTAACCACTAAATAAGGCTGCTCTTTGCCCAAAGAATAAGCGTTTACCATGGGATTCTGAGCCACAAATAGGGCTGGCTCTGGGGTTACGTCAAGGGCTGCCACCGCTTCCCGAAATAGACGATACAAAGTGGCATATTGGCGCGGCCCAACCTCAATGGTGTTGCCCATGTTGTAAATAATTTGCGGCCGTTCATAGATAAACTCGACAAACTTACTTGCCACCAGATCAAAGCCCGGCACACTGCGTAAAGCTTGCTCGGCTTGGTGATCGAGGGGGTGACGAAAAGCTTCGCTAGAAATTCCTGGGTAACGGGGCATAGATTTAGCTCTGCATTAATACAGTTACTGCTCTTACTGCTGCGATTTTAACCTGATCTATTAGCCGATCCCCCTCCATCCCCCTTAAAAAGGGGAAGAATTTGGTTGTCTCCCTTAAATTAAGGGGAAAAGCTAAAAGATCTCACCCCCCCTTTCTAAGGTGGGGGCAGGGGGAGTAATTATTTTCTAACAAATCCTCATAAACAGTTGACAACCAGACCATAGATTAGAGATACTGATTATTTGTGAGATTTTATTGAGAGTCTGAACTCTTGGCTAATGTAATTGTCATCGGGGCGCAGTGGGGTGACGAAGGTAAAGGCAAAATCACTGACTTGTTAAGTCGCTCAGCGGACGTTGTTGTGCGGTATCAAGGCGGTAATAATGCTGGACATACCGTGGTTGTCAACGACCAAACCTTCAAACTACACCTCATTCCCTCAGGAATCCTCTACCCCAAAACGGAATGTATCATCGCTAACGGTACGGTGATCGATCCGGGTATTTTGATCGAAGAAATGGATCGCGTCAATGCCTTGGGGGTATCGACGGATAATTTGTTTATCTCCGAAACTGCCCATGTCACGATGCCCTATCATCGCGTGCTAGACAAAGCGGCAGAAGCCCAACGGGCCGAACATAAAATTGGTACCACTGGGCGCGGCATTGGCCCCACCTATGCCGACAAGTCCGAACGCATGGGTATACGCATCATCGATCTGCTAGATCGGGAGTATATGCCGAAGAAGTTGCGTTGGGCCATTGAGCAGAAAAATATCATTTTAGATAAGCTCTACAATTTGCCCCCCCTTGACCCACAGGCAATTATTGAGGAGTACCAAGGCTATGCGGAACGGCTGCGATCCCATGTAGTAGACACCTCCCTCAAAATTGACCAAGCCATTAGGCAGCGGCGCAATATTTTGTTTGAAGGGGCCCAAGGTACACTGTTGGATCTCGATCATGGCACTTACCCTTATGTGACTTCCTCCAATCCTGTGGCTGGGGGGGCGTGCATTGGGGCCGGTGTTGGCCCTACAATGATTGATCGCATCATTGGTGTGGCTAAGGCTTATACCACCAGAGTCGGCGAAGGTCCTTTCCCAACGGAACTCCATGATGAAGTAGGTGATACTCTATGTAAGCGTGGGGCTGAATTTGGCACTACCACGGGTCGGCAACGGCGTTGTGGTTGGTTTGATGGCGTAATTGGGCGCTATGCAGTGCGGATCAATGGTTTGGACTGTTTAGCGTTGACTAAGTTGGACGTGTTAGACGAAATGGATCAGATTAAGGTGTGCGTTGCCTATGATCTCAATGGCGAAGTGGTGCGAGAGTTTCCCACTAACTCGCAAATTTTTGCCAAGGTCACGCCCATTTATGAAACCTTACCTGGCTGGCAAACTCCCACTAGCGAATGTAAAACCGTGGCAGATTTGCCCGAAGCGGCTCGCAATTATCTGAAGTTTTTGGCTGATTTGCTGGAAATTCCCATTGCGATTATTTCCCTTGGGGCGAGTCGTGGTCAAACTATTATTGTCGAAGATCCGATTCATGGGCCTAAGCGTGGTTTGTTAAATGCTTAACGCCCTAATCTGCTTGGACGATAGGTAAATCAACTAGTCACAGATTGCCTAAATTACCAACTAAATCACCTAATTTTTAGTGACTTAATTGGGCAATTGATGATTAGTTAATCGATGATGAATTGGCTAAGCCCGCAGCTTGTCTCTTCCCCCTGCACCAAACGAAGCAAGTTAAAAAACATCTTCAAAAATACCCTCAAAAATACAGTTATAAATTCCTATGCAATTAACCATTAACGCCAAAGTACGTTCTACTGACCTGAATCCCCGTGCCCTGCGTCGTAGTGGCAAGATCCCTGGTTCGGTGTATGGTCACAACGGTGGTGAAGCCACTTCTATTGAACTAGACACCCTAGAAGTAACGCAGTTGTTACGCAAAGCCGTCATCAATAACTCTTTGATCGAGTTAAACGTAGAAGGTGGCAGTTTTAGCGGCAAAACCCTATTGCGCGAAGTGCAGCACCACCCTTACAAAAATGCTGTTTATCACTTGAGTTTCTTCTCCATTGCGAGCCAATCAAAAATTGCTGTGGAAGTGCCTTTGCGGTTTGTGGGTACTTCAGTGGGTGTGAAAATGGGTGGCTCTTTGGATGTGTTGATGAATTCTTTGCGTGTTTTCTGTCACCCTGACAATGTGCCTGAGCATTTGGATGTTGATGTGACTCATTTGGAAATTGGCAAGGGCGTTCACATTAATGAAATTGTGCTACCTGAGGGTGTCAAAGCGGCTACGGATGGCTCGGCTTTGGTGGTCAGTGTAGACAAGTAATTTGAGCGGTAATTTGTCGAGTAGCCGTAGGTTGGGTTGAGGTATGAAACCCAACCCTAACACCCCTAATCAGCTTTTTGCTATTCCCATTAACCCAAGTTTAATTCATGGTTTTGTTAGGTTTGCTGGTGCAACCCAACCTACATTTTCGCTGATTAAGTTGAGTGTTTCGCTGCGATCGCCAACTTCGCCCCTTCCACTTGACGTAAATAATCCATAACTGTAACAACTTTACCGTGGGTTACAGCCTCATCGGCTTGCAAAATCACGGTATTTTGGCCGGTTTGTTGCATCAGTGTTTTTACAGCGGGTTTAAGCTGATCTGCAACTACGGGTTTTTGATTTAAAAATAAGTCGCCATTGGCTTTGAGAGAAACCACAATGCGGGTTTGGGTTTGATTTTTGGTGGTGGCGGCTTGGGGCAAATTTACATTTAAACCCTCACTGCGATTGAGTAATAAAGTTGCCGTAATAAAAAATGTCAAAATTGCAAATACCACATCAATCATTGGCACGATGTTAATTTCAAATTGACCTTCTGGTTCTTCTGGTAAGCGCATAGTTATTTAGTAGAAATTTTGGCGAGATTGATCATTAATAATTAGTCATTAAGAACTGATATAAAGAGTTTAATTTACGTCAGAGTTATTAGGAGTAAAACTATTTGCATAATAGCGACGGTAAAGCAACTCTAATTGTCCGCCGTATTCCTGAATTAAAGCAATTTCTTCTTGGTAGCAACCCCGAAATATATTCGCAAACAAGAGGGTGAAAATTGCCACGATCAAACCAGTGGCGGTGGAAACTAAAGCCTCACTAATCCCCGCTGTCACATTAGCGGTGCGGGTTGTACCAACATCACCTAAAGTCAGTGAACCAAATGATTGAATTAACCCCAAAACTGTCCCTAATAAACCTAGCAAAGGCGACAGACTAATAATAGTTTCAAAGATAGTATTAAAGCGTTTTAGGATGGGTAATTCCGCTTGGGCTTCACTCTCCAGAGCAAGGCGAAATTCTTCCGCATTGGGGCGATCTAATTCAAGGGCAGCTAAAAAAATTCGCGCGATGGGAAAATGTAAATGGGTTTGCAATTGATGGATCGCCGCATCAGCATCTTGGCGATAAATCCGTAAAATTTCGCGCACAAAACGCCTTTGTTTTTGTTTGATTGCTGTCCAAAATCTGATTCTTTCAATAATTAGGGCCGTAGCAGCCACAGAAAACAAAGCCAGTGGGTACATAACCACCCCACCATCAACAAAAAGCTTAGCAATATCCATCAATTTAACTTTTTAACTTAGGGGGCTAACTATGGCCATGAAATATTTTGCAATGATTGCAGCCTAGATTGCAGACCAACTGAAGCACATTTCACTGCCCATGATTAACCCAAAATCATCTCAAACTATAGAGAATTGTGGCCCCATAGTCTAGGTATTTCTGAGGATGACTACAAAATAGGTTTACTCGTCCAAAGCCACACAAAGCTGACTAGTTAATTGCTTGACGGTTTTTAGCCCCACCTGCTGGGCATCTCTGGTGGTAAAAGTACTATTGAGCCGCCCCGTGCAACTAGCTAAAAATTCTGCCTTGGGCGTGCCCTTGGCTTTAAGCTGCTTCAATTCGGTTAAAACATTGGGGCTGACTTCTTTGCGTAAGGCCTCAACTTTTTGTTGGCGTTGCAGTTGGGTCGTAACTTGGCTCAAATTACTGCGATATTTTTTCAGTGTCTCTTGGGACTCGGCATAGTTAGGGGCATCCTTGGATACTTTCCCTAAAAGCGTGACGGACTGTTGCCATTTGCTTTGGGCATTTTGCCAAAGTTTCACGGGGTGAGGCCCATTTTGGACTAGCACACTAGCTTCTTTAGCCAAAGCTTTAGCTTGCACTAGGGGATCAGGGGTGTCGATTTTTTTGATTTGTTGCTTAAAGCTAGCGATCTTAGTTTGGGCTTCAGGGTAGGGATAGCCCGGACGATCAGGAATCGACTCTAGGCTGACAATGGCATTATTGAGTTTTTCGCGCACCGTTTTTTGGACTTCAGGTTTGGTGCGGGCATTTTCGGGAGGCAGCTTCGACACAGTATCAGTAACCTCCGCAATTTTCTGGCTCTGATTGGAAATGTCCCAAGCATACCAACCGCCAGCGATTAAGCCTAAACCGATCACACCCCCAGCTAGGCTCAGGATGGCTAGATTGCTTTTTTTCTTGGTGCCATTGCCAGCATCTGTGGTCATAATTTCGGTGGTGGGGATAGATGGATTATTTGCATTGCCACCGTCATTCCCTGGTACTTCTTGGCTTGGCGGTGATGAGACTTGAGCCGGGGTCACAAATTCAGTCATGGCATTGGGATCACCCAAATCATCCATGAAATCAAAGCTAGGGGGCGGTGATGGCGGATGATGAGCCGCCGTGCCTAAAGTAGTCGCACCACTGCCTGAAGTATCGTCATGGGCAGAGATAAATGATTTATGGACAGCGGGCGGCACTGGTAAAGGTGGCATGGGTAAATCATTGCTATTGCCAGTATTGGCTGTGACGCGCAGAGTCGGTAAAGGGGTTAGCTCATCATTGGGATTACTCAAATTAAAGAAGCCTGACTCTTTACCTTCCACCTGCCAGCCCACATCCCCACTGGTAGTAGGACTAAATCTATCACCCCCCATAGCTGCATCAAAATCTTGGGGTACGCCCATAAAGTCACTGTCAAGATCTGCGAGGGGTTTATTTTGATCTAAGCCGCTGATGTCAATGTCATTAATATCAGCCATGTCATCAATTTCTAGCTCAATTTCAGGCAAGGCAATGTGTAAGATGCCGCCGCGCTCCCATTCCGGCTTTTTCGTGCCATCCACCATGCCATATACCATCAAATTGTTGGTATTCTCGAGGGGCAATTTCTCGACGGTTTTGCCAATTACATCATAGAGATGGGCATAGTCTACGTCATGGCCTTCACTGCGTTTGAGCAAAACATGCAGTTCTGTTCCCCGACGCTTTACTTGACTCCTGACGCTATAGGCGTTGAGTGCTTGTTGCACGGCATTGCTAATCGCAGTTTCGTCCATTGTTACAGTTTTACCCAATCCGATTGCCTGACATAGTAATCCAAAAGTCCCCAATTGCCTACGCAATCTAATAAAAAATCCTTAAAAAAGATCAAAGAAATAAAAATAAATAATAAAAATAAATAAAGGGACAGCCAATTGTGTGACTGCCCCTTAAAACAAAATTAATCCAAAATTAATTCTCGATTGTATTTAGATGATATTTAGATGGTAATAACTTTTGGGAAAATCCATGAGTTAACCAACCCATTAGCACTACAAATGATGGTTAGCGTCAATGCTAAATCACCGTATTGTCAGGAATCACCGCTTCTTTGACCACTACGACAATGCCATTACAGATGCAATAGCCTTTATCTTCGTGATTGGCATCTTGCACATGATCTTTATTGATAATCTGCACATTGTTACCAATGCGAACATTTTTATCAATGATGGCGCGGCGAATAATCGTATTTTCACCAATCCCCATCGGCACACGACCTGCTGCAATATCGTTGGCTCGCTCGTTGGGGGTGGAATAGTCGTCACAGCCCATCATTAGGGTGTCTTCGATGGTGCAATTGGCATCAATCCGCATCCGAATCCCCACGATGGAGTTAGTGATGTTGGCTTGGGTTAGGGTACAGCCTTCGCCAATGATCGAGTCCTTAATGTTGCAATCATGAACTTTGCTGGGGGGCAAATATCTGGCTCTAGTGAAAATCGGCGCACTAGAGTCATACAAGTTAAATGCTGGCTCGGGGTGGCGTGTCAGATCCAAATTAGCCTGATAGAAAGACTCAATCGTCCCAATATCTTCCCAATAACCGTTGTATAGATAAGCCTGCACATTGCATTTATCAATGGCTTGGGGAATAATTTCCTTACCAAAATCCGTATGTTCGGGGTTATCGCCCAGGAGCTTAATCATGGCTTCCTTCTTGAAGACATAGATCCCCATCGAAGCAATAAACGGATTGTATTTCGCCGATTCAGCATCTAACCCTAAGCAAGTGGTATCCACCCGCATCGAGTCTAGAGCTTCACCCTTGGGCTTTTCTTTGAAGTTGATCACCCGACCGGTATCGTCAATTTTTAGCAAGCCAAAAGATGAGGCTTTCTTTTGATCCACAGGCAATACCGACAAGGTGATATCAGCATTGGTTTTGCGGTGATGATCGATGAACTTTTGATAGTCCATGCGATAGAGGTGATCCCCGGACAGGATGAGGTATTCATTGACAGTCCACGAATCAAACAACCAAGAATAGCGTCGGACAGCATCTGCTGTACCTTGGAACCATTCTGGGCTTTCGGGAGTTTGTTGTGCAGCGAGAATTTCGACAAACCCCTCGGAATAAGATGCGGGGCGATAGGCTTGGTTAACGTGGCGATTGAGAGAGGCAGAGTTAAATTGAGTCAGGATGTAGATCTTCTCAATGCCAGAATTAATACAGTTGCTTACAGGAATATCGATCAGACGGTACTTGCCGGCAACTGGAACGGCTGGTTTGGCACGTCTTTTTGTTAGAGGATACAATCTTGTACCCTGCCCGCCGCCTAAGATGATTGCCAGTACATCCTTCATAAGTATATTGACTTGTAGGGGTTATTTTTTAAAGTTTGCTTGAAACTATTAATATTTTCGGTTGCTGCGGGATCATTGGCAAGTGTAGGTTTATACGTCTTGGGGATCTCGGTTTTAGATCGGTTTTGTGCTTAGGCGATGATCAGCAAATATCTCGATAGATTATTAGGATCGGTTAGTAATTTGGCTGACGTTTTGTGTTATAGTCAGAAATGCTTGAGAAATTAACCTCGGTTAGTTTGACTTAAGTTTTTGGTGTTTTGAGGTTCTAATCTGTAAGGTTAGGGACTTGATCAAGTTTGCCGATGTAGCTCAGGGGTAGAGCACTCGATTCGTAATCGAGCGGTCGTGAGTTCAAATCTCATCATCGGCTTAGATCTAAAATTTAAGGGGCAATATATTTACTCAGCATTTGCCGTAATTGCGGTGTTTTTGCCCTAGGGGAAAGTCTGGGTAATAAAATAGCAGGCTGGTCATCGACTATGGCATAGAGTACAGGTACTTCATATTGATATTTGTCCCACCATTCGGGGGATTGGCTAATATCTCTGGTTTCGAGGTGAAAGCCCAGATCGGCGACTTGTTGTAATTTTTCGTATAAGGCTTCACAGAGGCAGCAGTCGGTTTTGGTATAAAAAATCAGGTTTAGTTGATGGGGCATAGTTTAAAAATCCTCGCCGCGAATTAATCCCGTGGTTTGTGGTATTACTTTTTTAGTTAAAGTGATTGACAAGACCTCGGTTAGTTGTGTTAAATTATAAGACCGTCAAGGACGCATAGCTCAGTTGGTTAGAGCACCACGTTGACATCGTGGGGGTCACTGGTTCGAGTCCAGTTGTGTCCATTGTTAATAAACCCTCTCAGTCCCCATGCCGCTCTAACCAAGTGAGGTATGCATTCTGACAGGTAATATTTTGCTAGACCAATTACCAATTAGGCTAGAAATCCACAATAAAACCCGCAATAAAACGGTTTGTCACTCTCCTAGCCCTTGGAGAGACGGATGACGGTTTTTGACAATAACGGGACTATTGCAATCTCGTTTGAACATAGAAAGAAAAGGTTTGTATTAAGCGGCTTAGGCGATTTTAGCGATGCTAAGCAATTACAGCAAGTTAAACAAACTGAGTTACGCATCAAGTCAGATCGTAAATCCAATAATTTTCCTTTTACTGATAACGAATCAGTAAAGCTGTTTTATTTTCCTAGCTCAGAAGATCGGCAACAAATGATCGCTAGGACTATTGCAACTGAGCGTAAAGCTGACAAGCTTAATCTATCCTTGCTAAACATTTGGGACAAATGGGTAACGACTCTAGGTTTATCTCAAGCCACTTTAAACAATCATTACCATTGCTGTAGACAGATGATTTTGAGTAGTGGCAACCCTAAAGCTCAGGATGTGAAGTGGTTTGATTCTCTGAGAGATGGTCTTTCAGGACGTACATTTAATGAGCGTAAATCGATGCTCAAAGCTTGTCTAGATTGGGCTATAAACAATGATCTGGTATCAGGGAAAAATCCCTATGAATCAGTAAAAACGAAAAAGAGTGAGAGAAACGATCATGCTAATCCTTTTTCTAGAGATGAGATAGCAGCAATTATTGAAGCTTTTCAGTCAGATCGGTTTGTCCATAAATCCTCTCATTTTTCTCACTCTCACTATGTCCCCTTTATCAAATTTCAGTTTGTGACTGGTTGTAGACTTGGTGAGGCTATTGCTTTGCAGTGGAAACACGTTGACTTTGCAAACCGCAGGATCTTGATTGAACAAGCGTTAGGGCGTGATCTAGCATCTAGTCCAAATGCTTCTAAAAAGGTTCTGAAAAGCACTAAAACGGGTGCTATCGGTTTTGTCCCTATGAACGATCTTTTATACGATTTGCTACTCACTCACAAGCCTATCGATGCTAGTCCTACTGACTGGGTATTTAAAGGACATCGCGGCGACTATATCAGCACAGCTAGTTTTAGAGATACTTGGAAACTGGTTTTGACTAATCTTGATATTGAGTACCGCTACCCCTATCAGATGAAGCATACAGCTTTAAGCTTTGTTGCAACTCAGCAAGGTCTATTAGCAGCTTCTAAACTTGCGAGACATACAGATGTCACTATGGCAGCAAGGCATTACGCAAGATTTGTAGATGAAGTTAAACTCCCTGATTACGGTATCTAGTTAAATCATTAACAGCAAGGCTCACTAAATTGATTCTGGTGAGTCTTCTAATTTTACCGCGCACTAAAAAAACACAGAATATAAAATCAATGGTCGGTTTTCACCCTATCATGATCGGTTCTTACGCATTGATAGTAAAGATTAGGATTGGTATTATTTTTTTACTGAAAGGCGGCAAAGTGAAGCCCTAAGAGAAGATAGAGAAAACGCTTCTCCTTATCTATAGGACAGGTCTATGTAGCCTGTCACCTAAGTTGTAGTCAACACGCTACACGGCTTGCTCTAAAGCGGATTAAGCATTTTAGGAAATTTTTTAAACAAATAACTCTGGTGTTTACTTACCAGACACTTGACCGTAGAAGAAAAAGTGTGGAACTGATGTCACTTTGTTCTCTTTCTATGTAGCTCAAGTTAACACAATTTTTTAGCAAATACCAACCAATAGAGCAGCTATGAAATAGGGCTGTAGGGCTATTTGTCTCAACAAGTTTCATTTGATAGTAGATAAACTTTCGAGTTTTTTGCCGATCAACTGAATATATCCACAGGACATCAATTTTTTACAAATGATGTTCAGCTTTGCTCTTCCTTAATATCACTAACAACAAAAAAACTATGTCGCAAAAATACGCTGATAATGTCGATACTCAATCTTTATTCTATGGACACAAGTATGAATCTTTCATCATGTGTGTAGATGCAGCTACTGACTTTCTCTCTACAAAAAGAGATCCCAATCATTACAGTCAAGATCTAATACGCTATGACAGAAGTTGTGTGGAATCTGGTAAGTCCTATATAAATAATATAGAAGATATCGGAAATCACACAAAACCACAGTTGAGACAAATCGATCTAGATCAGCTTAGGAAACATATACAGGTTCTAGATGATTTGATAACAGGTAAATGGCTTCCTTACCATATCTATCGAGGTCTAGTTACTAATCTGGTATTGATTAAGGGAGGGCAAAAAAGATATGAGGAGTCTTTGCAAGCTATGGTGGAAATCTACAAAGATACAGTTGAGTTTCAACAGGCTTTACAAGACAACCCAAACTTTCTACATAGGTTACAAGTACTGCCTACAGTGATTAAACACTATGGAAAGCATTATGGTTATACACCTGTCGATCTAGAGTATTTTTCACCTTATTCTCAAGACTGGATTCATGTAAATCTACTAACACCATTGAGACAAGTTTTAAGAGTAGAGGCTTATCAAGGTAAACCTGTAGATGAAGTTAGAGGAGAGTTTACAGACAAGTTCAATGATGTAGTTACAACACCAGATACTAATATCCATGTTTTCAGGGTTGCTACTGCGATAGGTAAGACGGAACTATGCACTTATCTAGAAAACGTGCTTCTAGCTTTTCCAGATCACGCTCTAAAAGATGAAGTGTCAACCAGAATGAGAGTAGAGCATAAACTGACACCTGACACTAAATGTTTACCTACAGAGATCCAAAAGAAGCTAGACAGTCTTTACCGTATAGGTGCTTACTCAGCCGCTAATAGATTGTTGGGTGAGTTGTCAGCTACAAACGATACAGTTAAGCGCTACAACGTTAATATGTCAGCTTGTTATAGTTCTAATGCCACTGTGCTTACTACGCATCATAAGGCATTGCATTATAAGGAATGGCAACACACAACGATTATTTTTGATGAAGATCCTTTTAAAACCATTTTGTCCAATGGCAAGACTACCCTAACAGAGCTTAGGCAACTTAGAAATAAAATGGTTGATCTAATTGTTAGAGATAAGCTTACACATCTAATTCACGAGATTGAACAAACCGATCTTAATAGTCAAACACCTGTGGAGTTATCGGCATTTGAGGACTTTGAGGCTATTAAGAATGAAGTAGTTGACAACTGTGATAACTACAGTACCAACGTTTTACAGTTCTTTAAGTCTAGTTGCTACTTGCTTGATAAGGATAGCAACACTATTCATTTTGGCAGTAGACATCAGTTACCAACAGACAAGAAGATTATCATTCTTTCGGCTACGGTAGATGAATCTATTTATCGTCAATTGTTTGGTGAACGTCTGCGATTTTACGATTTTAGCGATGTTCAGCCTACTGGTGTGATTTTGCAAGACACAAAATATTCCTTTAGTAGTGCATCACTTACAGGACATCTTAAAGATAAGGATGATATTTCAGAACTAATTCCTACAGCGTCACTGCCTACAATCACTCTTGCTAAACACAAAAAAGGGCTTGAAAAGCTAGACGTAAATATAGTTGATGATATGCACTTTGGGAAGGTTATGGGATATGACGAGCTAAAAGGTCAAGACATCAATGTAGTGGGAACTTTCTTTATAAACCCTATCGCTATCTTTCTGTATGCCAAGCTACTTGATATGTCTATTGATAGCTACGAGTTTGAGAATCAGATTGTCCTACACAATGGGTTTAGGTTTCCCTTTAGCACTTATAACAATCAGGATTTAAGGAGTATCCACTTTTACATTGCACAGACTGAACTTAGACAGGCTATTGGTAGATCTAGGGTAAACACTGAACATTGCAAGGTGTGTGTCTATTCAAATTTTCCTTTGCCTGAAGCTTGTGTTATGGCTGATGAGAAGGCGTTAGCTTTGGATCGATTTCAACGTGAGACGGATAAATAGATAGAGCCATCATAGTCAACTCAAAGTTATGGGTTGGCTATTTTCTTTTCTATGGTCTTTTCAAATGTTAACAGAGATGGCTATTTTTAGCTCTTAGAGTTTTGTCAAACACTTAGAACATAGAGATTAAGAAGATGATCTTGTAAGTCTTAAAATGCGAATAAATGCCAGAAGATTTGTATTGATGTAGATTTTCTGTCCTATCTCTTCAAGTATCTTTCGACCTTCCAATCTTCATCAGATAATCCTAAATCTTGAAATACCTGCGAGCAAAATTTATAGATTGACTCTGCACTAAGGCAAGTGCCAACATAATAGCCATTTTTAAGTTCTCGAACTTTCAGAATACCTTCATGATAATCTTTGCTAACTAGATTAGGGTATTTTTCACTTAGTTTAACAAATAAGCTGGGTTCGTATTCAATAACCCAGTCTAATACAGTTAAGTAAACTTCTATCCACGACTTAACAGGAAAAATATCGCGGAGTATTTCCAACTTAGTAGGTTTAGTTCTTATTATAGGCTCAGGCTCAGGCTCAGGCTCAGGCTCAGGCTCAGGAGTTTGATTTGATGTCCCAAAATATGACCATATCTGTAAGGCTGCTTCTGCTAGGTATTCAGCACGACTTTCAATATAAGTATGATCCCACTTATCTATAGCTTGAAAATACTTGTTTAATCCTAAATCACTATTACTGAAATAGAGTTGTTTATCTGCAAATGATTTGTTTGACAAGTCATAGTTAAGGGGAACCAAAGTCACGTTACCCAAGGTATTTACATATAAATCGTGATATTGTTGCCAGTTTTCTCCTAACTCAGTTATCCAATCTGAAGTTGGTTTTTTAGGCATAATATAATCAACTTTAGTTGGGTACAAAGGTTCTGATTTCGATATATGTTGCTCTATAGTTTCTAGTATAAACTCCAATTTGTCATTGGAGTCAGTAAAAGCTGCTCTAATGATAGACTCTCTAAATTTTGTGTCTCTTGGGTATATATTTGACTCTAATATATCCTTAACTCCATCTAGAAGATTAGACGACTTCTGCTTAGCATTCTGATATAGTGATGGAAATTCTTTGTTTAGTCCTTTAATTTGAATCTTGCATATAATACGCCTAACTATAAAGTTTTCCAACATCTCTAAAATAGATGCGAAATCACTCACTGACAGTGCGCCAATTCAAGGATGAAATGCAACGGGTTCTGATGAAGCAAAGAATACTTCG
>JBAXSK010000088.1:0-14293 GCA_037130765.1 Pseudanabaena sp. ELA607
AATTAACTCATGTTACGCAGAAGGTTATAAGACCCTCACCCCTAGCCCCTCTCCCTTTTTGGGAGAGGGGAACAAGGAAAAAGCTAAAAATGTCTCCTGCTCCCCTGCTCCCGCTCTGGGAGAAAAGGCTGGGGGATGAGGGCAAGCCCTATTAACCCCTAATCCCCTAAAGCTTTAGCCTGAAATTTTCCCCATAAAGCTCCGAATAAACACTTTGCAAGTCCCCCAACTGCGTATGATATGGGTAAGTATTTATTCTCTGTCACGATTTTTTAACGTTTAGATTATGCTATCAGCCTACCGCGAACACGTCGCCGAACGTGCCCAGCAAGGGATTCCGCCATTACCCATCAATGCTGCCCAAGCTGCCGATCTGTGTACCCTGTTGCAAAATCCTCCCGCTGGCGAAGAAGAGTTTTTGCTGAGTTTACTGCGGGATCGGATTCCGCCGGGGGTAGATCAGGCCGCCTATGTCAAAGCAGGGTTTTTAACCGCAATCACTAAGGGGGAAGTTACATCGCCTTTGGTGAGTCCTGCTGATGCCGTGGCACTATTGGGAACGATGGTAGGCGGCTATAATGTGCAAACCTTGGTGGATTTACTCAGCGATGAGACTTTAGCACCTTTGGCAACGGAGGCATTAAAAAAGACCACGTTAGTATTTGATGCCTTCAATCAGGTGCTAGATTTACAGAATACCGGTAATAGCTATGCCAAAACTGTGATTGATTCTTGGGCAGCGGCAGAATGGTTTACCAATCGCCCACCTTTAGCTGAAACCATTACCCTGACTGTATTTAAAGTTGCAGGGGAAATCAATACTGATGACCTATCCCCAGCACAACAGGCTTCCACTCGTCCCGATATTCCGCTCCATGCCTTGTCGATGCTAGAGAGCCGCATTCCGGGAGCCATTGCCCAAATCACTGCCCTCAAAGCCCAGGGTTATCCCATCGCTTTTGTCGGTGATGTGGTGGGGACTGGTTCCTCGCGCAAGTCAGCGACTAATTCCCTTTTATGGCACATTGGCGATGATATTCCCTTCATTCCCAATAAGCGCTCTGGTGGTGTGGTAATTGGCGGTTCCATTGCGCCGATTTTCTTTAATACCTGCGAAGATGCGGGCGCTCTACCGATTCAATGCGATGTCAGTCAATTGGAAACTGGCATGATCATTACAATTAATACGGTCACTGGCACAATTACCAATGCATCGGGAGTAACCCTGGCCACATTCACCATTTCCCCTGATGTGCTGGCAGATGAAGTTCGGGCCGGAGGACGGATTCCTTTAACCATCGGGCGTGGTTTAACCGATAAAACTCGCTATGCTTTGGGTCTGCCCATGAGCGAAGTATTTACCCGTCCTACGCCGCCCCCAGAGAGCAATAAGGGCTATACCCTAGCGCAAAAAATGGTGGGTAAAGCCTGCGGTCTAACTGGGGTGCGTCCGGGGGCTTATTGCGAACCAATTATGACCACCGTTGGCTCCCAAGACACCACGGGGCCGATGACCCGCGATGAGTTAAAAGAATTAGCCTGCTTGGGTTTTAGCGCTGATCTGGTGATGCAGAGTTTCTGTCATACGGCGGCTTATCCCAAACCTGCTGACATTCGCACCCATAAAGATTTACCAGACTTCTTTGCCACTAGGGGCGGGGTCGCGTTGCGTCCAGGGGATGGCATCATTCACTCGTGGCTCAATCGGTTGCTGTTGCCTGATACCGTTGGTACTGGTGGCGATTCCCATACTCGGTTTCCCTTGGGTATTTCTTTTCCGGCAGGTTCTGGTTTAGTGGCGTTTGCCGCTGCCATTGGCGTAATGCCTTTGAATATGCCTGAATCAGTGCTGGTGCGCTTTAAGGGCGAATTGCAACCAGGGGTAACTTTGCGGGATTTAGTCAATGCGATTCCCTATGTCGCCATGCAACAGGGTTTACTCACCGCCGCGAAAAAGAACAAAAAGAACATCTTCGCCGGACGGATTATGGAAATTGAAGGTTTGCCCGATCTGAAGCTAGAGCAAGCTTTTGAATTGACCGATGCCACCGCCGAGCGTTCCTGTGCGGGTTGCACGATCCAACTCAGTACCGACACTGTGGCAGAATATCTGCGTTCTAATGTGGCGTTGATGAAGAACATGATCGCCCGTGGCTATCAAGATGCTCGTACTTTAGCACGGCGGATCATTCAAATGGAAGCATGGCTAGCGAATCCTTCCTTAATGACTGCCGACAGTGATGCCGAATATGCAGCGGTGATTGAAATTAATCTTAACGAGATTACCGAACCCATTGTAGCTGCTCCCAATGATCCCGACAAGGTAATGACTTTATCGGAAGTCCACGCCCAAGCCGCAGCGGGCAATCCTGATGTGCCGGTGCAAATTGATGAAGTCTTTATCGGGTCTTGTATGACCAATATCGGGCATTATCGCGTAGCCGCCAAGGTTCTAGAAGGAGAAGGAGCCGCGAAAGCCACTCTCTGGGTTGCGCCACCCACTCGCATGGATGAGCATTACCTCAAACAGGAAGGATATTATGGTCTATTTGGGGCGGCAGGAGCGCGGTTAGAAGTACCAGGCTGTTCTCTATGTATGGGTAACCAAGCGCGGGTTAAAGATGGCGCGACGGTTTTTTCCACTTCAACGCGCAACTTTAACAATCGCATGGGCAAAGATGCACGGGTTTACCTTGGTTCAGCGGAATTAGCCGCTGTTTGTGCCCTATTAGGCAAAATCCCCAGTGTGAGCGAATATCAAGCGATTGTGGCTAAAAAGATTGATCCTTTAGCCGGAGATCTTTATCGCTATCTCAATTTCAATGAGATTGCTGGTTTTGATGATGAAGGGCGCGTGATTTCGGTCACCCAAGAAGCCGAATTGCTAGCTAGTGGGTCTGTGTAAAGCTCTATAAATTTGTGATTATAGAATCACAAATCAGCAGGTCTAAACTAGCTAATAAACTAGCTAAATCCACCTAAATTTCTTCCCCTGAGTCACTAATCTTAGCCTGATTAAGAGTCGTAGCTCAGGGGGATTTTTTAATTGATGAAATTAATTGACTAGACTCAGACTTTCCTTGCTAGTTTCCTTCACTGTTTTTACCACAATAAAGACCCACGCTTTTCAAGTTCGTGTACGATGGCTACTGCACTAGCGACCCCATCTTCAGCTTGAATTTTTGCTCCTAGAGTGGCTGCACGCTGGCGCATGGCTTGATTACTCACGACTCTTTGAATCGCTTCTGCCAGTCGTTCAGCAGTGAGTTGTTTACGGGGAATTGGGTCTGTCCCCACTCCTAGCTCTGCAACACGGTGTCCCCAAAAGGGCTGATCCCCAAAAACTGGAATCACGATCGACGGAACCCCTGCCCTAAGTCCAGCAGCCGTTGTTCCCGCACCCCCATGATGAACGACCGCCGCAACACGCGGGAACAGCCAAGAATGCGGAATTGAATCCACCATCAGAACCGTGTCTGGTAGATCGCTCTTCCTCAGTCCACTCCATCCTGATTGCAAAATAGCACGCTGCCCAGTCAGTTGAATTGCCTGTAAGACTAGCTCTGCTGTTTCTTCTGGATTGTGACTTACCATACTGCCAAACCCAATAAAAATAGGTGGAGCGCCTTTTTCCAGAAACTCTAGTAAAGCTGCGGGTGGAGTCCAATCGGGTGCTTCATCTAAGAACCAATAGCCTGTCATATGGACATTCTGCCAATCCGAGGGCTTTGTAATCACCGATGGACTCAGCCCATACAGAATTGGGTATCGCTGAAACTGCGGTGAATTATAGTTTCCCCAAAATGGAGTGGCTGGCAAATCTAAGACTTGCTGCCGTGCTAGTTCATGTCCTTTACGAGATCCCTGCCACATGATCTGTCGAAACAACTGATGCGATAGCCGATTCAAAGCGCCACCGAGCTTAGAAATAGACTGAGGAAACAAAATAGCAGGAAAAGCAGTTGTGGGTGTGAATGGAAAGACATATGCCTGAATCAATGGAAGATTCAACTTTTCGGCAAGCGCCATACTCAAAAACAGTCCACCGACCCCTGCGATTAGTAAATCTACATCCTGACAAGCCACTAAACCGCCTTTTGCCCAACCGATCGCAGCCTGCTGTGATGCTTTTGCCGTATGAGCCTGAATTTCAAGGAAATTTCCACTCTCCAAGATTTTGCGATTTTCTGGGTCTTCCATGAAAGCTTGCACATTTCCTTGGAGCGGAAAGAACTCCACCCCGTATGAACTGACTAGTGCTGCAAAGTTTTCATGGGTGGCGAGTCGAACCTGATGTCCTGCGGCTTTTAAGCCCTGACCGAGTGCAAGATAAGGTTGCACATCCCCTCGACTTCCCATTGCCATGATTGCAATTCTCATGAATGCTGCTCCCGTGTTGTTGCTTGCTCTGAGACTTGCGCCTAAAATGTGAGTGATTACTCTTATTCTAAGGGCGATCACATCACTCTGACAACTCGCATTTCTGGGAGACTCACTGATGCCTGCTCAATCTGCTGCAACTCCGCGCAAACGACCAAAACAATCGCGATCGCTGGCGACGGTGGAAGCAATTCTCACGGCAACGACTCACATTTTGACGGAAGATGGCTACCCTCAATTGACCACCAATCGAGTGGCTGAACGAGCAGGAGTCAGTATCGGCTCGTTGTATCAATATTTTCCGAACAAGGAAGCTTTGATTTTTGCTTTAGCAGAACATCACGCGAATGAGATGGCGCAGTTGGCACAGTACCATTTAGTAGAGAGCGACAATTGTTCTGTTCTGGATGTTCTGCGACAGATTGTAAAAGCTGCGATTGCGGCTCATGCGGTCAATCCTAAACTCCATCGGGTTCTGCATGAACAGATTCCTAATAGTGAAGTGATCCGGCACTTAGATCAAGCCAAAATGGAGAATCAGTTGCGATCATTTCTGGAGCAACACGCTGATCAACTGCAACCGAATAATCTAGAGTTAACGGTTTTCATGGTTGAACGGACGATCAGAGCCTTGATTCATGGCGCGATGACTGATTCCCCGCAGTTGCTCAAGACTGGGGAACTCGAACAAGAAATAATGGCGATGCTATCTGCTTATCTTGTCAAAAGCTGAAATATGTTTCAATCAACTCCGTTTTCCTTTGCCAAGGTCTTTGCAGCATCACAACATATTAAGCAGATAGTTGCTGCCCTAGTCAGCGAATCACCTTGCATAAAAATCATGTATCCAGTAAATACCCATTTTTTTACTGAAATTTATTATCCCAAATGTGCCATGAAATTCTCCGTCTTTGGCGTGGCAACCCTTCAGCCAGAGTTTTTGCTGCTCCTGCGGCTAACCCTTAGCCACAAAGTCCCGCCAAGCGCTACACTTAGAATCGTTCATTAGTGCATTGGCTTTGGTATCGTGGCAAATTTCTTATTGGAAGTTGGAACCGAGGAATTACCTGCTAGTTTTGTCATCGACGCACTGCGGCAGTGGCAGTCCAAAATTCCCGCGTCCCTCCATGACAAACAACTCAACCCCAGCAAGATCTCTGTCTATGGTACGCCCCGCCGCCTCGCGGTTCTGATCACTGGCTTACCGCAACAACAGCCTGATCAGTCCCTCGAAGTTAAAGGGCCATCCGTGGCGGCAGCGTTTGTCAACGGTGATCCTAATGGCGCACCCACCAAAGCACTACAAGGTTTTCTGAAGTCTAAAGGCGTAACCATAGCTGATACTTTTGTCCAAGAAACTGACAAAGGCAGCTTTATCTATGCACGGCAACAAATTCTGGGTCGTCCCACGGTGGAGATTCTCCAAGAACTTGCCCCATCATGGATTACGGGCTTAGAAGGCAAACGGCTGATGCGTTGGGGTAATGGCGATCTCAAATTCCCCCGCCCGATTCGCTGGCTCGTGGCATTGCTGGATCAGGAAATTTTGCCCATCAGCCTGACCCACACCGTCACCGAAAATATGACGGAAAATATTACGGCTAATCGTTTCAGCCAAGGGCATCGCGTTCTTAAGCCGGGCCCCGTCACGATCAAAAATGCTACTGATTATGTGGCAAGCCTCAAAGAGGCAGCAGTAATTGTTGATGGAGCCGAACGCCGCCAAAAGATTTTGGATCAACTTAATGCCCTCGGCGAACTGATCAACGCCACGCCAGAAATTCCCACCGATCTGCTCGATGAAGTTACCTACTTGGTGGAATACCCCACGGCAATCACGGGGGAGTTTGAACGGGAATTTTTAGAATTACCCGCCCCAGTGATCAAAACCGAAATGGTCAGCCATCAGCGCTATTTTCCGCTCCATGTCAGCCATGATCCCGACCGGTTACTGCCCTATTTCGTCACCATCTCTAACGGCAATCCCGAAAAATCTCGTCTAATTGCCGCTGGTAATGGGCGGGTGATTCGGGCACGGCTCTCCGATGGCAAATTTTTCTACGATTCTGATCGGTCGGTGCATCTGGAAACCTTTTTGCCTGCCCTAAGTAAAGTGACCTTCCAAGAAAAACTCGGTTCTGTCGCTGACAAGGTAACTCGCTTAAGGGCGATCGCTCAGATTGTGGTTGATGCTATTAGCAACCTCAGCCCTGATGCCGCTGCTCAAGCTGAGATCGACCGCACCGCCGCCCTCTGCAAAGCCGATTTAGTCTCGCAAATGGTCAAAGAATTTCCGGAACTGCAAGGCACAATGGGTTATTACTATGCCCAAAGCAGTGGTGAATCTGCCGCCGTCGCCCAAGGCATCCGCGAACATTATCAACCCCGAGGCGCGGGAGATGCACTGCCCCAATCCCTGCCTGGGCAAATTATCGCCATGGCCGATCGCCTTGATACCTTGGTGGGCATTTTTGGTCTAGGCATTATCCCCACAGGTTCTTCTGATCCCTTTGCTTTGCGTCGTGCTGCTACAGGGGTAGTGCAGATTGCTTGGGCTAATAATTATGCTTTGAATGTGCCCCAACTAGTGCAAGGGGTAATTGATCTATATCAGTCCCAGAATTTACTCACAGAATCAGCCGATACGGTATGGGCTAATCTGGTGAAATGGTTCCGGCAAAGGTGCGAAACCCTGTTGCAAGACCAAGGCTTAGACTATGACCTCGTAGATGCCGTCTTAGGTGTAGACGATCTCAGCTATACCAGTGCTAATCTGAGCCATCTGGCTAATTTGCAAATCAGAGCGCAAACTTTGCAAGAAGCCCGCCACAATGCCACCTTGGGTAAAGTCTATGAGCCAGTCAACCGCGCCGCCCGTCTAGCCAGTCAAGGCAATCTAACCCTTGATGTGGTGGATGTCAGTACCGTCGTTGATAGCGCCACCCTGATAGAAGCTGCCGAACAAAATCTCTATCAAGCGGTGCTGGACTTACCGCAAAATTGCAGTTATCAAACTATGATGACCGCCCTAGAAACCCTCACGCCAGTTTTAAGCCAGTTCTTTGATGATTTGTTGGTAATGGCTGAAGATCCCGCCGTGCGCCAAAATCGCTTGAACCTGTTAGGCGTAATTCGTAACTACAGCCGTCAACTAGCCGACTTTAGCGTAATTTCCCGATGATCACCGTCCCTGACTCGCCCTTAATTAAGACATTGATCAAAATCCTGCGGTTATTGCGGTGGCACAAACCCGCCGGACGACTGATTTTGATGTTGCCTGCTTTGTGGTCAGTGGTGGCCGCTACCATCGCCCAAAAAACTCAACTGCCTTGGGACTTGCTGCTGGTGGTAATTTTAGGCAGTGTTGCCACCAGTGCCGCCGGTTGTGTGATCAATGACCTATGGGATCGCGATATTGATCCCCAAGTGGAGCGCACCCAAAATCGTCCCTTGGCGGATCGCTCTTTATCGTTACAGGTGGGGATTGCCGTACTTGGTTTAGCTGGGGTTTGTGCCTTTTTGCTCGCTAGTTATCTTAATTGGCTCAGTTTCGGGCTGTGTTTGGCTGCTGTGCCCGTGATTGCCATTTATCCTGCCTGTAAACGGTTTTTCCCTGTGCCCCAGTTGGTTTTGTCGATTGCTTGGGGTTTTGCGGTGTTGATCCCTTGGGCAGCAGCCACAGGAGCGCTTAATCTGATCGCTTGGGTGCTGTGGGCAACGGTTCTAGCTTGGACGATGGGTTTTGACACCGTGTATGCCATGAGCGATCGCGTCGATGATTTGCGGGTGGGGGTGAAATCTAGCGCTCTGTTCTTTGGGGATCAGGTAGTCAGAGCCATTGCCAGCTTTTATGCCTTAACTTGGCTGGGTTTAATTACCCTGGGTTGGCAACTAAACCTTAGTTACATTTACTACGGCGATTGCTTGATGGTTGGATTAGTATGGATCTGGCAATGTCAAAAACTAGCTCAACCAGCTATGCCTAGCAGTAATTACCAGCTTATGTTTGGCCAGAACGTATGGATTGGTTTTATCATCCTAGCGGGAATGTTACCTTCTGTATTTGCGTTTTATAACTAGATGTGCATAACTAGATGTAGCTACATCTAAAGCAAAACCTATGTCAACTAGGTGCAAAACCGCACTATATAGATCCAGATAGATTCAGAATCAACCTGCTATCATCATCCAAGCCAAAGTAAGTAAATTCCTACCGATCAATTCGTATAGACCCATAAAAAGTCATGACCAACATTCAAACTCAAATCAAAGAAGAAGTGGAAGCCGCCCGTGAAGCCTGTGAAGTGAGCGGTCCTGGTTCCAAGGAATGTGCTGCTGCTTGGGATGCCGTTGAAGAATTGCAAGCCGAAGCCTCACACCAAAAACAAGGCAAGGAAAAGAATTCCTTAGAAAAGTTCTGCGATGACAATCCTGATGCTGTGGAATGCCGCCTCTATGAAGACTAAGCTGATGAGGGCTAAGGGCTAGTTAGCTAAGATCTTTTTGTTTTGGGCTGATGCGCCCCCTCATTTGCTGACTAATTGCCGCTAATTTGGTGCGATAACTTCAGCAAAAATTGCTTAAAGTCCAGCCGTAACCCAATTAGCTCAGAAAAACAATTAGCTAAGAAACTCCATAGCCAGATTTTCGATCAGGTTGACTGACGCAAAATCTTAGGGCATGGAGTTTTTTAGTTTTTGGCGGCTCAAAAACAGCGGCAATTGCTACCCCAATCATCCTAAGTTAAGAAATATCACTCTATTTTGCGTCTAGTTTACGATTTAAGTCCTTACGGCAAAGTATGTGACAGAATCCTTCAAGTAGACTAGATCATAGTTAATTTATTATTTTTTATCCCTGTCGCCATGCATCTGAGTGAAATTGTGCACCCCAATCAATTGCATGGGTTGTCTATCCCGCAATTGGAATCGATCGCCCGTGAGATCCGCCAGAAACATCTCGAAACCATCGCGGCTACCGGTGGGCATTTGGGCCCAGGTCTCGGTGTCGTTGAGTTGACCATTGGCTTATATCAAACCCTTGATCTCGACCATGACAAAGTGGTGTGGGATGTGGGGCATCAGGCTTATCCCCATAAGTTGCTCACGGGGCGCTATGCACAATTCCACACCCTGCGGCAAAAAGACGGGATCGCTGGTTACCTGAAACGCTGTGAGAGCAAGTTTGACCACTTTGGCGCGGGTCATGCTTCCACGAGTATTTCGGCGGCTTTGGGCATGGCGATGGCACGGGATGCGATGGGACTGCATCACAAATGTGTCGCGGTGATTGGTGACGGCTCTTTGACTGGCGGCATGGCCCTTGAAGCGATCAACCACGCCGGACATTTGCCCCATACCAACTTGATGGTGGTGTTGAACGATAATGAAATGTCGATCTCTAAAAACGTCGGTGCAATTCCCCGCCACCTGAACCGGTTGCGTCTTAACCCCAATGTGCAATCCTTCAGCGACAATATTGAAGGCCAAATCCGTAATATTCCCTTTGTGGGTGAGCAGATCAGCGGCGAACTAGAGCGGATCAAAGACAATGTGAAAATTTTGACCATGGTTCCTAACAAGGTCGGCGCAGTGTTTGAAGAATTGGGCTTTACCTATATTGGCCCGGTCAACGGGCATAACCTGCGGGAATTGATCGACACCTTCACCATGGCCCATAAACTCAAAGGTCCGGTGATGGTTCATGTATCCACCACCAAGGGCAAGGGCTACAGCTACGCCGAAGCCGACAAAACCGGTTACCATGCCCAAAACTCCTTTGATCTGGCCACAGGTAAAGCTAAGGCTTCCACTTCCACCAAGCCCAAGCCACCGAGTTATTCCAAGGTTTTTGCCGACACCCTGATTAGAATGGCCAAAAAAGATCAGCGCATTGTGGGAATTACCGCAGCCATGGCCACGGGGACAGGTTTAGATAAATTGCAAGAAGCCCTACCCCACCAATATATCGATGTGGGTATTGCCGAACAACACGCCGTCACCCTAGCCGCTGGCATGGCCTGTGATGGGATGCGCCCCTTGTGTGCCATTTATTCCACTTTCCTGCAACGGGCATTTGATCAGGTAATTCATGATGTGTGTATTCAGGATTTACCGGTATTTTTCTGCTTAGACCGAGCGGGCATCGTCGGTGCGGATGGCCCCACCCACCAAGGGATGTATGACATTGCCTATCTGCGGTGTATTCCCAATATGGTGCTAATGGCTCCGAAAGATGAAGCCGAATTGCAGCAAATGTTGGTGACTGGTTTAACCCATAATGGCCCCATTGCCATGCGTTATCCCCGTGGTAATGGTATGGGTGTGCCTTTACACGGTGACGATTGCGCTCCTTTGGCTATTGGTAAGGCAGAAGTCTTGCGCGAAGGGGGGGATGTGTTATTAGTCGCCTATGGTTCGCAGGTTTATCCCTCCCTGCAAGCGGCAGAAATTTTAGGCGAGCATGGTATTAATGCCACGGTGGTTAATGCCCGATTTGCCAAGCCCCTCGACATTGATTTGATCGCTCCTTTAGCCCAAAAGATTAAGAAGGTGGTGACTTTAGAAGAAGGTTGCTTGATGGGTGGTTTTGGCAGTGCTTTATTAGAAGAATTTGCCGATCATGGGATTTATGTGCCAGTGCAGCGGATTGGTGTGCCGGATGTTTTGGTAGAGCACGCTTTACCGGATCAGTCTTTTGCCACTTTGGGCATGACTAGCGGTCAGATTGCCGAGCGTATTCTAAAGCATTATTTTGCCGAGAAAGCGATCGCAGTTTAAGGATCTTTCGGTTTTCGCCTTACCGATTCATGACGATGCGCTACTTATACTGTCCTGATTAATGTGATCATCGCTCTGTATCTAACGCTAACAGTTAACCGCTAATAACAACTTCTACTGGCGGTTAATTGTTGACTAAAATAAGAACGGCACATTAAAAGCACTTGACCACCCCCCGCCTGTGGCGTACCCCTCCAAGGGAGGGGAATTTTAATCTTTTCTGTAATTCCCCTCCCTTGGAGGGGTGGCAGGCTCTGCCTGACGGGGTGGTGTTATTTATTGCTTTGAAGTCGTGCCATTCTTACTTTGATTGACTATAAATCTCTGGTAGCCAGATTAGTTCAGAAATTAACGGTGAAAAACAAAAACTCGAAGCAAAACAAATATCAGCCAAAATCCAAAAATGACTAAACCAGCAATTACCCCCAAAATACCCGATGAATTAGTTGGTTGATTTAGCGACACAGCCGAAGTCGTTTCAGCAGTATTAATAAATGTCTCTTGATCGCGAATAATTGCCTGTGGGATAAGATTTTCTGATTCAGTGCCGATATCTGGCATTTTCTTTACCGCTGTCCCAATGGCTAAAAACTCGATAATCCCGCCGCCTAAATTGTAGACATAGGTTTTGATGCCAACCACTTGATCCGCACTGCAGCGACGGGCATCTTCGGCAATATGCTTTAAGGCTTCTTCTCTAGCTTCATAAATTAGCGTTGTCAACTCCCTAATTTCACCCCGTACAAAAGATTTGAAAAAAGAGCTTAGACCACCTAGCAACCCCAAAGAATAAACCGAAACCCCTAAAACTAGCTGCACCGGCATATATCCTTGGTTAATCAGGTTCCACATTTCTTCATTGGTCAAATCGCTGGCAATCGGGTTTTTACGATACACATCCGGCAATCGAGGATGGTGGGAAGCAGTTCCAATCATCACCATTTCTTGCATTGCCCCCAGTGGCAAAATCGATGTCTTAATGCCAACAACTGCATTGGCTCCCACTTCCCTTGCCTCTGATTTAATCCGCTGAAGGGCAAGATGACGGGTTTCATTAAAGATGCGTGAAAATTCTTTAATCTCTCCCCTAGCGAGACTTTTCAAAGTACCTAATAGACCACCACCAAATCCAATGGAATAGGCAACATTGCCAAATACAAATTGTTTAGGGGTAAAGCCACAATCGACTTGGCAGTATAAGGCTTGGCCATCGGCTGATGTGGAAAACTCAAAATGTTTTGTCTTTGCACCTTCGCGATGCACACAGGAACCAATCGCTAAAAATTCCACATTTGTACCGTGAAAGATTAGTTCATTAGAAACTCCCGTAATTCCTACGCCGCCATGATGCTTGGCTTCTTCCAACATTCGGGCATAGGCGCGGTGTCTGCCTTCATGGATGATATTTGTGATTTGATGAACCTCGCCACCGACTAAGGTTTTCAGCCCCGAACCAATACTATTAATCACCCCAAGGGAGATCACACTGTTACCAATCACTAAATCCCCTGCGGTTAGCCCATGTTTTCGCAAGCAAAAAATCTCGTTGCCTGATAACCCTGTAATCACGACCATAGTTATATCCTGCGTGAATTAATTGCTATTGAGCTAACCACAAAAAATCATGATGACTATATTATACGATATTTTTCTTGGCGACTCTTTTTAAGTCAACTTTTGAGTCAGCATCAATTTGCTCAAAGCTAATGCTGCCGCTATCAGTTTGACGCTGCCCGATATTATCCCAATCATCATGAATAGTCACACCTTCACGATTTGTGGGAATTGCAAGTACTGTTAGTTCTGAGGTTTCCTGATTTACAGTCGTGATGGGGAGAATATCGGAATCCTTAGAGCCAGAACAGAAGCTTTTAATACCATTTAAGAGCCAGATATTACCATTTCTAGTTAGAGTTGCCCGCCGATCTAGAGGATTGAGAGCATTACACCAAAACCAATTATTGTTGATGGTTTCGGTATAAAATTTCTCTTTCTGTTCCGTAGAACCGAATATGTGGGGAATCGTTACGCCAAGGTGGTGATAGGAATAGACATGGGCGATCACGCTATCAACCTTGGCAAATTCGCGACTAATTCTAAATACTTCATGCCAAGGCAATCCATAACCACCATAAGTTTTAGGAATAGCAATTTTTAGTAGCGCAGTATCACGGATGCGATCACGTTCATATTTGGGTGTGCCACCAACTTTATCGCGTTCTATAGCGGTTGTCGCAAATTCAGCAGCTAATGTGGCAACAATCTCTAAATAATTCCTGATACTCATAAAATTATCTGATTTTTCTTGGTTCTCGACGGAAAAACATTGTACACTATAAAGCACTGTATCTCCATGTAAATACCGTAGTTAATAATATATCTTAAGTCATAACCCAGAATTAAATCAAAATTTTATTGAAGGCAAAAGCTATACTGATTAGGTTCTTCTCACATCAGGGGAATAGATCAATCGCAATTTCACGAGCTACAACCGAATAAATTGTGTATATATAAAGAGGGGTTTGACAAAAATAAGGCATAAAATGGTGATATACTTAATTACAGATAGGGGATAATAATTTGCGTTAAAAAGCTTATGAATTACGAAAAAATTAAATACGAACTAGATACCTCTCCGACGCTAAAACTATTTAGAAAAGGTAATGCTGCTTTGATTTTAAGCTTTTTATATAAGCAATTTAAACAAGTGCAACGGGTGTTTCTGTCGCAAACGGACCTAGAATCAAACCTCAGTGACTATTTAGAATATCTTGCAGATATAGAGCTAAATACCTATCCTAAAAAGCCAAAAGATTATCTCAATGAATGGTGTGATGATCGACTTTTGCGAAAAACCTTTGATAGCAATAGTCATGAGCCAGTATTTACGCTAACTCCTGAAACTGAAAAGGCAATTGCTTGGTTAGAGGATCTGCAACAGAAAGATGAGTTTGTGGGGACTGAATCTCGCTTTCTACAAATTTTTGCATTGCTCAAAGAGACTCAAGAGCGCAGTACAACGGATATAGAGGTAAGGATTGCGCAGTTAGAAAATGAGCGTGATCGCCTTCAGCAAGAGATTGATCAAATTCGCAAAACTGGTATGGTTGAGCGCTATACCCAGACCCAATTGC
>JBAXSK010000089.1:0-14190 GCA_037130765.1 Pseudanabaena sp. ELA607
GCTTATTATTTCTGACCGCATGGAGAATCTCATCGGCACAGACCTTAGAAGCAATGGAGTCAGGACTAATCACAAATACAAAAGTATCCGCCGCCTCAATGCCCTTCTCAATCTCTGCCCACCAATCCGAAGTCAGCGGAATATTCTTCCAATCTACCCAAGTTTTTTTCTGGCTGCGCTCAAACGCATCATACAGAATGCTGACGAAATCCTTGTCTTTGCGCGAGTACGAGATAAAAACATCAGCCATAAAATGTTTGTATATGCTCAGTTGGGATTTAGTGTATCACTTTTGTACGAGTTTTTGCGCTAAATAACTTATAAACTATTAACTATAGCGTTTTGTAAACGAATACTTGCCTCTTTCTGAAACAAAGCACAATTCCAGTAATAATTTTTAAGTTTTTATCTCGCTTAGGCTAAATTGCAACCCGCTATACTGAAGCAGTTGAGTGATCAATTCCTATAGCTAAACTCATCATCACTATGTCAACATTCCCTAATTTTGCTCATACCATAGCTCAAATCAGAGAAATTATCTTAAATGAATTTGATCAAGAGATTGCGAACCAACAGCTTTGGTATCATAATCGCGAACACATCATTAACGTCCATCGCCGATCACAGCGCATTTTTGACTGTGTGAGTTCCCATACATCAGAATCTCAAACAGAGCGGCATAGATATTTATTAGAATTATGCGCCATTGCCCATGATTTGCGTCAAATATTTGTGATGGAAATGTCGCCCCTAAGTCCCCGACGGCGGGAGATGGGCATTAGTGAAGCCGCCACCATTGATGCCATGATCAGCATAATTAGTAGACTAAATCAAAGCTTGAGCCAGAATTTTCATTCAGAAATAGCAGTTTCTAATTCTAATCAATCACCTTTTTTTAACGATCAGGATTTAGAAATTATTACAGAAGCAATTAGAGCCACCATCTGTAATTATGATCCCCAAGACCAAGGCATTTATCAACCCAGTTTATACGAAAATCAATCGCTGCATCCTGTCACCATGAGCCTCGCTTTAGCAGACTTAAATGGTTTATTTATGGATGGTATTGCGGCTTATAATCGCGAAGGAGCATTATTATTTCTCGAAGAGAATCCCGATTTAGTGCCAGTGATTCGCTCAAGGGAACCCCAAGCAGCGATTGATTTACAGCTACGGGAAAGACTATTACGGCGGACTAATTTTCAGGTTAAGTTTGCTCAATCTCGTTATCATCGCTTATCACAGGAATTAAAACATTTTCCTTCAGCCACTATTCCCATATTAATGAAAGAAACTTTTCCCTATGCTACACCAGAAACCCTAACCACCTTACAAGAAACTACACCAATAGATAGTAATACTGATTTAGAGGAATTATTAAACTTCTTTGGCTTTGGTGTGGATGTAGATTTAGAGTTTCTAAATTAGATTTCTCTGATTCAGAGCGAATGTTATTTAGAAAGAATAAAATTTTCCCCATGATGTCACAAAACCAGAGAGTGACAAGCGATGCATAGATTACCGCCGTTTCTCTGGTTCCGTGATACTAATTAGATTTTGCTCAATGCAGCATCTGATAATCTTCCGTTTGCAATAAAACTGCGCCATGCTCAGGAATCCACGCCCAAACGCCACAATTGGGATGAATGCCTCTTTCTGTATGATTAATACTGCATTCTGCTGCGTGCATCAACCATGCTTCTTGATGCTTTGCCCAAGCTGACTGCGGTGCAAGGCTCACCCAAACCCTCTCAATATCTACTGCAACTAAATTCTCTTCCGTAACCGCTTCTGAAACTTCGACAATTGATACAACTGGAACCTGATCTACCGGTAGCATCAAAGCATCAGACTTAGGGGCAGTATCTACATTTTTTACTTCTGCAACCTTAGGCTTGTCATTGTTGGCGGTATTTAAGGGCGCAACAAAAGAACGATTAATCTTCTTTTTGTTAGGGGACTTCTTCGCTGATTGTTTGGCAGATTTTGTGGTCATGATGAGCCTCTAGATTAATCTATAGAGCATTTTTTTGCAGATTTTGCAGATATTTGAGAACTAATTCCATCTAATTTAGTTTTTCTATTAAGTTCAACGGATACGCAATGCCCTCAATTAAGAACAGCTTGACAATCTTAGGCAACTATTTTGGGCTAATGGTTCAGCATAGGATTGAAAAACGTCATCACTGAACTCTCCGTCAAGCCCTCTAGGATAAAGTCAGTGAACGCCGACACTAACAAATGTTTGGTAGCTTATATTACAGATATTTCTAGCCTAGTTGTTAGGGAATGTTGTATAAATTTACAGACCATCCAGACGAAACGATTTCTCCCCTGCAATGGGGTGGCGATAAAAATATGTCCCAAGCTAAGCCTGCGCCCGTCAATTATTCTGTCCATGACTTAATCGCTAATCGTTGGAGTCCTCGCGCTTTCGATCCCCAGCGTCCGGTTGGCTCTGCTGAGCTATGTCAGTTACTCGAAGCAGCGCGGTGGTCGGCTTCTTGCTCTAATGAACAGCCGTGGCAGTTTATCGTCACGACCCACAGTGACCCCAGCAGTTATGCCAAACTCTTGGAATGTTTAGTCCCCGCTAATGCAGTGTGGGCTAAAAATGCACCGGTTTTGCTGTTGGTTTTAGCCCGCACAACTTTTAAACGGAACGACAGCGCTAATGATTGGGCGCTCTATGATGCAGGGCAAGCAGCGGCTAGTCTGGTGATTCAAGCTACAGCTTTGGGATTAGTGGCCCACCAGATGGCAGGTTTTGATGCCACATTAGCAATTAGTCATTTCCAGATCCCTAGCACAGTACGCCCATTAGCCGTGATCGCCCTTGGTTACGGTGCAGATCCTAGTACTTTACCCACCCCAGAACTGCAACAGCGCGAAACAGCCCCCCGCACTCGCATTGATTTAACAGAGTTTACCTTTGGCGGCAACTGGGGCGAGTCTTGGACAGAACTACGCTAGAGACTGAGTGAGATGATTAGCCTTCCTTGGGCTTTTGCATTTGAATCCTTTCCAGATCCCGCTTGCATTCAAAACATAACTCGCGATTAGCGGGATCGGTATTCAGGGCTTTTTGCAAGAAAATCTCGGCTTGGCGCAATTTCCCCTGCACAATTAACTCATTGCCATAGCGATAATAAACCACCGCTTGCCAGTGAATCACCTCTGGGGTGTTGGGAAATCTGCCGTTCATGCCTTCCATCAAAGGAATAGCCACCAGATATTTTTTTTGCCGCAATAATTCCCGCACCCGATTGATCATGTCTAGCTTCAGTTTAGTCTCAGGATCTTGAGGCGCAGTTGTGCCTCTCGCTGTTTTATCCTGAGGCGGTGCGCTGTGGTGGGGCGCATGATGACGGGGTGGATGATTGGGCTTTGGCTCAACTTTGATCTTAATTGGCGCAGTGGGCTGGGGCATGGGTGGCAGTGGCTTGCCATCACTATCCTTCAAGATCCTATAGGCTTCTTGCACCCGCTGAAATTTTTCTGCTGCATTGGGGTCGTCACGGTTGGTATCTGGATGGTACTTCCGCGCCAAACGCCGATAAGCCACCTTGATATCATCGAGGGTGGCATTACGGGGTAGTCCCAACAAGCGATAACATTCCAGTGGATGCATGGATAAAACTACATGATTTTAAATTATGGCTATTAAGTGCATGGCTAGAAGTGCCTCAACCACGCTTACTTTGCCTAGCTCTTATAGCTAAAATCAAACTGGGCCATAGCAAAATACCTAATCCCAAGAAGCTAACCACAATAATTATAGGATTAAGCAGGGGGCGCTCTTGAACTAAAGGACTGGTAGTAAGTTTCGCTACCGTAGCTAAGGCAGGCAATAATAAAGCCGCAAATAAACATAGGCTCAGGGTGCGGGCCCAACACCGGCGATACCATAAACCAATTCCTAAAATAATTGGTACAAGTCCCGAACTGCCTAAAACTAAAGTAACCATGAGCCGCAAATTAATCATGGTGGTATCACTGGCAAAATTATTCATATCTTCGGACGTATAAAGTCGCCAATGGTGCAATCGGTTAAAGATCACCCAACTGCCAACCCCCATCATTAGCAGTGCCAAACATTTCACCAATAACAGATAGGCAGGGGCCCGATTGGGATTGGGCAGGGGTTTAGCAATTACCGACTCAGAAGCAGATCCACTCATGACATTTTATAGAGCAAGCGTTGGAGCGTGAAAGCAGTTAACCCATCTCGTCCGAGCATTTGTGATAGCACTTCGGCAGGATGAGACGATGGGATTAGAGCCACTAAGTTATCATAATGATAGCAAGAGCAGCAGGAATGCAATGGCCATATCAGCGACCATCAGCCACTAAAAAGCTAAATTGTTATGGGACAACTGCCGTCAAATATTTCATCTAGCCATCCCAATACTTACTCCCAGAATATTTATTCCCAGAATATTTACTCTCAAAATAATATTCATGCGCCAGCTTTGCCCCTAGCAATTTTGCCAGATCAGCCCCTCACTGCCCTTGCCCCTATGCAAGACATCACCGATCAACCTTTCATGCAACTGATTAGTGAATTTGGCAGCCCTGATTATTACTTTACCGAATATTTTCGGGTACATAGCTCTTCTCATCTGGAAAAGCATATCCTCCGCGCCATTACCGATCAGCAAACTAATCGCCCCATTTTTGCCCAACTCATTGGCGAAAGTATCCCTGATCTTTTACGCACGGTGGAACTGCTGCGACCTTACCCCATCGCAGGCATTGATCTCAATTTAGGTTGTCCTGCGCCACGGGTTTATCGCAAAAATGTCGGTGGTGGTTTACTCAGAGATTTGTCCACCTTAAACCAAATTCTTGGCTCGCTGCGGCAACATATCACCGGTTTATTTACAGTAAAAATGCGGCTTGGCTTTGACTCTACGGATCATTTTCCGGCATTGCTAGAGTTACTCCAGACCCATCAAATTGATCTGCTGAGTCTGCACGGTCGCACTGTGAAAGAACTTTATCGCGGCCCCGTGCATTATGCCTATATCCGCCAAGCCGTCACTTACCTTGACTGCCCCGTTTTTGCCAATGGTAATATCACTTCCGCCGATCGAGCTATGGAAGTCTTAACTGAAACCCAAGCCGCTGGGGTTATGGTTGGACGAGCAGCGATCCGTAATCCGTGGATTTTTCAGCAGATTCGACAAAAACTCACTGGACAACCCCTGTCGGAAATTAATTTGGGGCAAGTTTACGACTATATCACCCAGTTATATCAGCGCACCTATCCTGTCAATAAGCCCCCCATGACACTCCCTGAACCAACAGTTAATCTGGCCACAGTGCGAGGGCACATTCAGCGCATGAAAAAATACTTGAACTTCATTGCCCAAAGCGTCGATCCAGCGGGAGCATTCCTCTATGACATCCGCCGCACCCAAACCCCTGAAGATTTTTGGGAAGTCTGTCAGCGCCATCTGCTAACGGAGCCAGAAACTCCCTTTGCCCTAGAACCATACCCCGATGTCATTGCCCGTCCTAGCTGTGAAGATATGGTGACATAGTTAATTGCGGCGCTAATCCCATTGATTGGGGCAAACTGCATCATAGAACCTCCAGAATCCGCCATATCAAGAAGAATTGCAGAGATGAACCAAAGATCTAACTCATAAATATTTCCCTGTCTTTAAATAATTTATTGTATCTCCCCCCTTGAGATGACAATAAATTAAAAATTATTTCCAGATCTACACCGGGCAATTCATTCTAATGGATGAATTACATAACCTAATCTCAACCTAATTACCTAACGTAATTGGCTCAAATTAATTTCACATATTACGTGCATATATCTAATCACCTGATATATCAAGATATGAACCAATTTATCAAGAGCATATTTATGACTAATAGCCATTTTGCCCCACAAATACCTATGTCTAAAGTCTGGGAAAAGGATAATCCAAACCATTGAAAAAGTCCATAAAATTCATGTTTTTTATGGTATATATCGGCGCTTTCTGGGGAATAATATCTAATGTGTGTGTGTCCTCCTAAGTGACTGGCAAATAATACATATTCACTGTTTTATCGCAAAAAAAATAGTAAGCCAAAAAAACATATAAGAAATAGTCAAGATCAAAGCCTTCTCTTCACTTGCTAGAGAATTTCAGTATCTTCTCATTATTGCCGTTTCCTAGGCATATAAAACTGATTGCACCACCTGGTAAAGCGATTAGTTAATCCATCAATCCCAAACCCTAAATCCACCCAAGTTTATCTTATTTATACAAACCCCATTTTGATTAGATTTGGCTAAATAATTTAATTAAACAGGGTTTGACTGAGTGGTTAGTTTGGGTCATGGTTGGGACGGAGAACGTAGATACCTTGCCATAATTAGCCACCCTTAACAGGGGCTAAACATCAGTCAGTATCCTTACCTAATCCTTAACTAATTAGTCCTCAATCCGTAATCTCAAATTTAATTTCTTGTCATCACTAAATTATCACCAATCCTAAATCTAGGGAAAAATAACGTGGAAAACATAGCTCCAAACAATAACTTGCTCAATATTGGCACGGTCAACCCATCAGATTTTTCGCAATCCATAAATTCTTCCCCTTTAAACAATCAAAATAGCGCCAATATTTCACCTGTTGGCGCTATTAACGTATCTAATGAGATCCTAGATCCGTCCTTATTTACTATAAAATCTTTATCTTCTCAGGAAAGTGTAGTTTATCTCGGTGGCTTAGGGGCTAATTTATTAGATCCACAGAATAATAGTGATTATTTTAGCTTTGAATTACTTACAGGTCAGCAGGATTTTTCCGTTGGCAACGCGCCATCAACCTTAGCCTTATTAGGGGGGGCAGCTAATGATGATATTTACCTTAAATTGGATGATCATAACCAAGTAGCTATTAGCAGCGATGGCAGTAATTACTATGCGGCCACGGGATTTACCCTGAGTACAGATAGCCGGTTGCTCGTGGATTTAGGGGCAGGGAATGACCATTTACATATTGATGCGGCTCTGTACAATGCCTTGCAAAATACTGGCGCTCGATTGAGCTTTGAGGGTGGGGCAGGTCATAACGTATTATTTGGGCCCGCTTTGGATACCAATTGGCGGATTACGGGAGCAAATCAGGGACAGCTTGGCTCCGTAGACTTTAGCCGTGTGGGGGATATTAAAGCTGCCGACCAGAATTATGCCACTTTTACTTTTACCGCTGATGGGGTACTGAGTGGAGTTGCTGACGGTGGGGCAGGTAATCTGGGTACCTTGGTTTTAGAAGGGGGCAATTATCAAGGTTCACAGTACCTAGCTACGGGGCCACATTCCGGCTCGATCACCCTTGAATCTGCTACGGACACTAAGTTAATTCAATACGATGGTTTAGCGCCAATTATCGATAACACCGCTACCACCAATCGGGTCTTTACTGCCACGGCTGGCAATGACCAGATCGTAGTCACCAAAGCTGCCAATAGCGGGCAACTATACATTTACAGTGCTAACAACACCTTTGAAAATGTTACTTTCCTAAATCCCAGCGCCTCCCTAACTATTCGGGGTTTAGCGGGGGATGATCAGATCACGGTGCAGTCATTGGATGCCGGATTTGCTGGCTCATTGATTATTGAGGGCAATGAAGGGCGCGACTCTGTATTGTTTAGTCAAAGTTTAGTTCTTAATGGTGGCAGCATCAATGTTGCCGCCGAATCAATTACCGTCGCTGCCAATGTGGTTTTAGACACCACCAAAGCGGGCGGGACTGCCGGAGCCATTGTTTTTAATGCCAGCGATGCTTCTAGCAGTACCACAGCTAATACTCTGAGCCAAATCACCCTATCCCGTGCCACCCTCAAAGGCGGTGATATTAGCCTGAGTGCCACCAATAATATAGCCAGTAACGTCAACACCTTGACTACAGGCTTACCCGTTTCCTTGCTGAGCCTCAGTTCCTTGGCGCGGTTATCGGTGATCGACTCGGTAATTGAAAGCACTGGCAACGTGACCTTATTAAGTCGGTCTTTGGTGAGCGGCACTGCCATTGCCCAAGGTTTGAGCAACCAAATTGAAACCGATACTGACGCAGCTTTTGCCAGTGTCATCATCAACAGCACAGCCTTAACACGGGTTTCTGGTAGCAGTCGGATTACCAGCACCGGCGTGGGCAGCACTTTATTAATCAATGCCGACAACCAAGTTAACGCCACTACCACCAGTGATGCCAGTACTTCCCAAGCTGGCGGTGGTATTGCGATTACGACAATTAACCAACGTACCCAAGCTTACGTTGACAGCTTTGCAGCCCAGCCAATTAGTGCCGCTAACGTTTCAGTTCTAGCCAACTCTAGCAATACCGTCACCACCAGTGCCAAAGCTAGTGCCGGTGGGGCCACTGCCAATAACCAGCCGGTCAGCAACCTTACCAACAACGCCGCCAAAACCAGTGAAGGCACTATTGAAGTAGCCGCTGCCTTAGCCTTAGTAGATTTAACCGGTAAGACCGAAGCCTATGTTTTGCCCAACAGCAGCAAAGGCAGCACCATTAATACGGGCGCTTTGACCATCCGCAGCAGCAGCCAAAATACGATCAACACCAGTGCCGATGGTAGTACGGTGGGTACAGGGGCTGATGGCGTGGGGGTAGCCGTCGCCCTAAACCTCATCGACAGCACAAACCGCGCTTACATCGGTGGCAAAACCACAGTTAACGCCAACACCGTTGCCATTGAAGCCCTCAATCCTAGCACCAATCAATATAATGTTAGCGCTATTTCTGGGGCGGGCAATGGGGGGGGCACTTTAGGCGTTGCTGGTTCCTTTGCTTTAAATCAACTCAACACCACAGGGGAAGCTTTTGTCCAAGCTGGGGCAGCCCTGACCCTCAACAATACTGACCTGAACTTAAAATCCCAAAACCTCAGCGCCAGTAGCACTAAAGCAACCGCCGGACAATCTGGGGCAGGATTTGGTTTAGGAGCATCCGTCGCCTTAGACATTGAGCAAAACCTTGCCCAAGCCGCTATCCAAGACAGTGTATTTATTGGCAATGCCAAAGCTGTCAGCCTTAATGCCACTTCCAACAACACCAACGCCACCAGTGTTAAGGCTGGTGCTGACGGCGGCACAGCCCTAAGTCCTGCCGTAGCCTTGACCCTAGCCACCAACACCACCAATGCTAGCGTCGGTAATGCGGGAACTGCTGGCTTATTAACCGTGGGTAGTCTTAGCGCTACTGCAACCCATATCGGCAAAGGTACAACCGCTGCTGATGGCAAATCCGCCGGTAAAAATGCCGTTGGTGCGGTTTTAGCCCTCAATGTCATTACCGATAACACCAGTGCCACCACGAACCGCAGTTTAACTGCTACGGGAGCGATTAGTTTCAGTGCCGCCGCCTATGCCAGCACAGGAGCCAATGCCGTCGCAGGCTCTGAGGGCAATGATCCCAACAAAGCCAGCAGCAGTGCCACCCCCCAGTCCACCGCTGAAGATCAAGTTAACGCCCAACTAGACCAAGTAGACAGTCAAAGCGCCACCGATGCCAAAACCGCAGTGGCAGGCAAATTCAAAACTGGGGAAGGATCGCTATCAGTAGCCGCAGCCTTGGGACTGAACCTTGCTTCTTCCACCGTAACCACAGCATTGGGGGATACTTTAGCGATTAATACCCCAGGGGCATTTAGCTTAAGCAGCGCCAATGAACTAGATGGCTCCGCCTTGGCTGACGGTAGCGCAGTGGGTAGCAGAAATGGCGTTGGTGTAGCCGTAGCGCTGAACCTGATTAATCTGAGTAACACTGCCACCATCGGCACGGCCGCCCAAGTCAACGCCAAGGGCATTAACGTTACTGCTAGTACCACAGCCAATAACTTGCCCAGCACCATTGGCGGCGATGGCTACAGCACATTCAGCAGTCAAGCCACCGCTGGGGCTGGAGCCAGTAATGTGGGGGTGGCAGGGGCTTTTGCGGCTAATCGAGTCACCAACACCAACAAAGCCACGGTTCAAAATCAAGCCGCTTTGAATGCCCAAACCGGCGACATCAACATCACGGCAGTAAATAATTCCCGCAACACTACCAAAGCCGCTGCGGTGCAAGTGGCTCAAGGTACACCAAAACTAGGGATCGGCGCATCCTTCGCCCTAGACTTGAGCCAAAATACCGCCGAAGCCTCTTTACAAAATGACATTACAACCAGCAACGTCAACTCTTTAAACCTAGTTGCCATTTCTGACAACAGTAATGATACCAGTGTCAAAGCCGGAGCCGCCGGTGGCATTGCCTTAAGCCCAGCCGTGGCCATGACCTTAGGGGGCAATAGCACCTTGGCAATCATTGGCACAGGCACTACAGCGTTATTAGTTGACGGATTAAATGCCAGCGCCACCCATAAAGGCGGCAGCAAAGTCGTAGCCGATGGCACAGCCACAGGGGGCAAGGTAGGGGTAGGCGCTGCCATTGCCTTGAACTTAGTTGACGAAAGCACCCGCGCCACCACCAATCGCAGCATTACCAGCGGCGGAGCTTTAAGCTTTAGTGCCAATAGCTACAGTGTCAGCACAGCTAGTGCCATTGCTAGTGCCGCAGGGGCTGATCCTAATGCCAAAACCCCCAGCGGTAAAAAAGCTGCTAGCGCTGAAGAGCAAGCCAGTAATCAAATTGACGGCATCGGCGATCCTAATGCCACTAAACACAAGGCTGGCATCGCCAACAAGATCCAATCTAGTGATGGCTCGGTTGCCATTGCCGCTGGACTGGCTTTGAACTTAATCACATCAGCAGTAGAAGCGAGTATTGCCGATGGTGTAACCATTAGTGCCAAGTCATTAGCTTTGAAATCCGCCAGTGAAACCGATGCAACAGCATCAGCCGACGGTAAAGCAGTAGATGGCAGCATTGCCACAGGCATTGGGGTAGCCGTAGCCTTAAACATTGCGGATGTGACCAATGTAGCTAAAATTGGCAACGCTAAGGTGACCACTACTGCGGGCATCGTCCTAGAATCTAAGTCCAGCGGCAATGGGGACGGTGTAGATAGCTTTGTCGCCACAGCAACATCAGGGGCAGGGGCTAGCAATGTCGGCGTAGCTGGTTCCTTTGCCCTGAATTACTTCGGCAAGCACACCACCAGTGCCACCATTTCCGATGGAGCCACCATTGACGGCGGCAGTGGGGCATTGAGTTTGACTGCTAATAATAAGACCGTTGTTACTACCACCGCCACTGCCGCTCAAGTAGCCCAAGGCACACCAAAAGCAGGGTTAGGGGCATCAATCGCCATTGCCATTGGTCAAAACCTGACCGCTGCAACCATTGGCAACAACGTCAATCTAGTGAAAGCCGGAGCAGTAACTCTGACTGCAACTAGCGACACCACAAGCAGTACTAACGCCACAGCTGGAGCCGCCGGTGGTATTGCCCTAGGAGCCGCCGTTGCCCTGACCGTAATTACGAACAATACCCTAGCCACCATTGGTACTGGTACAGGAACCACCACCGTTGACAGCTTGACGGCAACAGCAACCCACACTGGCAGCAGTAGCAGCATTGCCGATGGTAAAGCCAAGAGCTTAGGTAGCGGTCAGTCCGTAGGTTTAGGCGCGGCCATTGCCTTGAATATCGTTGACGACGTAACCCGTGCCACCACCTTAAGAAGCTTGAGCAGTACTGGGGACATTAGCTTCAATGCCGTTAATTATGCCCGTAGTGAAGCCATTGCCTATGCCAGTGCCGCCGGAGCCGATCCAGCAGCCAAGAATAGCGCTGGCACATCCCAATCCACCACAGACCAGCAATTAGCAGGACAACTAGACACAGCTAGCGCCATTGACAGCACTGGTTCAACCAATACCGCAGGCAAGAAAACTAGCTCCCTGGGCAAAGCTAAGAGCGGTGACGGCTCGGTTTCGATTGCGGCTGGTTTAGCATTGAACTTAGTCACATCCACCGCTGAAGCTAGTATTGCCGACGGTGTGACCATCACTGCTAAGTCACTAGCTTTGAAATCCGCCAATGAAACCGATACCACAGCCACAGCCGATGGTAAAGCCGTAGACGGCAGTAACGCCACTGGTATTGGTGTGGCAGTAGCGCTTAATTTGGTCAATGCCACCAATAGCGCCAGCATTGGAAAGGCAACCGTGACTACTACGAATGGCATCACCTTAGAAGCCAAAACTAGCAGCGGTTTGGGTGATGGCATTGATACCTTTACCGCCACAGCGACTTCTGGGGCAGGAGCCAGCGGTGTAGGTGTTGCCGGTTCCTTTGCCCTGAACTACTTTGGCAAACATACTACTAGCGCTGCTATTGCTAATGAAGCCACCATTGATGCTGGTACTGGCGCTTTGAGCCTGACTGCTAATAATCAAACGGTAGTCAATACCAACGCGACGGCGGCTCAAGTAGCCCAAGGTACGCCCAAAGCAGGGGTGGGGGCATCTGTGGCAATGGCTATTGGCCAAAATACTAGCAGTGCCACCATTGGCGATAGCGTCAATTTGGTTAAAGCCGGAGCCGTGAGCTTAACCGCCACCAGCGTCACGACTAGCACCACTAACGCCACGGCCGGAGCCGCTGGGGGCGTGGCATTAGGGGCAGCAGTAGCCTTAACGATCATCACTAACAATACCTTGGTAACCATTGGGACTGGCACAGGTTCCGCGAATGTCAGCAGCTTAACTGCCAGTGCCACCCATACCGGTAATAGCAGCAGTGTAGCCGATGGTAAAGCCAAGAGCCTAGCTAGTGGTCAATCAGTGGGCTTAGGTGCTGCCATTGCCCTAAACCTTGTAGACGATATAACTCGCGCCACCACCAACCGCAGCATTACCGCCACCGGAGACATTAGCTTCAATGCGAGTAACTCTGTCAAGAGCGGAGCCAACGCCTATGCCAGTGCTGCTGGAGCCGACCCAACCGCTAAGAATGGAGCAGGGACATCTCAATCTACTGCCGATCAACAGCTAGGCACACAACTAGATACCGCTAGTGCCATTGATACCAATGGTGCCACAGACACCGCAGGCAAGAAAACCGCTTCTATCGGCAAGGCAAAGACTGGCAGTGGCTCAGTATCCATAGCCGCATCCTTAGCCCTCAACCTGAACACCTCTATTGCCGAAGCTAGTATTGGCGATGGCGTGACCATCAATACCAAAGGCAAGCTCAGTTTACAGGCGAGTAATGCTACTACAGCTAGCAGTACGGCTGATGGTAGCGCTAGTGGTGGTGCGATCAGCTTTGGTGTTGGTGCCGCGGCAGCCTTAAATATTGTCAACCTTGACACCATTGCCAGTATCGGCAACAACGGCATAATTACCGCCAATGGCATCAGCCTCAGCGCCTTGAATCCCAGCTACAACCAATTCAACGCCCAGGCAACTTCAGGGGCTTCAGCCCAAGACGTGGGCATTGCTGGTTCCTTTGCCCTGAATTTAGTCAATCGCAACCAAAGCCTAGCCACAATTAAAGGCGGCACAATTGATGCTGGTGGCGGAGATGTCACCCTCAAAGCAGAGAACAAGACCCAATCAAGTACCATTGCAGGGGCATCCCAATCCGCTGCGGGTGATACCACTAAGTTTGGCATGGGTTTATCCGCAGCCTTAGACATTACGAATAACAGCGCTGTAGCGACATTGGGCGATAGTCTCACCCTGACCAACACCAACAAACTCAGCCTCAGTGCCACCTCAGACAACAGCAATATCACTACAGCTAAAGCTGGTGCAGGTGGCGGCAAGATTACCATTGGCGGCGCACTAGCACTCAACTTAGTCAACAACACCACCACAGCAACCATCGGTACAGGTGGCGCATTAACCGCAGGTAGTGTCGATGCAACGGCTCTGCACACAGGTACAGGCACAGCATCCGCCGACGGTAGGGTTACTAGTGCTGGCACAGCAGGTATTGGCTTAGCAATTGCCTTGAACATGGTTGACGATATTACAACCGCAGGCACAGGGCGCAATATCACCACCAGCACCGGCGGAGTCAGCTTCAGTGCATTAAATACAGCGACAACTAGCTCAACAGGTACAGCCAGTGCGGCTGGTGGCAAAGACGCTGCTAGCAGTACAGAGAAGTCTACAGATGAACAAGTTTCAGTTCAACTCAACGCCGCCGACAGCATTTCGGGCAAGCCGAGCGGCAAACAAAGCAAGACTAGTGGCAAAGCGA
>JBAXSK010000009.1:0-40574 GCA_037130765.1 Pseudanabaena sp. ELA607
CTAAATTAATTCATTCTTCCATTAATTATTTAAAGATTGAGTATCAATACATTTACGGTCATAAATATCAAGAATTTAGCAAATTATTTACTTCGATTGCCGCAGAAGTTTTTACACTCATTGCTAAATGCGATGCCCCTTATCATAATTTAGATCATACACTCCAAGTTGTTTTAGTCGGTCAGGAAATTCTATCTGGTAAATATCTGTGTGGGGAAAAAATTCCTCCTTTAGAATGGCTCAATTTTATGATTAGTTTGCTCTGTCATGATATTGGCTATCTCAAAGGAATTTGCTGTGATGATCGTCCCGAAGATCACATATTTGCTACCGGTACTAATGGGCAAAAAATATCTCTTTCTCCGACGGCAACTGGGGCTAGTTTAACCCCATATCATGTAGATCGCAGTAAATTATTCATAGCAGAAAACCTGAGTAAATATAATTTAATTGATCTAGATATGGTGCAATTAAATATTGAATTAACTCGTTTTCCCGTGCCTAAAGACTCATTGTATAAAGACACAGGTAAACTACCTGGATTAGTCCGTGGTGCGGATTTAATCGGACAATTATCCGATCCTTTTTATTTAGCTAAACTGCCTGCTTTGTTTGCTGAATTTGAAGAAGTGGGCAGTAATAAAAGTATGGGCTATACAGATCCTAAAGAGTTGCGGGCGGGCTATCCTCGTTTTTATTGGCATTGTGTTTCAATGTACTTGCAGCATAGTATTCGCTATCTAGAAGTTTCCCGAGCAGGGCAAGCAATTCTTAATAATTTATACTGTAATCGGATTATAGTAGAAAAAGAAATGGATCGATTATATAACATTAAGCAAAACTCATTTAAACGACTGATCAATTATTTAAGTCACTGATTATTTTTATAGCTGAATTCTAACAGCTTAATAATTTTCTCAAGTAATGTTTAAATTAATCGTCTTGGTTAAAATTTCAATTTAAAGTTTTAGTTGATTCATAATCGATCCACCAGCAATTATTGTCTAGAAAATTGCTGATATAACTCCTGTAAATCTTGATTGTATCGCGTCTGATTTTGTTGCAATGCCGTAGCTCTAGCCATCTGCCCCATACGCTCCCGTTCCATAGGATGATCGGCTAAATATCGCAATCGTTCTGTAATTGCCGTGATGTCTCTTGGCGGAACCGCAAAACCATTGACTCCATCCTCAATCAAATCCGCCGCGCCACAGTAACTGGTGACAATTACCGGCAACCCGCAAGCCATGCCCTCTAAAGCCACTACGCCAAAACCATCTTCCACCGATGGCATCACTAAAACATCACAACGCCCAAACACTTCACGGGGATCAGTGCGCCGAAAATCCCAAACTTCATTCTTAATATGGGGATATTGGGTCAATGCATTTAGGGTTAATTGCCGCGTGGCACGGGTCGCATACCCGCCCACCAAAAGCAATTCACTATCGGGGATCGCCGCCTGTACAAAGCCGGGGATCAAATAATGCACCCCTTTACGCGGATCAATCGTTCCCACATACAACACCCGAAATTTATCATCTTGGGCACGAGGGCTAGGGCAAAAGCGCTCACTATCTACAATGGGATGTATTACACCAATTGTATCTGGTTTAATTCCTGCATCTATAAAAGTTTGTTTAGCAAATGCTGCGTTTACTACAATATAGTCAGCTAAATCACATTCTTCTTTGAAACGGATCAGCATTTTGGGATGCATTGCTGCCTTTGAGGGATCACGCAATATCTCTAACTCTTGCAAAATCTGCGCCTGCATAAAAGGCAGATAAGCATTCAAACAATACAGCCAAACCATCGTGCCCTGTTTTTTAGCCCACGCCATAGTTGTGGCGGACTGCCCCGCTACACCAACAAACCATTGCGGCAAATTTGCTGAGGTTTCTTGCTTGATTTTAATAAAATTTTGCTTAACTTGCTGATCAAAATATTCATCAGCCCATAGGGTAGCTAGATCCCGTCTGCGCCGCAATATGGGCGTTTTCAATAACTGGCGACTGTGCCATGAAAATCCCATTCCTTGCAGATTCATGGCGGGATTTAAGTCATCAGAATTAGGCTGATCCCCAGCGCAATAAATTGTCAATTCCCCTAAGTTAACTAGTCCGTAAGCAGCACGGTTTAAAAAATTACCTTGACCACCAGCTTGCCAAGGACTATTACACGCAAGGGCAATTTTCGGCATAGAATTATAGTTCGCAATTGTTAGGCGCAAATCTTAGTTTAATAGCTTATATTTAAAAAGCTTATATTTGATAAATACTTAATTAAGTATAACGTAATTGTTGGGTAGCCGTAAATCGTAAATGTTGCTCATAATCATTGACTCCTTGCGGTGTAGACAGCGAAAAATAAGCCCCACGACTAATTTTATGAACACCAACCTTTCGCTGTTTTAATAACATCTCGTTATAGGATGGACAAATATAAAACAATCCGCCGACATTAGCATCTTTTTTAATCATTTCCATCGCTGCTTCGATGAAATAGCGCCCCTTAGCAAAGTAATAAATACCAGCAGTAGCCAAGTTACTAATTGGGCGTTTTTCGGCAGTTTCAATCACAAAACCATCGGCATTGCAACGAACATAAGACCAGCGGGGATGCACGGCTTCAAATACTATAATACCACCGTCTAATTCTCGATGTTGAAATTCACTAATAATGCTGTTTAAATTGACATCAACAATCTGATCCCCATTGGCAATTACTAAAGGCTCATCATTATTTATTTCTTCAATAGCTAACATCGCTGTGCAGGCTGCTCCCGCAGTGGGGGCGCTTACTTCTAGAACTTTAGCATGAGGAACTAAGAGCTTAATCACAGAGCCGGTATAGTTTTTGCGATTTTCTTCCCGTTGCACCATGCAAATTAATTGTTGATGGTCTCGCAAGCCATAGAGATTATTAATGACCCGCTGGACTAACGGCATTCCTTCGACTTCAATTAAATTTTTAGGATAAAGATAACCAGCATCTTTAAAGGTATCACTAGAACCAGCCATCAAGGATACAATATTCATTATTACGCTCTGATATTCAGTAAAAAATAATTGATGTAGCTGCTTGAAAATTAGGTTTGAATTAGCATAGAAATTACTTAGACTCTGATTAAATTAATAAATCAACTAATCAATCTAGTCTGCTTTTCAATATCATGGATGCGATGCAAAATATTTTCTAAAGTCACATCATATACTGTTTCCACAATTAATAAATGAGATCCAGCATCTTGCGCCGCTTTAATGCCATTTTCATTATCCTCAATTACCAAACAATCTTCAGGGCTTAAATCCAATTTTTCAATAGTTTTACTATAAATTTCTGGATTGGGTTTACCTACTTTTACATCCTGATTACTCATTATAAAATCGAGATGGGTTAGTAAATTACTTTTGCTCATCATCACCTCAATACTATTACGCACTGAGTTAGAAGCGACCGCTAATTTATAGCCCATTGCCCGCAGATTAGATAGAGCATATTCATGTTGAAAAATAGGTTTACATCTAGCATGGGCTAACTCTAGGGTATAAATCTGTTTTAAATCATTTAAAAAGCTGTGCAAAGAAGTCGGTAATCCTCTTTCTTTACTGAGAATTTCTAGCTTGCGGCGGGTGGGTAATCCGTCAAAAGTGACTAAATGATCATAGCGACTAATACTATAACCAAATAATTCTAAGGCGCGATTTAGGGCTTCATAATGCCAATCTTTAGCATCAATTAACACGCCGTCCATATCAAAAATTACTGCTTTAATTTGGGACATTTTTTTATTTATTGGTTGAATAATGTGATCAGATAAAATATTTTATAAAAATATGAAAAGCAACTTAGACAATAAACTTAAATCACTAGTTTAAAGCAAGAAAAACTCAAGTTAATACATCCGCAAAAAACAACTTAGCTTCTTCAGGGAAGTCAGTACAAATCATGACTTTATGGCTGGTCTCTGGCGATGAAACTACAGACATTGCCCGTAAATTTTGCCAGAATTCCTTATAGGAACGCTTGTGTAGATCCGGCGATACTAAACACACTTGCTTATGCTGATTAATATGAGACTCTAGCACATTATTATCTAACCAATCACCATAGAAACAATCAAGCCACACTCCAATTGATGGTTCATATAAACTAGGTACTGATTCTAACTCACTTTGACGAGTGAAAACCTTAAATCCTTGTTCCACATATAATTTAGCATCCGGTACTGACATGTCAAACATAAAATAATTATTAACTTGATATTGTTCTAACAAGATTTTTAAACGACTTTGTAAGCCATCAGCTTTAACGTTCAAGGCTAAAGGTAATGCCTGATCATACTCTTTATATATTTCAAGAAAATAACTGAACTTCATTTCCCCTCCCACGGGGGGATCGTGGGAAATCACTAGTTCACCTAAAGCATCACGAACATCAGTTTCTGTGCCAAAACCAAGTCCAAAAGAACGATGAAAGGCAATTTCAGTATTTTTTTCTGAGGCTTCTTGCCAATAGCCACGATGACTTAAGATCTGCATATATTTCAACTTTTATTTAAAACTTTTTCTTAAAACTTAATCTATTGACGCTGACGGAAGTTAAAACATTGTTCTGTTTGAGAGAATCACAAACTTTTTTGTACTTCTTCTAATAATGCTATAATTATAATACTTGATTCAGGATGATTTTGACGATAAATCATGCCATTGTTACGGATTTTTTGCAAATGATTTTCATCATTTCTGGAGTTGAAATCATACCGAAGTCGCTGGCATATTCGCTGGGCGATTACCATTGGCTAGCATCACTTTTAACACTAAATCACCTATTTCTGGCTGATAGTGTTGATCATCGTAGCAAGTTGCTGTCAGATGATTTTCATCATTAGGCACAGCCACCATAGTTACACTATTATAACCACTAAACTCCCAAATTGTAATATCTGGTACGTTACTATTTTCTTGATTAATTTTATTTTGATTGGCTTTAGCGACAAGATTTGTCACGTCCCGTTTGAATGATTGTAAATTATATATTGATTATTTCAGTCCAAATTTTCGCTTTACTTTAGCCGCCATATTTTGATAAGTTAATCCTAAAAGAGTTTTAAGACTAGCACTAGCTGTTAAAAGTTGCAGAAAATCTTGCCTTTCTTGCATTGGTTGTAATAAATGTTTTATATCACTGATATCTTCAGACCGCAATAGAGCACGTTGCATAATGATCCGCTCAAAATCTTGATTTAATGTCTCTTGTAATGTTTTATAAACTGCTGCATCATCGGTTAAGGTGAGATATTCTTGGGCGGCATCTTGGCGGATCTTATATTCATCAATAGCTGTATCGACGCTGTAAATATATTGCCGTCGATACAAGCGCTGGTTAATCAGAAATTGGCCGACGGGTTCGCGCCAATACAATACGGGATGATGCCGCGCTAAACTCATCACCAAACGCATATCGGCCACCCACGCGCTATCACCAAACTCATAACCCGCCAGCAAAGCATCACGATGATAGACGTGTCCCACTAAAGAGCCACATAAATTCCCTCGTCGGGCGGTTTCTGCCATAAAATCGGCGGATGAAAGTAACTTATTTTCGGCAAAAGCATAGCGGACTAAGCGCTCTGTGTCACTGACGGTGTAATAAGCCGCCAAAATAAGCCGCACTTCCGGATAACTGGCAATTATTTGCTCAATTGTGGTTGCCGCACTAGGCAGCATGACATCTCCGGTGAATAACCATTTCATCCAAGGTGCGCCACTGTCCAAAAAGTGCTGCACACAAAATTCCCAGTTACCCACTCGTCCTAAATTTTTCGGTTGCGTAATTACTTCTACCCCTTTGCGGCGTAAGATTTCCCCAGAACCGTCCTCAGACATATTATCCGAAGCGATATATCGAAAACCTTCTATTGGCTGAAGTTCTTCGCACCATTTGGCACTGTTGTAAAGGGGAATGTATACAGAAATCATGGTTTATGGCGCATCAACCTAATCTAAAATTAGTTTGAAATTAAGCCTAAATCACAATAAAGTCAATCCGCAAGTATTCTTAACCATACAAATTAACAATATTTAATTAATAACCCTTGAGTTAAATTGAGTTTTAGTTTCTCCTGTCATTAATTTAAGTAGTTATGTATTGCTAATTGTTACGTTGAATTATGGCACTAAGAATATTAGAATATTAAATTTAGAACATTAAGTTAGAAATTTAGATCAATGGTTATAAATTGATTAACTTGAGTTAAATAGTTCTAAATATTTTGTTTTGAATTTTATTCTGATAATTTGAGTTAGTTAAATAGATTAAATAATGATTTAGCTAAACCAGAAAACTATATCATGGCAGCAACTGTTATATTAAGCCGCCAATTTAGTTGATTAAGTTGAGTTAAATTAAGTAATAGATTTAGCTGAGTCATCCAACGCTAAATTGGCAGTTAATTAATGGCACTAACCAGCCATGAGTTACGTCTCAAAACAAACATAACTATCAAATAATCCCTAACAAATACACCCAGAAGATGACTAAGGAATTGTCAAGGGCATAAACGGCTTACGGCACATGGCGGGAAATCTAGCACAACTTGTAATAGTACTGCTAAAATTTCGGCTAGTATGCCATAAACACCACCCCTACCCTTGAGCAATTCTTTAATCAATCCCGTATTACCTAGTTGATAGATTTTGCGGGGATGTTGGGAATCTTTGGGGGGATTGCGTGGGTTGCTTTAGGAGTTGATTTAATGATGTTCATGCCACGATTCCGCCCTTTCCCTACAATTATTGGTAAGCCTAAGTCCGTAACTCAAGGGATGGTAGCTTCAAAAGTTATTTGGGGCGCTAGTTTAACTGGATGTTTGACAGTAACTTTGCCAGCGGCTGTGCTGTGGTTATTTCCTTTATCTGCCATGGCGCAAACTCCGCCACCGCCACCACCAAGGATCGTAATTGACTCGAACTCAGCAATTCCCTCTACACCGCCGCGTCCTGAGTTGCGGGTCACCCCACCGCCTTCTAGTCAACAGACCTTAGATGTCAGCGAGTCTAGGGATACCTTCCGCTATACCCTGGGCGCGGGAGATGCGATTAAAATTGATGTGTTTAATGTGGCGGAATTTAGTGGGAATCATACTATTGCCCCTGACGGTACGGTAAATCTTTCGCTAATTGGTTCCGTCCGCTTAGAAGGTCTCACCCTAGAGGAAGCAACCGCGACGCTTAAAGAACGATTACAGCCATTTTTAGTCCGTAATATTGTCAATGTCTCTTTAGTTGATCCCCGACCACTTAATATTGCCATTGTGGGTGAAGTCAATCGTCCGGGCCCAAGATTTTTAACTTATTTGCGTTCTGGGGGTACTCAGGGGGGGCAAATTGCCACTTTAACCCGAGCTATCGAAGCAGCCGGTGGCATTACCCCTAGGGCTGACATGACTAATATTCTCATTTCGCGACGGGATGGCAACCAAGGCAGGCGGTTGATTAAGGCTAATTTGGTGGCATTACTCGAAAGAGGTGATATTAGCCAAGATTTACGCATCCTTGATGGGGATTCGATCTTAGTGCCCCGCATTGAGCAAAACGCGGCTTCCCAGCCCCGCCAAGTATCCACATCCACGTTTTCCCCCGACACCTATGCGATTCAAGTGGCCCTAGTCGGTGAAGTTAACCGGATCGGGCCCCAAACTTTGGTCTATTCCCGTTTAGGATCTGCACCAACGGGGTTAAATACCCAAACTGGTGTTACAGGACAGGCTACTCAAGGGGGACCCGTCACCCTCAGCCGAGCGCTCCAAGCCGCAGGTGGCATCACTGAAGTTGCAGACATTCGCAATATTCAAATTGGGCGCTTAGACGAGCGGGGCAACCGGAATGTATTTAAGGCTAATCTGTTGGATTTGATTACCAAAGCCGACTTGAGCCAAGATATTACCCTAACCGATGGGGATTTAATTACCGTGCCCCGTCTGGAGAAAGTTAACCCCAATGAATATCGAGAAATTGCCCGAGCTACTTTCTCGCCCACAAGCATTACCGTGCAAGTAATTGGTGAGGTGTCGCGTTCCGGTCCATTACAGTTACGCCCTAATAGCTCATTTACCGAAGCCATCACCTTTGCGGGGGGCATCACGAATAATGGGGATTGGCGGGCGGTGGAATTGTATCGCTTTAATGCCGATGGGTCGGTGGTGCGCCGTGATTTAGTAGCCGATCTGAATTTGCCGCAAAATGAACAAAGCAATCCCGGCTTGAGGGATCGGGATGTGATTGTGGTGCGTCCTTCCTTTGGCGCTAGCATTTTAGAATCAACCACGCGATTCTTGGGTAATATCGTCAGTCCCTACACACTGGTAAATAATTTATTCCGTCGCTAAGATGGAGATACTAGTCTAGGGTGACCCATTGCTACATCAACTAGCTAGGGATTTGTTACGGCAGATGGAGGCGCACCACTGCTGATCTAAATAATCTCATAACATTAATCTCAACCAATCTGTTCGACACTAGATCCTAAGTTACAGCGTATTTCATATTTATGAGGTATGGCCTTAGTGGGTAAGATGCTCACACTACAAGGATTTTATGATTAATATCTGCACACCATCCCTCTCAAAACTGCTGTAAACCCCTAAGTTAAGTCACGATCCATTAAAGATGGAGTTATTTCCCTCAAGTTTCCCGATTAGTTTTCCTAAGCAAGTCTTTCCATAAATTTAACTTACTAAAAAATCTATGCGTATTTTAGTGACTGGCGGCGCAGGCTTTATTGGTTCCCATTTAGTAGATCGTCTAATGGAAGCAGGACACAATGTAATTTGTGTAGATAACTTCTATACTGGACGAATCGAGAATGTGAAACATTGGCTAGATCATGAGCGCTTTGAATTAATTGAACATGATGTGACTTTACCCCTGGAAGTCAATGGCGGCAAAATTGATCAGATTTATCACCTTGCTTGTCCAGCTTCGCCGGTGCATTATCAAGCAGATGCCGTGCAGACAGCCAAAACCAATTTCCTTGGCACATTGCATATGCTGGAATTAGCCAAACAGCATCATGGGCGGATGTTGCTGGCTTCCACTTCAGAAGTTTATGGTGATCCGCTGATTCATCCCCAGACAGAAGACTATTGGGGTAATGTGAACTGTACTGGCATTCGTTCCTGTTATGACGAAGGGAAGCGGGTCGCCGAAACCATTACCTTTGATTATCATCGGCAATATCAAACCGATGTGCGGGTGATTCGGATTTTTAACACCCACGGCCCACGGATGCTGGAAAATGATGGCCGCGTAGTCAGTAATCTAATTGTCCAAGCCTTGAAGGGTAAGCCTCTAACTATATATGGTGATGGTTCCCAAACGCGCAGTTTCTGTTATGTATCTGATTTGGTTGAAGGGATTATCCGTACCATGAATGGTCACTACATCGGGCCAATTAATTTAGGGAATCCGGGTGAATATACCATTCTTCAGTTAGCAGAAACGGTGCAAACTATGATCAATGGTGAGCATGGTTCCGTCGAAATTCAGTTTAAGCCATTACCCCAAGATGACCCCCAGCGCCGTCAGCCGGATATTTCTCGCGCTCAGAAATACCTTGACTGGTCGCCAACGGTCAATCTTGAAGCGGGATTGGCGCAAACTATTAGTTATTTCCGGAATTATCTATTAGAAACTAATCAGATTCCTGCTTTGGTTTAGTCCCTTTAGATTTTTTTGAATTTGAGTCAAATAATTGCCGCAATAGCGGCACTAAATCACTAACAGTCAACTCCGCTTTAACTAGTTGATCAGAAATATGAATCTTGTTCAACTCAGTTATATTTGAAAGTATATTTCAAAGTGACACTGCAAAAATTATCTAAAATTGAGTACTTCAGAGAAAAACCTATGCGAGTTTGTGTTATTGGAACAGGATACGTGGGATTAGTTACGGGTACTTGTTTGGCTTATATGGGCCATGATGTGGTGTGCGTTGATAATAACGAAGGGAAAGTTAATCTGCTCAAAGCAGGTCAGTCACCGATTTATGAACCCGGATTGCCAGAAATTATTACTGAATGTCTCCAGAAAGAGAAGATTCGGTTCACTACTGATTTAGCCAGCAGCATTGCCTATGGCGATATTATTTTCATTGCTGTGGGTACACCTTCTTTGCCCGATGGACAGAGCGATATGCGCTACGTCGAAGCCGTTGCCCGAGGCATTGGCGAAAACCTTACGGGTGGCTACAAGGTGATTGTGAATAAATCTACAGTTCCCATTGGTTCGGGGGACTGGGTGCGGATGATTGTGCTCGACGGCATGAACAGTAAAGGTAATGAAGCTGAATTTGATGTGGTGAGTAACCCTGAGTTTCTGCGCGAAGGAGTGGCGGTTTATGACACGTTCAATCCCGATCGCATTGTTTTGGGCAGTGATAGCCAGCGGGCCCTAGACCTGATGCAGGAACTTTATCGCAACCTGATTGAGCGCCAATATGCCGAAGATAAAACTTTGCCTCCAGTGCCGGTGGTGACAACGGATCTCAATTCAGCGGAAATGATCAAATATGCGGCCAATGCATTTCTAGCCGTAAAAATCAGTTTCATTAACGAAGTTGCGAATATTTGTGACCGTGTGGGCGGTAATGTGATGGAAGTGAGTCGCGGTATTGGTTTAGATTCTCGGATTGGCAGCAAGTTCCTGCAAGCGGGCATTGGCTGGGGCGGCTCTTGTTTTGGTAAAGATGTTTCCGCTTTGATTCATACCGCTGCCGATTATGGTTATGAAACCCAAATTCTCAAAGCCTGTGTGCGGGTAAACCAAGTGCAGCGCACCGTAGTGATTGAGAAGTTACAACAGGTCTTAAAAGTACTCAAGGGGAAAACCATTGGCTTGCTGGGCATGACTTTCAAGCCAGACACCGATGATATGCGTGATGCCCCATCAATTACCGTCATTGAGCAGTTAAATCGTTTAGGGGCAAGGGTCAAAGCCTATGATCCTATTGTATCTCAGTCGGGAATGCGCGATGGCTTCTCTAATGTAATTGTGGAAACTGATCCGGAACGCTTAGCCGATGGTTGTGATGCTTTGATTTTAGTGACTGATTGGCAGGAATTCCGTAATTTAGACTATGGACGCATTGCTAGTTTGATGCACAATCCAGTAATGATCGATGCCCGTAATTTCCTTGACAAACACGCTTTAGAAGGAATTGGTTTTAAATACGTTGGTTTAGGGCGTTAATTTAGTCCCTGACATTCATACAAAACCGAGAACAAAGCTAATTAGAGACAATTTAGAAGAATTCTGTTTCTAATTAGCTTTTTGCGATAATTATTTCTATAACTATTTTTGTAATTACAGAAAAACTAAATCAGGAGGGGAATCAAAATTATACTATTGGTAATCTTTTGGTAGGCAAAATGCCCAATATACAAAGAGATTTTGATTATCTGACATTGTTGATGATGTAAAACTAAATCCTAAATAATGCGAATCCTTCATACAATTCCTTCGGTTTCTCCGGTGCGTGGTGGGCCTAGTCACGCCATTTTCGGCATTGTCACTGCTTTACGGCAACGGCAAATTGAGGCAGAGATTATCACCACTACCGATGACGGGGATAATTTACTGAATGTCCCCACCCACGAATTTATTGACTTTCAGCAAGTGCCTACCTGTTTTTTCCCGAAAGCTTGGCCCAATCATCATGGAATTCGTGAATTCTCTTTTTCCGCACCATTTACCAGATGGCTATGGCAGAATATCCATAATTACGATTTAATCCATGTGCATGGGGTTTTTTCCTATACTTCCACGGTGGCGATGGCTATTGCTCGGCTTAAAAAAATTCCCTATATTAATCGTCCTTTAGGGCATTTAGGGCAATGGTCGCGTAATCAGAAAAAACTCAAAAAGCAAATCTATTGGCAATTAATAGAACGAGCCAACATCCATCATGCTAATGCGCTCCATTTGACGACTCAAGATGAAGTGAATGAACTACCAGCTTTACCGGAGTCAGTGATTAAGGCAATTATTCCCCACGGCATTACGCCACCGGCGATGGTAGCGACAGCACGGCAGCAATTATGTCAAGAATGGCAGATTGATGAGGATGATTTTGTGATTCTTTATTTATCGAGAATCCATCCTAAAAAAGGAATTGATTTATTGATTCAGGCTTTGGCGCAATTAAATCAACAGTCTGAATGGGATAATAAATTTACTTTAATTCTTGGTGGTGCAGGTGATTCGCAATACGAAGCCGAAGTTATGACGTTAATTGAAAGATATAATTTAAAGCATAAAGTTCGTCCCGTGGGCTTTTTACGAGGGGCAGCCAAAGATATTGCTTTGCAGGGAGCAGATTTATTTGCACTCACTTCCTATGCTGAGAACTTTGGTGTGGTAGTTTTAGAAGCCCTAGCCTCAGGTACACCAGTTTTAGTTAGTCAAGGCGTGGCATTATCGCAGTTCGTCAGCCAAGAGAATTTAGGCTATATTTGCGATGTTACCGTAGAGAGTATTTGCGAGCAATTAACCTTGGCTATAACAGAACGTCGTAAACTAAATCAACCAGAGCGAATCGCTCAATCTATCACAGTAACTCAGCAAAATTATGCTTGGTCGAATATTGCGCAGCAGTTAGAAGACTTGTACGCTCAAATTATAGGTAAGCCGCACTAGGATGAGCTACTAAATAGAGCAACAAAACTCTAAAAAACAGCGATTGTCTGTACCATTAAACACCTCATGATTAATATTTAGTTTTATAATTCTAGCAGTTCTGATGCTGGAGTTACAGGCAAGGGGCTTAAGCCCGTTGTTTAGAAAGCTTAGATAGAACCATGCATACCATACTAGACTGAAAATCGCTATAATCGCGATATATCCAATATAATGGTGCAATCAGGAAAATACATGAAGAAATTGATGCGTCTTTTACTTTCCGTTTTAGCTTGTTTCGTAGTTATTTTTGCGACAAAATTTATAATGCCGCCAGCCGCCGTTGCATTGAGTTTTAATGAGTTTGTAGACAAACCAATTCTTGTTGTTGATGACTATGTAACAATGAGGAGTATTGTTAGAAAGTTGTTGTTGCAGCTCGGTACAAGCAATATGATTGAAGCCCATGATGGTGAGAGTGCATTGCGGGCACTTAGAAAAGAAAATGTTGCTTTAATCATTGTTGACTGGACTATGCAACCGATGACAGGACTGCAATTGCTCAAAGAGATCCGCGCAGATGCAGATATCAATCTCCGTAATGTTCCATTTCTCATGATGACGGCAGAAACTAGAACAGATCAGGTGAAGGCATCAAAAGAAGCAGGAGCAAATGACTGTATTATCAAGCCTTTTAACGCACAAACCCTCAAAAGAAAAATTGAATCTATGTAAGGTTTATGAGAACATACGGGAGAAATTCTCTTTGCCGGATGTTCTAGCATTTGCCACGCTCTATTTTTATCGCTCTCAAGTTGGTTCCGCCTGTGCAGGCAAAATTCAAATGAATAAACAACTGAAAGGTTCAAAACTAGAAGTAAACCACATGGTTCGTAATTCTACTTTTGACTCTTTCTTTTTTATATTTCTGATAGGTATTGGAGACGATTTAGCTCTATAAAGTCAGCCAAAAACTAAAAATTTTCTTAGGCAAGAAATAGTGTGCTTGATCTATTTAGCTGTATTTTTAAAGAATATAATTTTATTTCATGGGATTCCAAGTATCAGTAATGTAGCGTTGATTTTTCTACAGCCTATAAGGTAAGCCATCATTCTTGTGGCATGACCTGCCTCTTAGTGTGGCAAAAGTGAGGCAAATAGCTTTAATCCGCCATTTAGCTTATTGAACAGCCCCAATTAGTGCTTAGAATAATAAGTGATTTATTGGAAAATGAAAAATTGATAAGTCAATTTTAGGCAACTAGATGTTAAATTAATCACATAATTTATGGTTACAACGTGTTAATTTTAGGATAGACTCAATAAGATAGTCAGGCATAGCTGCACAATTAAGGCTGATACTTTCAAGGTAATAGTAAATCAATGGTTTACCCCGCAAATCCTGAGACAAATTGACAGACAATCTAAAAGTTAGCTAATACTGGATTGGTTTTATCAAGTGTTTAGATCAAATTTGCCGCTGCAATAACCTAGGCAAATTGCCACAGGCAGTTATTATGTATCAGTTAAATTTGATTTAAGTCTACTTTATTAATTAAGCTGACAAATTGGCCAATAGGTCTTAACCAGCAAAACATGACTCACACTTCTAATAATTGAGTTAATAATTATTAGTTTATCATGATTTGATGGCAATTAATTTGACTAGGATTAACCTAGTAGTTATTTAATTAACATTATTTGCCAAATTATCCTTAGTTATCTATAAAAATTACAAGTAACTGGTTAGGCAATTAATTATTCATGGCTTGGGGGAGAGCTAATCTGTAATTATTTGCATCACCACAGGCACAGCTAATCCAACCATAGAGCTAAATTGACTATCTAGACCATCCTAACAATGACTAAAAATGAACGACACTGTAAATGTAAATCGTATAAACAGATCTTGGCTTAAATTTAACGAAATAATCGCCAAATCCCAAGATAATGTCCACCCCAAGCATTATTTAATTACTTGATTTAGTTTATAGTTAGTCACAAAAGACATCTTGAGCTTGCTAGTTATCTTCAGCTTTGTGGAATATCCTATAGGCATAAACCAATCAATTTCTAGAGTTAATATTCATCAATATTTAAGATATAAAACTATCAATTGCAGAATCTAACTGCTAACTGATTGCTATAATTCCTAAAGCTGTTGCGCCAAATAAATTCCTCACTAATCATCACACCGCTATGTCAATTTACGTCGTTGGAGCGCAGAATTTCTTGAACCCCGATCTTACTGAAAACTTGCAAAACTTAGTCAAGCCAAGACAATGGCTGATTGATGCTATAGCCATTAACTCTGGTCAGATCAGTATCCACTGTGATCGCATTTGTTGGTGTTTTTATTTTGTGCAAGGCAAACTAGTCTATGCTTCTCATTCCATTGATAGCTTTGAACGTCTTGAAAGGCATTTACGCCGTCTTAGCCGCGAAGTCCCTCAACTTAATGATAAGGTGCGTTCCCAATTACGGTTACAATTCGATGGCAATGAAGGGGGAGAAACCGATGCTCCGCCTGCTGTGCCCCCCGAATATTATGCCATTTGTTCTTTGGTGAATGAAGGATTTCTGACTAAAACCCATGCCCAAAAGTTGATTGCTCGCATGGTGCAAGAAGTGGTAGAAACTTTTTGCTGCTTACCTTCTCTGGCTAACCAGCCCAGTACTAAAGCGCTGATGCAATTACCATCGCTTTATTGTGTTTTGGAATTGAGCAAACTTTTAGAAGTAATTGACCAGCGGTTAAAAGTTTGGCGCGAGTTAGGTCCATCTATTAGCAGCCCCTTTCAATGCCCTCATTTAGTTAATGAAAATCAAGCTGGCAAATCCCTTTCCCCTGAGGTCGTACAACGGCTGTCAAAACTGTTACGGGGATTTAATTTACGTCAACTATCAGCCCTTTTAGACAAAAGCGAACTCACGATTGCGCAGCAATTAATGCCTTTAATTCGTGATGGAGCAATTGTATTAAAGGATCCGATTTCGCCTTTTGATATGTTGCCTCGGACTTATATTCCCACCGTTGAAGAAGACGAAGAGGTAATTGATACCATTTCTCAAGTTTTTGCTGAAGATGAAGGGGCAGCCACCATAAGTATTTCACAGGTGTGGCGCAATAACCCCCAAGAAAAGCCAGCTAAAACTTGGAAGATTGCTTGCATTGATGACAGTCCCGCTATGCTTAACGAAATTGAACGGTTACTGTCCTCTGATGAGTTTGCAGTCCATACCATCAATGATTCTATGAAGGCGCTGATGCGTTTAGCTTCAATTCGTCCCGACTTAATTTTGATGGATGTGGGAATGCCCAATGTGGATGGCTATCAGCTTTGTTCACTAATTCGCAAAGCCACCATGTTACGGGATATTCCCATTGTCATGGTTACTGGTCATAAGGGTTTACTAGATCGTGCTAAAGCTAAAATGGCTGGGGCAAATGACTATCTAACTAAGCCTTTTACCAAGAATGAATTATTGAAGATGGTAATGCGGCATTTGCTCTAGCTAGAGAGAACTAAATTGAGCGATCTCTAGTTATGGATGGAGCGCCACCTATGGCAGATATTTTGTCGAGGTAGGATTGATATTTTGAATTTTCTAATAAGCTTAACCCAGCATTAACCAAGGAGATATTTTTTAAGCAATATTGCGCTGAAAACCGCAATATGTGGGACTATATTTGTGATCATGAGTAATAAATGAGTCAAGTAATGGGTAAGACTTTACCTAAACTTAATCATGAGCAGTTCCATGAACAGCTATTTTATTATTGGTTAACTTTGTTGGTTAATTTTAGGTTAATAAAATCAAAAATTATAATTTTGCAACTATATAACCTTAGAATCAAGATTGAAACGTAAAATCCAATATTGATTACAAAATTTATTATAAATATCAATCAATCATTTACGAGAAATTAAATACACATCTCGCAATACCATAACTATTACAGTATTAGGATCAAGTGCCATGACAAAAATTTTGGTTGTAGAAGATACTCCCTCGCAGCAAGAACTGATTACAGGGATATTACGGGAAAGTGGCTATGAAGTGTCTTTAGCCAATAATGGGCAAGAAGCTTTGAGCCAATTAGAACAAGTTAAGCCCGACGTAATCATTACTGACTTAGTGATGCCTGGTATGAGTGGTTTGGAGTTATGTCGCAACCTAAAACGTAACCCCAATACCAAGGATTTACCGGTGTTGGCTTGCACCTCAAAAAATCAAGAACTAGATAAACTTTGGGGCATGAAACAGGGTATTGATGTTTATATTACCAAGCCATTTACTAAAGAAGATTTATTAAAAGCCCTACGTTCTGTAGTGCCAATCTCTAAGTAAATAGAAGTAGATAATGGCGATTTCTCTGGATCTGAAATTATGATCCCTGTTTTGATGATCATAATTTCAGATATAGCAACTGTTTAGTTATATCTGCCTTAAATCTGATCAAAAACATTGTATAAAGCTTCATCAAGATCACAGCTTTAATATGCGGCAAAACTTTCTTGAAGCTGATTTCCTAATGATAGTTCCTTGGAGTTAACCATTTAATTTGCAAGTTAAATTAAATCCTGCGTTGGCAGCTAAATTAGTAGTTTTAGCAGATGCTGATTCAAGAGAAGGTTTGATAAAGTCCTCAGGGAGCAGTTTTTGATTGCTAAGTGTTTGATATTGGTTTAATGCTGGCGGCTGATTAATGCAGCACTAGGATAAATTCTGGGACAATCTTTAGTAAATTTTTGTACTATGGATAATACAGAGTGGTTCATAGTATCATTTGGCAATGCATTAGCCAATGCAGGTAAATCCTGGTAGTAAAATCTTGAGTTAGATCCCCATGTCTTTCCCCAATATGTTCCATCAGATGTTACTAATGAACAACCATAAGGGTAATTTATTTGATTAAAAACTAAATAAATTCTAAAATATCGTCTTAGGGTAACTGTCGCGATGCAAAACTTAACTTGTTGCGGCATCTTTAAGTAATTAATTTTTAACAGTGAGGGAATGTATGGCTACAGTTTTGGTGGTAGAAGATACTTCGTCAGAGCGGGCTTTGATTGTAGAATATCTTAAGTCTGGTGGACATAGAGTTATCGAAGCAGCCGATGGGCAAGAAGCATTGAAACTATTTGGTGAGTGCCAACCCCATGTAGTAATCACCGATTTAGTGATGCCGGGCATGAGCGGTTTGGAGCTATGTCGCCAGTTGAAAAAAAATGCCAAAGGAAAGTTGCCAGTTGTGGCTTGCAGTTCTAAAAATCAGGAGCTAGACAAACTGTGGGCCCTGAAACAGGGGATAGATATTTATCTCACCAAACCTTTCAATAAGAATGATCTATTAAACGCTGTGGCTAATTCCACTATTGAGATCTAGGCTTACTTAAGGAACAGCAGACCAAACACTAGACAGCCTATTAGGTGAGAAATCCAAGGATCTAAAATTAAAAGGTAAGCGCCATGGCAACCATTGAGTTAGCAGATCTCATTACGGTCACAGCAGTGGGTGACCCCTACCTTTGTTTGCAACTGAATCAGTCTATTAAGGGATTATTGCCCCTAGATCAGGTTCAGGAAGTGCTGACGATCAAAACTGAGCGTTTTACCTTGTTACCTAATATGCCTAGCTGTGTTTTGGGTTTATTAGGTCATCGTAGCCGGACTTTTTACGCTGTTGATTTAGGAGAACTGCTGGGTTTATCGCAGCTAGAGAACAGCATGGCCGAATATCCTTTAGTGATATTGCAAGCAGGTAATGCTCCGATGGGCTTAGCCGTGTCTCAGGTGGCTGGAGTAGTACGTTTATTGCCAGAGCAAATTGATCGCCAGATTGAGAAATATCGGCTCAACAATTTACGCAGCAAATACTTAGCAGGCTATGGGCAACAGGAAACATCAGGGCAGTTGCAAGGTTATTGGCTGATCAAAGCTGAGGTATTAGCCCAGATAACCAATGCTGATTTAGAAGCTGATCATGCAGCAGATTGGCAGGTGAATGCGGCTCAAGGTTTCAGATAGATTTGATTTCCGATTAGATTAATTCATTATTAAGAAGATTTAGAGGTTGTTCCATGGTTCTGCAACAAAATCGCCAAAACACTGCTCCATTGTCAGATGATGTGCTAGAGAAGGTTCAAGATGATTCAGGGCAATCTATTAAACCCTCCATTGAACCTTCATTCATGCCAATCAACGAACCTACAGCTAAGCCTAATCGCTTATATCAGTGGTTTCTTGACCTACCTTTAGCACGCAAGCAATTATTAGCTTTAGTTGGTTCCGAACTAGTCACCTTGAGTTTTATTTCCTTTGGTGGGATGTATGTGATTGCCGACAGTTTGCGCAAAGAGCTAGCCAGTAAATCGATTTCCGAAAATGCCGTCACCCAGATTAACTACAATGTAAAGATCAATCAAATGGGTTTTGGTTTCCGTGGTCAGGCGGACAACTTGGCAATCGTTGCCGCAGCTAGAGAATATGCCAAAACCAAAACTGTACCGCTAGAGCTTCGGATACAAGTGAAAAAAGTTTTGCGCAATGAAATTGATGCGCGAACCATTGAATATGCCACCCTAGTTGCCCCTGATGGGAAAATCATCATCAACGCCGAAGATAATCGCGCTGGCGAAATGTTTGATCCCGAAGGTTTAGTAAGTTCCATTGTCAAAGATAATGGTAAAGATGCCCGCCAAATCAAAGCTAGTGCCATCGTTTCCATTGAAGAATTAAAGAAAGAGAAAGTCCCATTACCAGAAGGCTTAACAGGAAATGAAGCCCTGATCCGCTACACGGCAACTCCCGTGCGTGATGGTAATGCCATTATAGGGGTGCTGATTTCTGGGGATATTGTCAATGGCAAAGCACCAATTGTGCGGAATACTTTGAAGGCTTTAGGTGATGGTTACAGCGCTGTCTACTATCGAGACCGGAGTGGAGAATTTAAACTAGCTACTTCTTCGGCTAAAACAGACGAAGAGAATTTAGATGCTGCAAAAAGTGGTCTTAGTTTACCTGATACCTCAGTACTCAAAGAAGTAGTTGATGCCGGTGGCAAGCCAGTGATTAAACGGATGCAAATTGGGAATGAAGTTTATACTGTTTCTATGAAAGCAGAACCAAGCTTATTTCGCGAAGACAAAGGCGGTCCTGTGGCCATACCTAATGGTTTGCCGCCCGCAGCTATCTTAGTGCGAGGGGTTTCAGAAACTAATCAAAACGAAGTCATCAACTATGTGCGCTTAGAAATCTTAGCTGTAATTATCATTGCTATCGCTATTATTACTTTGTGGTCTGTGCTGCTACGTCGCACTGTGACTCGAAGAGTGGAGAGATTGCGTTCCACTACAACTAAATTTGCTAAAGGGGAGCGTTCGATACGTGCCGAAGTGATTGCCGCTGATGAAATTGGGCAGTTGGCCAGTACTTTTAACCTCATGGTAGAAAGTATTGATACTTTTGAATACTCCTTACGGGCAGATGTGCAGCGAAATCAGATCTTAGCCGAAATTTCTCGCGCTACTAATGAGGAGGATTTAGCTGCCCCCCTAGCAGTTTTATTGGGTGAGATTCGGGAACAACTGCAATGTGATCGGGTAGTTTTATATCGCATTGGCATTAACAAAAAAGGTTCTATCGTCGGTGAATCTGTCACAGAAGATTTGAGCAGCGCTTTTGATCTCAACCTGAATGATCCTTGTATTCCTGAATCATTAATTGAAGCCTATGAGAAGGGGCGAATTGTGCCTGTGAGCAACGTAGAGCAAGGCAATTACGATCCGGCACACCTTGAATTACTCCAAAAACTGCAAATCAAGGCTAATTTGGTTGTTCCCGTAGTTCGTTCTGGTTTGCTTTCTGGCGAATTAGATTCCCTCTTAATTAGCCATCATTGCTTGAACACTCACATATGGGAAGAGGGCGAAATTAAATTGATGCAATTCTATGCTGAGCGTCTGGCCCAAGCCCTTTCTGGGTTAGCTAACCTAGAGCAACAAGAGGAGAACGCCCGAAGAGAAAAAGAACGCAACTCATCCATTCAGCAGGAATTAATTATCCTATTAACAGAAGTTGAAGGGGCAGCTTCAGGAGACTTAAGGGTGCGGGCGCAAATCACGGCTGGGGAAATCGGCATTGTGGCTGACTTCTTTAATGCGATTATTGAGAACTTACGTGATGTAGTAACCCAAGTAAAGCAAGCAACAGTTCAGGTAAACACTTCTGTAACCACCAATGATAAAGAAATTCGGCGCTTGACAGAAGAAGCCATGTTGCAATCAGAACAGATTGAAACTACTCTAGCATCCGTAGAACAAGTTACCGGCTCCATTCAAGAGGTGGCATTGCGCGCCCAAGAAGCCGCCAACGCTTCTCTATCGGCAGAAAGTACCGCTGAACAAGGTGGCGTAGCGATTTCACGCACCGTAGATAGTATTAACCAACTGCGTGAAACCGTCGCTGAAACCGCTAAAAAAGTCAAACGATTAGGGGAATCTTCGCAACAAATTTCCCGCGTTGTCGCCTTAATTGACCAGATTGCTTTAAAAACGAATATGTTGGCCGTAAATGCTAGCATTGAGGCGGCACGGGCTGGGGAAGAAGGGCGTGGTTTTGCCGTAGTTGCCGAAGAAGTGGGGGCATTAGCGGCCCAGTCTGCCAATGCGACCAAAGAAATTGAGCGGATTGTAAGTAGTATTCAACAGGAAACTAGCGAAGTGGTAACAGCAATGGAAACTAGTACGGTGCAGGTAGTTGAAGGTACTAAACAGGTAGAAGAGGCGCGGAATAGTTTGGTACAAATTGTGAATGTATCACGGCAGGTGAATCAACTGTTCCAAGCCATCGCCACAGCAACTACAGATCAAGTGGAAACCTCAGAAAGTGTGCGTCAATTAATGGAAGAGATTGCGGCTATTTCCCGTCACTCTTCCGCAACTTCTCGGGATGTATCTTCAGCTTTGCAAGAGACGGTACAGGTGGCGGAGCGATTGCAGCAATCCATGGCTACCTTCAAGATTTAATACTTTCAAGATTTAATTAGGAAAAGCTAAATAAGTGTGTTCAATTACCATTAAAGATTGCCGACTTTTTTCAAATCAGAATTAGCTATTTTGCACAGGCAGAGGCAAAGTCGGCGATCAGGTAATTAACATTTCTCTTTTGCCTGCCTACTTAACGAACAATGATGATAGCAAGAATTTTAGAGGAACAACAATTATGGCAATAGATCGAGAATGGCAAGTCAGGCTACAATTTCTAGATGAGGCAGGGGACTACCTCAGTGAAATTGAGAATTCCTTACTGGGTTGTAGTGAGCGTGGTTTAGATCGAGAGGCAATTAATTTAACTTTACGCGCCGCCCATTCCATTAAAGGGGGGGCGGCGATGATGGGATTTACACCTTTGAGTGATTTAGCCCACCGATTAGAAGACGCTTTAAAGGTGATGCAAACTGGGCGAATTGCTGCCGAACCTGCTCTGGAACAATTATTTCTTGATGCTTTAACTCAAATGGGACGAATTGCGGTGCTGCATAAGCAACAGCAGCCGATTGAGGCATCTTGGCTAGAGGCAGAAATAGAACCACCTTTTAGGCAACTCTATGATCGTTTAGGCACACCTTCCGACAATGATCATGCGATCGCCCTGTCTGAAGAAGCCGGTGTAGATATGCGGGTGATCATGTTTGAAACCGAAGTAGATGCTTGTTTAGAGCGTTTGGCAACGGTTTTAGCTGACCCCAATAGTTTAGTACTAAGGGAAGAATTTCTCTTAGCTAGTCAGGAATTTAGTTGTTTGGGAGAAATGCTTGATTTACCAGCATTTGTCGCTCTATGCAATCAGATTAGTGATGTTATTGAACATGATTTGATTCCTTTACCCACCCTTGCCCCCATTGCATTTCAGGCTTGGCGTAAATCTCAAGCATTGATTATGGTAGGACAATGGAATGCTTTACCGGAACGTTTACCCATTGAGATAGCATCATTAGAAGGATCATCTGATGTTAAGGAAATAATAGCTAATAAAGAAGAAACCACATCATTTTTACTGTCTGATGATTCTAATTTAACTGATTCCGTATTTACATCCACAGATTTAATTGACGATTTAGATGCTGGCATAATTGGGCAAGATCAGCGATATGGAGATGACGTAGATCAGTTAATTAGTGGGCATATTTCTGATTTAGGAACTCTAGATATATCAGAAGATATTACAGAATTTATATCCCCTGATGATATTTACGATGATCTTAATAGCAGTCTAGATTATAGTGAACAAGATCTGATCACTGAAAATAGCGAGCAGCATTTCAATCAAAGCAGCGATATATTGATTTCTGGATCAGAAATAGAACAAAAAACGGATTCGAACAGTGAGCTACCAGAATCAATTATTAATTTTGATCAGCTAGATGAATTAATTGGCAAAACTTTTGTATCTAAAGTAGATGCGAGTCCATTGCCAGAACCCCCAATTGCGAATGATACATTAACTAATCAGACCGAAACGAATCAGACCGAGAAAAAACCGCTAAAAAGTGCTTCCGATGCATTGTCTTCTGCTCCAGAAGCAACTTTACGGGTTCCTTTACGTTACTTAGAACAACTTTCCGAATTGTTTGGTGATATTAATGCAGAACGAAATAGTTTAAATGTCCAATTAAAATCTTTACAGAATCTAGTCACTCTATTACATAGCAGAGTCATCGGTTTAGAGGTTTCTAATCAGCAACTGCGGAATACTTATGATTTGGTAATTGGTGCGAATCCTCAACCTCTAGGGGGGCTGCCGATGGGAGCAATGGGCAACTTAAATAATGGCAAATCATCTCTATCTTTAGCTTCAGATATTGCTGAAAATATCACCCATAGTAATGGTCATATCGGAGTCGCCACAGATTTTGATGTTCTAGAAATGGATCGTTATAGTAGCCTGCATCTTTTAGCCAGAGATATTATGGATAGTGTGGTGCAGTTGCAAGAAGTTTCCAGTGATATGGATACAACCCTCTATGAAGCAGAAAGTTCGGCGCGGGAATTAGGACGGGTAGCACGGCAGATGCAAACTAATCTAGAACGGTTACGGATGCGCCGTTTGGATGAGATTCTCGGACATTTTCCTCGGGTTTTACGGGAATTGTCTTTACGTCATGGTAAGTCAGTACAATTAGTGGTGCGGGGTGGCGGCACTCTGGTGGAACGTTCCGTATTAGAGCAATTGAATGATCCGCTACTTCATTTAGTGCGTAATGCCTTTGATCATGGCATTGAAACCACAGAAGCGCGTCTGGCTGCGGGCAAAAACCCTCAAGGGACAATTGAAATCGTTGCGGCTTACCGTGGCAATCAAACAACAATTACTTTACGGGATGACGGCGGTGGCATTAATTTAGCTAAAATCCGTGAAAAAGCTAAGTTAATGGGATTATCTGATCAAGAAATCAATCAGGCAGGAGAAGAAGCTCTGTTAGATTTGATTTTCACCCCTGGTTTTAGTACGGCAGAAACTGTGACAACTCTGTCGGGGAGAGGGGTTGGCATGGATGTAGTGCGCACAAATTTACGCCGCATTGGTGGGGATGTGATTGTCAAAACCGTTGCTGGTGAAGGGACGACATTTATTTTATCTGTTCCAGTTTCTTTGGCTATTGCACGAGTTCTGTTAGTTGAAAGTAATGGCTTTATGATGGCTGTGCCAGTGACCGCCGTGGAAGAGATGATTCTTTTAGAACAATATTCTATTACAGAATTAGAAGGGCGTAAAGTGTTGCGCTGGTCAGATCAGGACATATCTCTGATTAATCTTGCCGATAAATTCCGGTTTAATCGCACCCAACGGTTTACTAGTGAAGAGAATGTACCTACGGTGGATCGCCCTGTGGCTTTAGTGATACGCCGAGGAGCCGAGTTTTTTGCTTTAGGATGTAACCGATATTGGACGGAAGTAGAAGCTACGATGCGTTCAGTACAGGGTAGTTTGGGCTTACCTCAAGGTTTTAACGGTTGTGCGGTTGTGGGGGGGGGGCGCTTAATTCCCTTAATGGATGTCAATAGACTTTTAGATTGGCTTTTAATTAGGGAAGTTGATTCTGAATCAGCAATTGCTAAGATGCATAGGGAACTAGAATCAAGAGAGGTATTAGATCGAGTGCCAACAGTCTTAACTATTGATGACTCGATTAATGTCCGGCGGTTCTTAGCCTTAATTCTGGAAAAAGCGGGTTATCGAGTGGAACAAGCTAAGGATGGTCAAGAAGCCCTAGACAAATTGCATCAGGGATTGGTTGTGGATGCGGCAATTTGTGACATTGAGATGCCTCGACTAGATGGATTTGGCTTCTTAGCCCAAGCTCGCAATCAGGCAGAGTTTGCCGACTTACCGATTATTATGCTTACTTCTCGCAGTGGCACGAAGCACCGTAATCTAGCGATGAATTTGGGTGCTTCGGGTTATTTCAGTAAGCCTTTTAAAGAAGCAGATTTATTGGAAACTATTGCTAATTTAACCGCTAAAGCCCCCAAGGCAGTGAGGCAAGTTGCCGCTGCCCAAGCACTCTAAAATCCGTATCATCAAAGCAATCAGGACGACAATTTAACTTTAGGGCTGATCAAGACTAATTATCGGTATAATGTCATTAAATTTTGCCCATCAATTGGCAGTTAATTGATTTGATTAACTGTAACTCAAGCAGTTTATCCATAAATTTCATTTTAAGGTATCTTGTGACTAAATATCGTTAATAATTACTCACAGTTATTTATCAAATCTTGCCAATTAGGTGGAATGATAAAAAATTTATAGATTAATAAATTTAATCCTCAAAAATTGACCCTAAAAATCCTTAACTCTAGCAGTTTATACCCATAAATCTATGCAATCTAATTTTGATTCTCAGTCCGATGCAGCAAGTCATAATTCTGAAGCTAAATCAAGTCCTAAAAATGTTTTTATCACGGGGGCAAGTGGTTGTGTCGGTCATTATATGGCAGAGTCTTTATTAGCAAACACAGACTACAAATTATATTTATTAATGCGAGATCGACAGAAATTCAAATTAACTGGTTTTGATCCGCAGCGCGTTACCATCATCGAAGATACTTTACACAACATTGAAAACTATGCCGAATTATTGGGGCGTATGACCTATGTCATTAGTGCCGCAGCCTGTTGGGGCGGGGATGACGTATATACCACCAATTTAGATAAGACCATCGCCTTATTCAATTTGGTAAATCCCGATATATGCGAACGCGCTATCTATTTCTCTACGGCAAGTATTTTGGATCAACACAATCAGGTAATTAAAGAAGCCGGAGAAATTGGCACAGGATATATTCGCTCTAAATATCTGTGTTTGCAAGCATTAGAAGCTTCACCCATTGCAGAACGTCTCATCAGTGTATTCCCCACCTTAGTTTTTGGTGGAGCGGCAGATAAACCCTATTCCCATTTGTCTGCTGGCTTGAAAGATATTGCTAAGTATGTGCGATATTTACGCTATTTTAAAACCGATGGCAGCTTACATTTTGTCCATAGTAGCGACATTGCCCAAGTCATTACCAGTCTATTAACGGTAGAAACTTTGCCTGCCAAACATCCAGCGCGGTTTGTTTTGGGCATGGAACGCCTGACCGCCGATGTATTGATTGATCAAGCCAGCATTGGTTTAGGAATGCGTCCAAAATCATGGCGATTTGACTTGACTCCAGCCCTGATTAATCTAGTCATCAAAGTATTTAAGATTCAAATGGCAGAATGGGATTACTTTTGTTTGCAACAAAGGCATTTCACCTATGATGTGGTGCGTCCCGAAACCTTTGGCTTAAAATCTCATTATCCTCAATTAAAAGATTTATTTGCGGAAGTTGCTTAAGCTAAATTAGAGATTAGAGAACAGTATGCCGCCAATCAATTCTGCACTCTCAATGTATATGGTAATGTGATGACACCACCAAAACTTCAACTACAGTTTACAAGCCTAACTCATCAAGTAAAAGAATGGCTTTGGCGCTTGTTGCGAATTACAGGCTTAGCCTATATAGTTTTTGCTTTAATCATCTTTTTTGGTCAGGAAAGTTTAGTCTTTGTGCCTAGTCGCTCTGTTACTGGTTCACCGCAGGACTTAGGCTTAACATATTCAAATGTGAAGCTCAAAACCGAAGATGGTGTACAGTTAAGTGCTTGGTTCGTCCCCGCCCAAGGGAATCACCCGCAGACCATACCCCATAACTCCCAAAATACTAAGCCTAATCAACTAGGTAATAATCCTTCATCTAGAAATAAAATTCCTTTAGTGATTTTATTTTGTCATGGGAATGGTGGCAATATTAGTCATCGCTTAAGTTATTTACCTATTTTTCAAAGTTTAGGATTGAGTACTTTATTATTTGACTATCGCGGCTATGGCGACAGCGAAGGCAAACCCTCAGAAAATGGTACTTATCAAGATGTGGCAGCAGCATGGCGCTATTTAATTGCGGAACAGCAGATTCCACCGCAAAATATTTTAATTTATGGGGAATCTTTAGGTGGTGCAGTGGCTAGTTATTGGGCAGAAACTCTTACTGCTTTACCACCATTACAACAAGCAAAAGGTTTAATTTTAGCTTCCACTTTTAGCCATATTAATGATCGTGCCGCAGAACTATATCCATTTTTGCCGGTGCGTTTTCTGTCTCGTGTGAACTATGGCAGTGAGTCCCGTTTACCTAATATAAAAATGCCCGTTTTAGTTATTCACAGTCGCGATGATGAAATCATTCCCTTTCATCATGGGCAAAAGCTATATAATGCTGCCAGACCGCTCAAGTTAATGACCATCATACATGGTACTCACAATGAGGGTTTTCTCGACTCCTTAGAAACCTATCGTCAAGGTCTAGGGCAATTTATGCAACTAGTAAATGTACGAGATTCTTAAGGTGTAAGTGTTATTTTTTAGCAATTATTTAGATATGATTATCTCTTTTTTATTGAGATTTTTATTGAGATTAAAAAATTTAACCTAAACCCACTAAAATTAAATCTTACTTGAAAACAGTTGAATTATTGAATTAATTTAGTTCAATTTATAAATATTCAGTTTATAAACCGTAAATTCATGAATAATTTTTATCAAAATATTTGTATCTTATTTAAACTAATTAAAGATCGATTTTACAATCAATTGCCACGAAAAAAACAAATTTTAGCAATTTTAATTTTAACTTGCTTAGGATATTTAGGTAATTATTACCGACTACCATTATTTTTCGGCGTAGATTTCCTGTTCGGTAGCATAGCTGTTTTAGTTGGTACATACATTTATGGCGTTACTATTGGTTGCTTAATTTCTCTAGTTGCTAGTATTTGTACTTATATTATTTGGTTACATCCCTACGCAGCAATTTTACTATTACTAGAGACTTTATGGGTTGGTATTGGACTAAATCACCTCAAACATAAGCAAGATAGTCAGCCTAAAAAGTCAATTAGCATGGTTTATTTAGTCCTATTCTACTGGCTAATTATGGGTGCGCCTTTATGTTTTATTTTTTATTACTTCCCTTTAAAGTTTGCGATTAATTCAGCGATTTTAATTGTTTTAAAGCAGTCTATTAATGAAGTTTTTAATGCTTTAATTGCCAATTTATTAGTTGATTATTTGCCATTACGACACAAACAAAAAATTACAATCCAGCAGATTATTTTTCATTTACTCTTGATTTTTGTATTTATTCCCATCTTAGGTACAGCCTTTTTAATTGGTCGTCAAGCTTATGAATATATTCACACTAATATTGACAATCAATTGCAATCAAGCGTTATAGAAATATCTAATGAGCTTAAGAATTGGTATGCTCAAAATATTTTTGCTTTAGAGAATATTGCCAATCTCTCTGTAATAAATTTTGACGATAGCAACTTAGATAAATTAAGATTTTCTACCGCTATTCTAGGTCGAGCTAATAAATCATTTTCAGGTATTTATTTAACTGATAATTCCGGTAAAATCTTAACATATTTTCCTGATGTAGACGGTTTTGAAACAGATAATTTGAGCCATATTATATCTCATCATCCTATATGGCAAAAGGCTAAATCCACTCAAAAATTAAGCATTGGCAATTTAGAAAATAATCAAGTATTAGCGCCAGATCCATATTTAGCGATTGCAGCACCGTTTATGTTAGCTAAAAATAATCAAGGATTAATATTGGCTATCTTGGATTTGCAGAAGCTTCAAGAAATTTTAAAATCTAACAGTTTGTCTTTTAAGATTAATTCAGTATTAATGGATCAGGAAAATAATATAATTGCTGCTAGTACGATTAATCCCAAATTTAAAGATTTAATTGATTTAAAATCCGTCTACACAATTAGTAATTTTAAGACTAATAAAGAGCAATGGATGCCTATTATGAAAGGTAATTCCATCATGACACAGTGGCGGAATTCTTTTTATGTTTATCGCATTAATATTAGTGAACAATTGCCTTGGCGCTTAATTGTTAGCTATTCTCCAGTAGATTACATTAATATCCTAGAAGATATTCATACTAAAATTTTAGTGATTGTAGTGGTAATTTTATTAGTTGCCGTCATGGTAGCAACCTTAATTAGCCGTCGTTTGATCAAACCAATTGCTAAATTAATGAAATTGACGACGGATTTACCACAAAAAATATTAGTCAAAAGAGATTTTACCTGGGAAGTGAGTCAATTAGCTGAAATTGATACTTTAGGTTATAACTTTGAAGCGATGGGGACAGCTTTAAGAGAACAATTTCAAGAGATTCAAGAAACCAATCAAAATCTCGAACAACGTATTTGGGAACGTAGCCAAGAACTAATTGCTAGTAATTTAAAACTAGAGCGTATCACTGATGCTGTACCTATTGCGGTCTATCAATTTTTACGCTATTCCAATGGATTATATAGCGCTCATTTTATGAGTAAAGGTGCTTATAATATATACGAATTAACAGCAGAGGAAATTTGTACCGATATAAACTCTATTCTTAATTTAATTTTGCCAGAAGATATTGATGGATTTATTAATGCCATTGAGAAATCAGTCCAAACTAAGGATAATTGGGCTTGTCAGTATCGGATCAAAACCCCCAGCGGCAAAATCAAATGGTTATCAGATCAGGCAATTACTAGTTTAGACAATGTAGGTAATATCATTTGGAATGGTGTAATCAATGATATTACTGATCTCAAGCAAGTCGAAGCAGCCTTGCAGCAAAGTGAAGCGCGGTGGCAATTAGGAATTCAAGCAGCAGGGGATGGTATTTGGGATTGGGATTTACAGACGGGCACAATCTTTTTCTCCAAACGTTGGAAGAATATGTTGGGATTTGGGAATGATTTGTCCCAGGCTTTACCTGAGGACTGGCGCGATTTATTGCACCCTGACCATCGGCAACAAGTTATTGAGACTCAGACTAAATATCTTGCCAGAGAAATTCCTCAATGCGAAATAGAATGCCAAATGCGCTGTCAAGACGGCAGTTATAAATGGATTTTAATGCAGGCAATGGCTGTGTGGGATGAGTCTGGCGTGGCCATCAGAATGGTCGGCGCAAATAATGACATCACTCCACAGAAACTCGCATTAGCTGCCTTACGCGAAAGAGAAGCCAACTTAGAAACTTTCGTGAATGTACAGCGACATTTAATTATGGAATCGCAAACTGTTACAGACTATCATAACATCCTGAGATTTTTGGGGCAAATTGCTGATTGTTGTTGCATTAAACTGTTTATGATTAAGCTTAATGAGCAAGGTGATCGAAAAATTCATTTGTATAGTTCTTATAATCAGACAGCTAGAAAATCAAAATTAGAAACACTATGTACTGACGATATTGGCTTAGAAAAAATGGTCACAAAATATTGGTTGAACCAACTATGTCAAGGGATAATAGTCCAGCAAACATTAACTAATAGTAATGCTGAACAACAGCAATTTTTGACGGGCCAAGCTATCAATTCCATTTTATTAATGCCGATCACTGTGGCTAATGAATGCTGGGGATTTCTTTGTTTTTATAATTATAAATGCGATCAATATTTTGGTAATTCTGAAGTTAGTTTACTTAATGCGGCAACTTCTTCTTTAGCATTACATTTAGAGCGAGAGCAAACTAAATTAGAATTACTCAAAGCAATGGAAGAAGCGCAGGCAGCTAATCGAGCTAAGAGTGAATTCCTCGCAACCGTCAGTCATGAAATTCGTACCCCGATGAATGGTGTAATTGGCATGACCAGTTTGCTACTAGATACGCAATTGACAGCAGAACAATATGAATTTACAGAAATCATTCGTTCTAGCGGTGAAAACTTATTAACTATTATCAATGACGTGCTTGACTTTGCCAAAATAGAAGCAGGTAAATTCAATTTAACTATGGAGTCATTAAATTTACGCAACTTAATTGAGGCAACTTTAGATTTAATTGTTGCGTCCGCTAGCGCTAAAAATCTTGAATTATCTTATCATATTCAACCAGAAGTACCAAATTATATTATTAGTGATGGGACTCGGTTACGACAAATCTTAGTAAACTTATTAAATAATGCTGTCAAATTTACCCATAAAGGATCGATTGAATTATTAGTGCAATTACATTCTTGTAAATTGAATCTAGACAACACTAATATCATCAGTCCAAATAACAATCAAAATAACAATGAAAACTGTATTTATGAAATCATGTTTTTAGTAAAAGATACAGGTATCGGGATCCCTACTAATCGTTATGAACGTTTATTTAAGCCATTTAGTCAGGTTGATTCCTCTCACACCCGTGAATATGGCGGCACTGGTTTGGGGCTAGCTATTTCCCGTAATTTAGCCCAATTAATGGGTGGTGAAATGACATTTTCTAGTCAAGAAGGAGTTGGCTCTACTTTCTCATTTACAGTTACTGCGGAGTCTACATCTCAAGTAAATCAAACAGAAGTTTGGGAGAAAGAAGATAATTTAGCAGGTAAGAAATTATTATTTATTAGTCAAGAAAATCTTAATTTTATCTCCATCAGTAATCTGATTAAAAAACTCAATATGCAGCTAATTCACACTCAATCTAGCTCTGAAGCAATAGTTATATTACAAGAATCTCTGAGTGAATCAGCTAATAAAAAAGAATCCCATAGAAGTCAAAAAATTGATTTAGTACTTGCTGATGTTACCATAGAGGAAATGGCTAAAATTAGAGCAATTTTTCCTGCTTTGCCCATGATTTTACTAACCAATAATTTAGCCACTAATAACCATCATAAAGGTGATTTAGCTGATCAATTTACCGCATATATCGCTAAACCAATTAAATATCATGCATTATTTAAAGCTTTAATTGAATTGCATAATTTACATGATTCACAAAAATCAACTGCCAAAGAAACACAATCCGTATTTAATCAAGAATTTGCTACCCATTATCCATTACATATTTTATTGGCAGAAGATAATATTGTAAATCAAAAAGTAGTCGTAAGATTTCTAAATCGATTAGGTTATCAACCTGATTTAGTAGGTAACGGCTTGCAAGCAATTAATGCATTACAGGAAAAATCTTATAATTTAATTTTAATGGATATACATATGCCAGAAATGGATGGTTTAACCGCAACTAAGGAGATTCATGATTTATGGCAAAATTCACAACTTAAACAAGCAAAATTGCCTTGGATTGTGGCTTTAACTGCTAATGCTATTGAGGGTGATCGAGAAATTTGTCTCGCAACGGGAATGCATGACTACTTGAGTAAACCTCTTAATATTAATGATTTAGTTGCAGTTTTGAAAAGAGCGATTACGCAAAATCAATGAAAATGTAGAAAATGCATTGGCTAAATATTGGCTAATATATTTTGACTAATATATTTTGGTTAATAACAAGCTGTACTTTAGATTTAGATTAATTTGTGTTTAGGTTAATTTTTAGATTTGGCATAACTTTATCTAAAGCTTTTTCAAATGAGTTAAAATTACCAGAAATCATTTAAAATTATTTTTTAAAGTTTATTTTTTAAAGTTTAGTGTGAATAAACTTTTTGCTATATCTGTTAAATGCATCAAATAACCTCATCAAAGCTGTAAATTCATTGTGATTCTATTATCTTCTCAATCAAGACTACTCAAGGAAATTAAGCTAATGAACAGTAAATCATGGCGAAAATGGCTAGTGAATGGGCTAATTGCGTGTTTAACCGGTCTGTTGGCTGTAGCTTGCGCCGGAGGGAATAATCCTCCTTCAGGGTCAACTGGTGGCATTACTGGTGCGATTCCCATTGGTATTGCTGTGGCGCAAACTAGCAATGTTTCCTTATTGGGACAAGAACAGGTCGTGGGAGCGAAAATTGCTGCCGACTACTTCAATAAGCAAGGGGGCGTTAATGGTACGCCCATCGCGCTGACGATTCAGGATACTGCTGGGGATGAGCAAGGGGCAATTAATGCCTTTAATAGTCTGATTAGTCAAACTAAGGTTTTGGGAATTGTTGGGCCCACGCTTTCGCAACAGGCATTTAGTGCTGATCCTGTGGCAGAAAGGGCGGGTGTACCGGTTCTAGCTCCTTCTAATACGGCGAAAGGAATTCCCCAAATTGGTAAGTATATTGCGCGGGTGTCGGCTCCGGTGGTGGTGGTTGCGCCTAATTCCATTGAAGCAGCTTTAAAATTAGAGCCTAACATCAAGAAAGTGGCGGTATTCTATGCTCAAAACGATGCTTTTAGTAAATCGGAAACGGAAGTATTTCAAGCTACCGTTAAGCAAAAAGGTTTGGATTTGGTGACTGTACAAACTTTTCAAACTACCGATACTGATTTCCAAACTCAGGTCACTAATGGCATTAATGCGAAGCCGGATTTAGTGATTATTTCGGGATTGGCCGCAGATGGTGGTAACTTGGTCAAACAGTTACGGGAACTAGGTTTTAAGGGTTTAATTATTGGTGGTAATGGCTTAAATACATCCAATTTATTGCCGGTATGCAAAAAACTTTGTGATGGCATTCTCATTGCTCAAGCCTATAGCCCTGAGCTAGATTTACCAATTAATAAGGAATTCCGTGAGCTATATAAAACCCAAAATAAGAAGGAACCGCCCCAATTTAGCGCCCAAGCTTTTACCGGTGTCCAGGTGTTTGTAGAAGCGCTGCGTAAAGTCGATCAGAAAAATAAACTGACCACTTTACCCCTTGATCAAGCTCGTACTCAGTTGAATGAAACCTTACTGGCGGGCACTTATCAGACTCCTTTAGGTGAAATCAGCTTTACTTCTGAAGGGGAAATTGTGCAGAAACAGTTTTATGTGGCACGTATTGTCATGGATGCCGATGGTAATAACGGTAAGTTTACTTTCTTGAAGTAGTTTCTTGAGATAATTTTATTATTTCTGGAATAGTATCTGCTAGATCCCCAATTTCTCTAGTAAGTTGGGGATCTTTATTTTCTCCTGTGTTATGATATTTAATCCATTCTTTAAACTAAGCTAATGAACGATTCTGTTTTTTATACTGCTCACGGTACAAACAATCAATATTTCGCCACAGTAGCCAGAGGTCTAGAAGCTATTGCGGCTGACGAATTGACTGAATTGGGCGCAAAGCAAGTTAAAGCAGGATTTTGCGGCGTAGAATTTACGGGGGATTTAGGATTACTCTATTATGTGAATCTATGGGCCAGGTTGCCATTTCGGATTCTGGTGAAATTACATCAATTCCCTTGTGGTAATGCTCAAGAACTTTATCATGGCATTAAATCTATTGACTGGTCAGCGTACCTTAATCCTAGTTTAACTCTTTCTGTCAATGCTACGGGGAAAAGTGAGTTCTTAAATCACACTCATTTTACAGCACTTCAGGTTAAGAATGCCATTGTGGATCAGCAATTGGCGGACTTTGGCGAGCGTTCTAATGTAGATCCTAAGGATGCTGATTTACAGATTGGCGTGCATATTGCCGATGATATTTGTACGGTTAGTTTGGATAGTTCCGGTAATAGTTTACATCGGCGGGGGTATCGGGCGGCGGTGGGAGCAGCGCCTTTAAAGGAATCTCTGGCAGCGGCTTTGATTCGGCTTTCGGGTTGGGAACCGGAGCAAGTATTTTATGACCCTTTGTGTGGTTCGGGAACTTTGCCCCTTGAAGCGAGTTTAAAAGCTCTAAATATTGCTCCTGGTCTATTTCGCGAACGATTTGGATTTGAGTCGTGGCTAGATTGCGACCAGATGCTTTTAGATAAGTTAATGGCTGAAGCGGAAGGAAGTCAGAAACAGAACTTACCGGCGGCAATTTGGGGCAGTGATCACAATGATGCGGTAATTGCCCAAGCTACAGCTAATGCGCGTAAATGCGGTGTGGCTAACCATGTCCATTTTGAGATTTTAGAGTTGAGTGAAGTGGAACCGCCAGCGACAACGGGTGTCCTCTTCTGTAATCCGCCCTATGGGGAACGTTTGGGGCAAAATACAGATTTACGGGAGTTCTATCGTGAATTAGGTAATGTGTTGAAGCAGCGGTTTAAGGGTTGGACGGCGTTTATTCTCAGTGGTAATAAGGAATTGTCTCAGTGTATTGGTTTAAAGTCGGCTCAACGCACGGCGGTTTATAATGGAACTTTACCCTGTCAGTTAATGAAGTACGAACTATATTAGGGCGAAAATTATTTAGAGAGGTTCTGTTGGATTTGCTAGGCATGGAAGGTAGTATTAATGGCAGAGAGATTGCTATGACAACCACTTGGATCATCACCAACCAAAAGTGACTTAAGTCGCATCTAAGCCCGCCAAAACTGCTGCGGGATGGGGTTCCGGTTTGACGTTGCGATAAATTTGGGCGATATTTCCCACCGGATCAATCACAAAAGTATTGCGCATCATACCCATATACTCTTTGCCCATGAATTTTTTTAACCCATAGCTATCGTATAAAGTCGCTACTTGGCAGTCAGAGTCACACAGCAGCGGAAATGGCAACTGATATTTATCAATAAACTTGTTGTGAGACTTAGCATTATCTTTGCTAATCCCCAATATGACGGCTCCTTGAGCTAAAAATTGGGCATAATTATCGCGAAAACCACAGGCTTCTTTGGTACAGCCCGGCGTGTCATCTTTAGGATAAAAATACAGCACCACAGTTTTACCGCGAAGCTGTGACAGAGTAACGATATTACCTTGGTGATCTGGCAAGCTAAATTCTGGGGCAGGTTGACCGATGGTTAAGCTAGAAGTAGTCATGGGATAGGTAGTGCAAATATTGGATTTTTTTAATCTCATTGCATCCTAGAACATATCTAGGGGTAATGTCTCAATTAAGTCCGCAATTATAATTATTTGCGAAGGATTTAAGGCTTGCCAATTAAGCAAAATAGGCGGCAGCTTTATCCCGACAAATTTTATCCCAGCAAAGCCGAGCAAACTAACTACCCATCACCAGAATATCCCGCGCTAAAACCAAGCTAAAAGCTGTCACATGACTTTCATGCTGGGGCAGCCAAAAATCTCCCGTCACTGTATCCATTGGTGGCAAAACATCATAGAGAGGCTCTTGCAAAAAGTAACTATCAGTTAGCTTGACACCCCAAGCCGTTTGCTTTCGTTGTCCAGTTTGCTCATAAATGCGTTGGCGGACTTCCCCTAAGTCTTCACGATAGCCGTGATTTTCCCGCTCTAAAGCAAAACGCTCCTCGTGATAGGGATAGACTTCGGTCACAGTAGCCAGTCCCTGCAAAGCGTAGGCAGGAAAAGTATCGGCATCAAAGCCAAAATCATCCATCAGTTCTTCGCATAAAAGAGCCGTTTCTGGATGATCGGGATAGCCCAAAGAATGAATCACCACACGACCGCGATAGTTACGCACTAACGGCGGTGGATCAAAAATCACCAAAGTGTTGTAGATGCGGGCTAGATAACAAGCCGCTTCTTCGGGACACAGGGAAAGGGCTAGGATATGAGCCGCTCTCATACACATAAATAGCGCGGAAAAAACAATACATTCAGCATACACCGAATTTTACGGCTACAGTATCGGACAAATGGTTTATATCAGGATTTTTAGCCAAAAATTTATGCCTGTTGCGATAATCAACTAATTTAGAACCATTTACTGCTGTTTTATATCGTTTAATGAGGCTGAGTGAGCTTTTTTGCCTCATAATTAGAATATTATTTTTGCTTTTTATAGGGAATAAGCAAAATCTACTAGAACCTGTTATTTAGGATTAATTCATAATTCCATAAGTTTGCGATATTGCCATAAAATCAATTACCTCAGCAAAATTTTTTACTCCCTTGATTACTTCGGTATACCCCAATTAACCGCCAATTAATTTTTGATTTATGACTTCACCCGCACTAACTCCACAGGATTCATTGCCTAATTACATTGATCATGCCCCATTACTCTCCCAAGGTGGCGTAGATTTACAAATTAATGGGGCTTTAGGTGTGTCATTCAATGATTTAACCGCCAGCACAGCCCAGCGTATCCCCGAAATTTGTCGTTTTTTGTGGAGCCAAGGCATTGATGGTTTTTTGCCCACCTTAGTCACGGCGGGGATCACAGATTTACAGCGCTCTCTCGGTTTTTGGCAGGCAGCGATCGCCTCCCAGCAAGCACTACAACAAACATCGTCGCCGATCAATCAAGCCTTAATTTTGGGCGTGCATTTGGAAGGGCCATTTTTGCAGCCCAGTAAACGGGGGGCCCATCCTGCCCAACATTTACAGCCTCTAACGATTCAGCAAATCCAAGCTTTATGCAACGATGGCGAGCATGATTACTGGAGTACTGTGAAATTAGTCACCCTCGCCCCAGAACTAGATCCATCGGGGGCAACCATTCAATATTTACGCCAGCGAGGGATCACCGTCAGTGCTGGCCATACCAGCGCCAATCTAGCCGAGGCAAATTTAGCCCTAAGTCAGGGAATCTCGATGATCACCCACACTTTTAACGCTATGCCAGCTTTGCACCATCGGGATGGCGGTTTATTGGGGATGGCGTTGCGGGAGCCGCAGGTGTGGTGTGGTTTGATTGCCGATGGGGTACACGTTGCGCCGCCGATGGTGGATTTAGTTTATCGCCTGAAAAAATTTGCGCCCCATCCTGAGTTAAATCTGCCTGCTTTATTTTTAGTCAGTGATGCCCTTGCCCCTTTGGGGTTACCCGATGGACTATATCCTTGGGATCAGCGCACTATCAACGTCACCAATGGCACGGCACGGCTAGAGGATGGCACGCTTTCTGGGACAACCCTTGGTTTATTGGATTCGGTGGGGCATCTGGTGCAATGGGGCATTTGTACCCCAGCAGAGGCGATCGCTCTGGCAACGACCACCCCCCGCTACGCCATTGATTTGCCGCAAAGTTTCCGCCAAGCCAAACCTAGCTTGCAATGGCAAGTGATCAAGACAAACGAAGGCAGCCGGTTGCAATATGCACGGTTGCCATAGAGATTGCTAAGGTTAAATTAAAAACTGAGAATTATAGTCAATCAAATTAAGAATGGCACATCTTGAAGGCAATAAATAACACCACCCCGTCAGGCTTTGCCTGCCACCCCTCCAAGGGAGGGGAATTACAGACAAGATTAAAATTCCCCTCCCTTGGAGGGGTACGCCGCAGGCGGGGGGTGGTCAAGTGCTTTTAATATGCCAAAATAATTTTAAATGACTATAAATTAAATTTCTTAACGAGCCGCAGCTACAGCATTACCGTAATGGGCGTGGGCGTGCATCTCAAAAATTGTGGTTAAGGTTTGTTTTAAACGGGTACGGGCCACCACCAAATCCACAAAACCATGCTCTAACAAATATTCCGCCGATTGGAAATTATCTGGAATTTTTTGCTTGAGGGTTTGTTCGATCACTCGCCGTCCCGTAAAACCAATCAGCGCCTTGGGTTCAGCGATGATCATATCTCCCAACATGGCAAAGCTAGCGGTCACGCCGCCGGTGGTGGGGTGGGTCAAAATGGGAATAAACAGCAGGCGGGCTTCCCGATGACGCTCTAGGGCCGCCGAAGTTTTCGCCATCTGCATCAAACTCAGAATCCCTTCCTGCATCCGTGCCCCACCGGAAGCACAGAAAATTAAAACTGGTAATTGTTTACTCGTGGCCACTTCGATCAGGCGGGTGATTTTCTCCCCCACCACTGATCCCATGCTGCCCCCCATAAACCGGAAGTCCATCACGGCGATCGCTGCGCCTAAACCGCCAATGGTGGCAGTACCTGTGACTACACCATCACCGAGGCCAGTTTTTTGCTGATATTCGCGAATCCGGTCGCTGTAGGGTTTACGATCCCGAAAATTCAGGGGATCGCAGGAAGTCAAATGCTCGTTAATTTCGTTCCAAGTATCAGGATCAACCAGTTGACTAATGCGCTCATAGGCATCTACTTGATTATGGTGATGGCACTGGGGGCAGACCATCAAATTAGTTTTGAGATCCTTGATGTAAGTTAAAGTGCCACAAGCCGGACATTTGTGCCACAAACCATCGGGGATCTCGCGCTCCTGATAGGTTTCAGAGATGTCAGAGGTCGGATTATTGCGGCGATAGGCTTCACTAGCGCGGCGGCGGGTTTCGGCAAACCAATCAAATAAGGACATAGATGGGGAATATTGAGTTTGATTTGAGAATCTGATCGGCATAAGGGTTGAATCACAATGGCTGTAATGTAGCGAGCCATTGTGATTTTGGGGCATTGATTTGGCTATGATCGCTAATTGGGATCAATCATTTGATTAATGGGATAGATCAAAATTACAGCTTATAACTTGTAGCTAATAATACCAATAGGTGCAACCATCCCACCAACCTGTCTGTAGGAGATGATCTAGATTGGATATACCCTGAACGGGCAAGATAGCCGCCCCATAAGGCTTTAATTGGGATCGTCTAGTTATCTTGGCTCATTGGCAGACTCGGTGGGTTGCCCCTTGTCCCCTAAACTCAGGGTGGCAATATACTGTTTTACTTGCCCGTCGAGCCACTCATTATAGCGCTCCGTAATCAAACGGCTACGGGTGGGATCATCGATCACCGCTGGTAAGAGTTTTTCGAGGCGAGTTAACACGATCCAGTCACCGATGACCGTCGGGGTGTGTAAATGTCCTTCGGCGGCACTGGCTAAAAGTTTGGCTAACAGGGGGTGTAATGAACCAAGTTCAACGGGGCCAACTAAACCGCCGGTTTGAGCTTCAGGGCCTTGGGAATATTGCCGCGCCAATTCTTCAAAGGTTTGCTCTCCCTCTTTGACGCGAAAATAAACCTCTTGGGCTACACCAAAATCGCGGGTACACAGCAGCGAATAGACCACCCGATCCAGTTGGGCTTTGCGTTCGAGGAACATGGCATTAGCCCGCACGCCCCAAGTTTCTTGCTTATATTTTTCCACCTTAGCCGCCCGTCGGGATAGATGCTCTAGTTGCTCACCGCGCATCCCTTGACTTTTGAGCCATGCTTGCACTTGTTCCGTAGACTTTATGCCTAATTGTTGGGCTGTGGCTTGATAGGCGGCTTTTTCTTCTTCAGGGGTCAGCGTCACCGATGCAGTGATTTGATCAATCACAATTTCTTTGACTAATTGCGGTAACATCCCATAGCCCGCCACCCGATCTAAAATTTGTTCATAGGCAATGGTTTCTGTTCCGATGACTAGGGTTTGAGGCGGATCACTAGGCGGATTCGGGGCATTGACAGGGGCAGCGGGGACGGTGGGCGATAAAGCAGCAATGGTATTGGCAGCAGTCATAAAGATTTGGGGTTACAAAATTTGGGGTTAATTTAGTTACTAACTATTTACGATCTATTTGTGATGGGTAACTCATCTTACGCAGAAGGTTATAAGACCCTCACCCCTAGCCCCTCTCCCTTTTTC
>JBAXSK010000090.1:0-14098 GCA_037130765.1 Pseudanabaena sp. ELA607
TCCCCTCACTCAACGGAGTACCGTTAGACTGCGGGGCTTTCGCTTGGTAGCTAAAAATTCTGGAAAGGGACTAGAGACGGATATTTATGGCGCTATCCCTGTTAAGCAAATTCTAAATCAATCTAAATCAAAATTCTATAACTCAGCAAATGTGACATTAAAATCAGACCCACGACAATGCCAGTTCTATTGGAAAAGAAGCTAGAAATTACTCTTATGGAAGTTGTTGTGGATTAGAGTGTAATTGAGCGCAATCCCTGAGTCTGATGTATCACTGTCAGAGCAAATTTAGATCAAACAATCCCCTAGAAGCAAACCTAAGCCGACTCTGGTTTAGGCAAAGACGAGGGATGCTGCAAAACCTCAGCGGTAGACAACTTCTCCACCATATCGCAGGTAATAGAGCAACGGGTCACATCCTTACGAGAAGGCAACTCATACATCATCTCTAACATCAACTGCTCCACAATGCCCCGCAATGCCCGTGCCCCAGTCTTCCGGCGATAGGCTTCCTTCGCAATTGCCGCAATCGCATCCGGTTGGAAATCTAAAAGCACATTGTCCATCAATAACAACTTCTGATATTGCTTCAATAAAGCACTACGTGGCTCGGTCAAAATGGACATTAAGGATTTTTCATCTAGGGAATCTAACACCGCCGCCACCGGCACGCGCCCGATAAATTCGGGAATCATCCCAAAACGCACCAAATCTTCCGGTTGTAATTGCTTCAGAATATCCGTAGTGCGCTTGTCTTTGGGGGTATTCTCGCCATGCTGCACAAAACCGATGGATTTCTTGCCAATGCGCTGCTCAACGGTTTTATCCAAACCCACAAACGCCCCACCACAAATAAATAAAATATTGGTGGTGTCAATCTGAATGCAGTCTTGGTAAGGATGTTTACGACCGCCCTGGGGTGGCACATTGGCGATGGTTCCCTCCAACATTTTCAACAATGCCTGCTGCACCCCCTCCCCAGACACATCCCGCGTAATTGAGGTGTTTTCACCCTTGCGGGCAATCTTATCAATTTCATCAATGTAAATAATGCCCCGTTGCGCTTCTTCCACATCAAAATCCGCCACCTGCAACAAGCGCAGCAAGATATTTTCCACATCTTCGCCCACATAGCCCGCTTCGGTCAGCGTCGTCGCATCGGCTACGGCAAAAGGCACATCCAACATCTTGGCTAAAGTTTGGGCTAACAAAGTCTTACCGCAGCCCGTCGGCCCAATCAGTAAAATATTAGATTTTTGCAACTCTATACCATCTTCGGGAACCCGAACTTTGCCTGACTGGTCATTAGGGAGGATAAAACTGAGACGCTTATAATGGTTATAAACCGCCACCGACAAAACTTTTTTAGCCTCATCCTGCCCCACCACATTTTGATCGAGATAGCTCTTGATTTCCCGAGGCTTGGGGACTTGATTCAAATTAATGGCAGCGGCTGGTTTGGTGCGCCGTTGCTTTTCGGGGGCAGGCTCACTACCGCGCTTCGCCGTAGTTTGTGGTGGGGCTTGGTTAAAGAGTTCTTCATCCAAAATTTCATTGCACAAATCTACACATTCATCACAAATGTAGACCCCTGGCCCAGCAATTAATTTACGCACTTGTTCTTGGGACTTGCCACAGAAGGAACACTTTAGATGGGAGTCGTATTTGCTTGGCATAGGGTATCTCGCTGGGTTGGCACTCTAGATTCGTACTGGGGGCAATCTGGATCAAACAAGCTATGGGGGTAGATAGCTTGTCAGATTAGCTTTTTAGAGGTTAAGGTGTGACGGGATCGTTCAGAAAATTAATTGTTCACAAAAATTACTAAAATTCCTGAGATAATTTAACTGAAAATAATGTCGCTGATAGATAAAATTTGGGTTCAGGGTAACCAAGGTTAGGATTTAACGCAAGAGATCCCCAGCGATCGGGCTATAAACAAATTAACTTTTGCACCAAATTTAGTAAGTTATTCGTGAGTTAATTGAGCGACTGACTTGAGTCCTAGCCAATACAGCATAATGGACCCAACTGCTCCCCAAAAGATCTCAGCAAACCCTGAATCAAGCCCTGACTAAGATGCGGTGACAGGCAAGGCATCTTTGGTCAAAACTCGATCAATGAGACCATATTCTTGGGCTTCCACAGGAGACATAAAAAAGTCCCGCTCCGTGTCTTCCTCAATCTGAGCCATTGGTTTACCCGTATGCTCGGCTAGCAAAGAATTTAAAGTGTGCTTGTGATACATGATCTCCTTGGCTTGAATTTCAATGTCCACCGCTTGCCCCTGAGCGCCACCGAGGGGTTGGTGAATCATAATCCGTGAATTAGGCAAAGACATCCGCTTGCCCTTTGTGCCCGCAGACAACAAAAATGCCCCCATACTGGCAGCTAGACCCATACAAATCGTGCAAACATCAGGGCGAATATGCTTCATGGTGTCATAGATCGCCATCCCCGCCGTAACCGAACCCCCTGGGGAATGCACATATAAATAAATGTCCCGTTCCGGATCTTCGGCTTCTAGAAACAAAAGCTGCGACATAATCAGGTTAGCCACATTATCATCAACTTTTGTGCCTAGAAAAATGATCCGTTCCCGCAATAACCGCGAGAAAATATCAAATGCTCGTTCGCCCCGCCCTGCTTGTTCAACTACCATCGGGACAAACTCGCTGCGCACACCTTGAACGGTGGGCCAACCAAATGCATCAGAAGGTGATAGTAAGTTAGGAGACATACCACTAACGAATGGTGAATAAATCATGAATATGGCGCGGTAATGGAGTGCTGTGCAGCAAATTGCTACGAAATCTAATTAGCTTGAGCAACAACAGAAAATGATCTGTTTATAGCTTTAGCATAGCCTGAGAGCTATTATGCCTTAAAAATCTAGGCTCTGGTCAGAAGAACCACTAGATGGGGCGCAATTTTAGCTCAATTAATTGGGTTTAGGGTAAATTAGCAATTTTAGGGCAAGTGAAGTGGCTCAAATATCTAAATAATTTAAACCTAAAATTAAAGTTTAAAACCGAAATTTCAAGCCAGATAGAATGGCAACACTTTAACCTAATTTAACCTAAACATTTAACCCAAATATCATCTGCATATCATGACAGTTGATCTGACCTTAAAATCTGACCTTAAAAAAATTTCGTGAAATTCGGGTTAAGCCATAGCAAAGATCGTCAATTCCTTAATTATCGCCTGCTCCTAACCCCTAGGCGAAAATGCTGGAGTCCGATAATTAAGCGGTCATATTGCCAGTGTAGCCGTGTACAATTTCTACTAAGTCAGGTTTCTGGCAATCAGGGGATTAGGTGTTGTGGGGAGTTTAATTCCATTGAGGCTCTCGGTGCGAGGGGTAAGGAATTAGGCAAAACCGATCATGAGACAGCTACGGCAATCCCCACCTCTCAATAGTCCTTTAACCGCCTTGAAATCAACTATTATTTAGCAAACATCCAAATAAACAAAAACTATGGCAGGACAAGGATTTGGCTTTGGTTTGGGCAAAATGAAAGAAGCTTTTCAAAAAGCCCAACAACTTCAAGAAGGAGCCAAAAAGCTACAAGAAGAACTAGAAGCTTTGCGCGTCACCGGCGAGTCAGCTAACGGCTTGGTAAAAGTGACCTTCAGTGGTAACCAAGAACCCCAAGATGTCAGCATTGATCCTGCTGCCCTAGCTGAAGGTGCTGAGGTTTTGGCGGACTTAGTTTTGGCCGCAACTAAAGATGCTTATGCCAAATCTACGGCAGCAATGAAAGTGAAGATGGAAGAACTGACCGGTGGTTTAGGCTTGGGATTACCTGGGATGTAAGTTTAGATTTAAGTTGATCCCTGACTAAATACATAATTAGGGTTTGGGATCAACCATAATTAAAGTTATTGCCAATTATTGCCAATGCAAAATAAGTCTGGCGCAAAAACGATCAATTCATGCGCTGAGTTGGTATTCTTTGCGTCGGTAGTTTTTGCTATGATGCAACTTCAAGTTGGTTCTAAGTTGGTTCACAAAGTTAAAATATCATGATCATTAGTAATCCAGCCCTGCGTAGTCAGCCTCGTCACCAAGCAGCGGCGGTGATCCCCAGTACGCAACAAGCCTCAATTTTAGACTGGCTAGAGGCTACCAACCGCCTGATCGCTCGGGAAGGTGATCTCACTAGCGCTCAGTTTGAGGATGAAGCCGAAGAACTAAATGAATTGATGCTCGGTGATGATGGTAGTTATCTTGATGATGACGACGATGCCATTGATGATGATGAGCTAGAAATGTAATCAGTCATTGCTCAGCTATCGTGGCTATTTAAAAACCTAAAGCGCTGATTTATGGCTCTTAATGCCCTAGATCAGCGCTTTAGTTTGGGCTATTTGAAAACTTGCTTAACCTTGGGACTGTAACTGCTCTAGCTTGGCTAAAACTTCTTGGCTGTGGTTGCTGGGATTTACTTTCACGAAACTAGCTCGCAAAATTCCTTGGGGATCAATAATAAAAGTGTGGCGCAGCGAAATAAATTGCAGCCATGAACCATAGGCTTTACTGACGCTGCCCCCTTGATCTGCCAATAAAGGAAATTTCAAGCCCTCAGCATCACAAAATTGGCTGTGGGTATCTACGGAGTCGGCACTAATACCTAAAATTTGGGTGTTGCGGCTGAAATATTGCGGCAAATCTAACTGGAAGCGTCGTGCCTCTAAGGTGCAGCCAGAGGTAAAATCCTTGGGATAAAAATATAAAACTACCCATTGACCCCGGTAATCTGTCAAAGAAATCACCTCTTTATCGGCCACCCCATTGGCGGGCAAACTAAATTCTGGGGCTGGCTGATTTAATGCGGGCAGCTTGCCCCCTAAAGCCCAAGCGTTATTAGCAAAGCCGAAAATACTCTGGATAATTAATAATAACGCCAAACCCAATGCCAAGAGCCATGCCCCTTGACTGGTGGCAGTGTTTGCATCGGGTGATACATTGCCTATGGGCCAATTACCCCAAGAGAGAAAAGATAAATTTACTAATTTGGCACTCATAAACCTTAGTCCGCGCTTAGTGTGATGTAAAAATCGTCAAAATGTACTGTTAGGCTAAAGATAAATTTGGGTGAGAGATTTGGTTTGAGCAGACATTAGGGGTAGATGATTCAGGACATAAGCTATACCGGTCACCAAAGGCCCTTGCTTCAAAATCGTTTACATTGCATAATGTGACCTACCTGACACGACAAAATTCAAGGGACTCAGGTAAAATATAGCCAAAAATCACCCCTACTTAAGAGCCTCTACGGATTACCAATAACTAAGCTCATCTGAATCATGGTTTAGCTCAAAAACAGTTTAATTTAATTTAGATTGACTAAATTGTTTTAGCTTAACCACACAAACAACATAATTCAGATTGATTATTTAGCCTACTTTAGGTAACAATACATTAACTAATGTAACAGAATATGTTGTATGTCCTCATGAAAAAGCCCCAGATGAACTCGTGAAGTTATTCAACCAATTTGAGTTTTCCCCGTGAGATCGGTTAGTTTCATCCGCTTGATGCTTGATTTATTGGTGTCAGAACCAGGTTACATCTGGGTTGTAGAGTGCCGCACCAAACAGAAAAGTTGAACCAATTTTAAAGCCTATTAGAAAGCCTCTTAAAATGTGTGTCATTATGGCCCCTAAGGATACATATATCACGGTGTCGCTATTGGTGAGTTGGCTATAGATCCGCTGACTTAAGAGCTAATTGGGATGCATTCAAAGCTTGAGTTTTAATCTGCAACTACTATGATCCCTTCTTCCCCTCGCGTATCAAATACCGACGCTGCCACAGTGATTGATGTGGTAGCCGACAGTGACAAGCCATTGTCTGATAATGGGCACGTCTCCCCAGAGCCTCAGGGCAATAACTCATCGGCCCTAGCGACCAAGAAGGGTAACTTTGCTTCGGTATTGGCCCCGCTGACCCCAGACACGTTTAAGCAGGTGGTTTCAGATGTAGAGCAAAGGTTACGCATTGTCAACCAGACGTTGGGGATGCTCAACACTGATTTTGACGTGATCCTAGACGAGATGTTACAGGCAATTCGTCACAAGATCGGCGAGTTATTATCAGCGGATCGCACCACGATTTTTTTACATGATGCAGAAAAAAATCAGCTTTGGACTAATGTTCGTATCGAAAACACCAATAAAAACCTAGAAATTCGTATTCCCAATTCCCCTACCAGTATTGCCGGAGAAGTGGCAACCTTCAAGCGAATTGTGAATATTCCCTATGACTTTTTTGATGATCCTCGGTCGGGGCAGTCCAAAATTACCTTTGAGCAAACTGGTTATCGCACCTATACCATGCTTGCCATGCCATTACTCAATGATCGTAATGAGTTAGTGGCGGTGGTGCAGTTAATTAATAAGATGAAATCTTTAGATCTGGCGCATTCGATGGAAGAGCGGGTGGATAAATATGGTTTTACCGAAGAAGATCAGGCGCTATTTTCCCAATTTGCGCCGTCAATGCGCTTAATTTTAGAGAGTTCCCAAGCTTTTTATGCCGCAGCCCAGAAACAACGGGCGGCCGATGCCTTGATGAAAGCCGCCATGTCTTTGGGGCAAAGTTTGGATCTCGAAGCCACCTTAAAAAAGGTGATGGACGAAGCCAAAAAATTAATGAATGCGGATCGCAGTACTCTGTGGCTAATTGATCGCGATCAGAATGAACTATGGACGCAAATTACGAATCAGAATGGAACCACTAAGGAATTACGAGTGCCGATGGGGGTTGGTTTTGCCGGACGGGTGGCAGTGACTGGGGAAGTTTTGAATATTCCCTTTGATTTGTATGACCATCCCGAATCGGCTAATTCGCAAAAGTTTGACCAAGCCAATGGTTATCGTACTTGCAGCCTGCTTTGTATGCCCATTTATAATTCCAATAAAGAATTAATTGGGGTAACTCAGTTGGTGAATAAGTTACAACGGGGTGACTTTGCCGAATATGATTCCACCACTTGGCCGATAGCTCCAGATCGCTTCAAGGCTAGTTTTAACAACAATGACGAAGAATTCATGAAAGTGTTTAACGTTCAAGCAGGGGTGGCTTTAGAGAACGCGAAGTTATTCGCCAAGGTGAAGCAAGAACAGCAGATGCAGAAAGATATTCTGCGGAGTTTATCCGATGGGGTAATTTCCACCGATAAGCACGGCCAGATTATTGCTGCCAATGAACGGGCCTATGAGTTATTAGGTATGGTAGAAGCCGATATTAACACAATGGCTTTAGAAGGTCGTTCCATTTATGATGTGGTACAACTTGAAAAAGCGAACTTTAGACCGTGGTTTACCAGCAGTGTCGCAGGCAAAGATGAAAAAAGTCGCAAGCAATATTATCCTGATCAAACCCTCCGTTCCTTGTGTGGTGAGCAACGCAGCATTAATTTGTCCATCAATACCATGAGTGAATCGGAAGATGGCGAAGGAGTGCGGGGCGCTTTGGTGGTTATGGAAGATATTAGCCAAGAAAAGCGCTTGAAAAGCACCATGTATCGCTATATGACCCAAGAGCTAGCAGAACAGCTTTTGGCTGATGGTGATGCCAAAATGGGTGGCGATCGCAAAGATGTGTCAGTATTATTTTCGGATATTCGCAGCTACACCACTTTAACCGAACAGCTTGATGCGGAAGAAGTAGTGCAAATGTTGAATGAGTATTTTGAGACGATGGTGGAATCAGTATTTAACTTTAAGGGTACTCTGGATAAGTATATTGGTGATGCGATCATGGCGGTATTTGGTTCGCCCCTACCTATTCCAGAACACGCATGGATGGCAGTCCAAACCGCTCTAGATATGCGTGAGCGCTTGAAGGAATTTAATAAAAAGCGTTTGGCTAAAATTAAGCCCATAACTGATGCCGAAAGAGATATGGCGACCATTAAGATTGGGATTGGGATTAATTCCGATACCGTAATTAGTGGCAATATTGGCTCGACACGGCGGATGGAATTTACGGCGATTGGTGATGGAGTGAATCTGGGTTCTCGTTTAGAAGGCACTAGTAAACTCTATGGTACAGATATTGTGATTAGTGAGAGTACCTATCGGATGTGCGAAGATCGAGTTTGGGTCAGAGAATTGGACTGCATTCGCGTTAAAGGGAAAGATAAACCAATCAATGTTTACGAACTAGTGGCGTTACGTTCCGATTCTTTAAATAGTGAAACAGCACGGCTGATTGAGTTATATCATCAAGCTCGTTCTTTATACTTAAATCGTCAATTTCATCTCGCCAAGCAACGGTTCCAGAATTTAGTTGATTTGAATCAAAGGAACAAAGCAGCCCAGATCCATGTAACCCGTTGTGATCTTTTCTTGGAAACGCCGCCTCCAGACGATTGGGATGGGGTTGCCACCATGACCGAAAAGTAATTTAGGAATTCTTTTTGGAATTACCGATAGAATTCTTGATCAGTAATTCTTGATTAACTTAGGAGTAGATTGTTCATATATGATTCATCTAGCTGTGAATGGCACTTTAATGCGGGATTTAGAATTAAATGGTAATCTTCTTGCCGTAGGCGCTAAATTTGTTTATGAAACTACCACTGAGCCAACCTATCGTTTATGGTCGATTAATGATCGGCATCCGGCGATGATGCGAGTAAGTGAAGGTGGAACTGCTGTGATTGTCGAAATTTGGGCAGTACCAGAAGCAGGGCTGAGTCAGATTTTATTACAAGAGCCACCTGGTTTATGCATTGGCAAGGTTAAGTTAATGGATGGTAATGAAGTTTTAGGGGTTTTAGGTGAGCCAATTTTATGTCAAGGACAGCGGGAGATTACGGAATTTGGTGGCTGGCGGGCTTATGTCGCCCAAGCGGGGAAATTAGCTTAATTAGCTTAATTAGCTTAAAATTCATCTGGAAATTCGATCTGGAAAACTCATCTTAATGGTAATTCGAGAAAAAGCCGAACCATAGTTCTAAGCATATTCAAGGAGATCGTTAAATTTAGCAAAGTACCCTAACCTATTCTGCGTATAATCTTAGGTGAATTACCGATTTAGCTAGCTTGCTTGCGGCTGATAGGTAGTTTAAACAATTGCTAATTTGCGTATATGTGAGGAGTGATGCCCATGCAGATCTGGCACAGGTTAAAGCAAAAATTGTGGGATGGTGCATGGAACTGGCGTGGTGTCACGATCACTGCGCCCACGGTGACGTTAATTATTTATTTACTGCGTCTGACGGGGGGAATGCAATGGTTAGAATGGACGGCTTATGATCAGTTATTTCGCTTGCGGTTCCATGAGGCTAAGGATCAACGCATTGTCATTGTTGGGGTGAGTGAAAAAGATTTGCGCTCTTTACAGCAATGGCCCACCTCTGACGATACCCTAGCAGAAGCGATTCAGAAGATTCGGGACCAAAATCCGGCGGTCATCGGTTTAGATATTTATCGGAACTTTCCGGTTGCTCCAGGTACGGCTAGATTAAATCAAATTTTTAAGACGACTCCGAATTTAGTGGGGATTACTAAATTAGTCAGTGATATTACTGGAGCCGCCATTCCTCCTTCGCCGGTATTAGAAGAGCTTGATCAGGTGGGAGCCAATGATATGCCCGTAGATAATGATGGCAAAGTGCGGCGGGGCTTACTCTATTTAGAAAATAATAAGGGAGAAAACGTGACAAGTTTTGCCCTGAAAATATCGCTGATTTATCTCAAAAATAATTATAATATCGATCCCGAACCAGCAGCAGAAAATCCTAATCATCTCAAATTACGTCATGCTACCTTTCAGCTTTTGGAAACGTTTGATGGGAGCTATGTGTGGGGCGATACCGGCGGCTCCCAAATCTTAATGAATTGGCGTGGGGGAGCGCAAACCTTCCAAAATGTGCCTTTGAGCGATGTATTAGAAAATCGAGTGCCGCGTAACTTCTTTCAAAATCGGATCGTCTTAATTGGGCCCACTGCAACTAGTTTAAATGACTTCTTTTTTACGCCATTTAGTAATAACTTTGGTGACTTGCAGCGTACCAGCGGCGTAGAAGTCCAAGCTAATCTGATTAGTCAAATTATTAGCGCTGCTGTAGATAGTAGACCATTGATTCATACTTGGCCAGAAATTGTTGAAGTATTATGGATTCTCGGCTGGGGATTATTAGGCGCTCTGTTGACTTGGCGGTGGCGCAATACCAATACCCTGGTGCCTCAATCCCTGTGGCGTTCTTTCTTTGTGGCTGGTAGTATAGGCTTGCTTTTGTTGCTCAGTTGTTATATTGCTTTCTTATTGAGTTGGTGGATTCCCTTAATTCCACCGTTGCTAGCTTTTGTTTCCGCCATTATGCTAAATACTACCTATGTGGCGATTTTAGAACGAGAAGATCGTCAAGTGGTAATGACGCTGTTTGGTCGTCATGTAACGCGAGAGGTGGCGGAAATTATTTGGCGAGATCGCAATCAATTTTTACAGTCAGGACGTTTAGCTGCCAGACGTTTAGAAGCAACGATGTTATTTGCCGATATTCAAGATTTTAGTACCATTGCCGAAGAATTAGAACCAGAAATCTTAATGGAATGGCTGAATGAATATATGGATGCGATTGTGGGGGTAATTATCGAAAATGGGGGCGTAATTGATAAATTTATTGGTGATGCGGTGATGGCAGGGTTTGGTGTACCATTGCCGAGTAATGATCCTACGGAAGTGGCTCAGGATGCTCGGCAAGCGATTATTTGTGCTTTAGAAATGGCGGATGTTTTGGCGCAGTTGAATCAATATTGGCGCGAAAAAAATCGTCCGACAATTCGGATTCGCATCGGCATTGCCACAGGCACAGTGGTGGTAGGCAGTTTAGGTAGCTCAGCACGCTTGGAATATACGACCATTGGCGATTCGGTGAATATTGCGGCACGATTAGAGAGTTATGATAAAACTTTCGAGGAAAAATGTCCTTGCCGGATTTTAATTAATGATAAGGCAAATGATTATTTAGAAGGTAGGGTGAGAACTCGTCCCGTAGGCACGGTGGCACTTAAGGGAAGACGGGCTACCAGTCATATTTTTCAGGTGTTATTGGCGAATTAATCAAAGGACTGGATATGGCTCAATGGAAGCAATGGATTTCCCACTTGATGGGTTGCAGTGCATTAGCTCAAACCGATTATGACAATACATTTCATGCCCCATCAAACCTCAAATGGTGATCCCCCCTAAATTTAGCCCCCTAAAACCAAGATGAAACATCTATGGAGACAAAAATCGCCTATGCTATTCAAAAGCGTATCTAGCTATACTTCAAACTAATCTACGTCATTATTACTAACCAAATTACTAACCAGATTTTGGATCTAGTGCGAGATAGCTTGATGACACCCAAAACCAAAGAAGTAATCTGCTGCATCACCTTTTGAGCCTCTCTTTTGAGTATTGAACCACTATGGGTAAACAAAATCGCCTCCTTGCCGTTGTTTTTTTGATTGTCCTTGCGGCAACATTTTGGAGCATCAAAACACCACCAAAATTAGGCTTAGACTTACGGGGTGGGGCACAACTCACCCTCCAAGCCAAAGTTAAACCCGAAGCTGGCATCACGAGCATTACGCCCAAGGTGATGGAAACAGCTAAGTATGTGGTAGAACAACGCATCAACGGTTTAGGGGTGTCTGAGGCGACAGTGCTGCTGGTCGGTAGCGATCAGTTAGTTATTCAACTGCCGGGGGTCAGCGATCCGGCTCAGGCTGAGCGGGTTATTGGTAAAACTGCCCAGCTAGAATTTCGCCAGCAAAAAAAAGAAACTGAAGGGAAATTCCCAGCAGAATTTGCGGTACAACGGGATGCTTTGATTAACCTCGAACTGGCGAAAGCTAATCCTAACCGTGACAGTAAAGCCATTGCTGAAGCCGAATCCGCCGTAAAAAAGAGCAAAGCTGCCATCAAAGATTTATTTAGTCCTTTTGGGTTAACTGGCTCAATGCTCAAAGATGCAGTACCGGCTCCTTTAGGTCAAGGGGGCGGCGATGCGTGGGAAGTCGCTTTAACCTTTGACGACAAAGGCGGCGAACTGTTTGCCAAAGCCACCGGAGAGTTAGGGGGCACAGGTCGCGCTTTAGGGATTTTCCTTGATGATGATTTGATTAGCTTCCCATCGGTGGGGGCTGAGTTTCAGGGTAAAGGTATTACCGGCGGGCGGGCGGTGATTACGGGTAACTTTAATCTGCAAAGTGCCAATGAATTAGCCTTGCAGTTGCGGGCTGGTGCGTTGCCCGTGCCGGTGGAAATCGTGGAAAACCGCACCGTAGGCGCAACCCTTGGGGCAGATAGCATTCAAAGCAGTGTGATTGCTGGGGCAGCGGGCTTAATTTTAGTGCTGATCTTTATGGTGGCTTATTACCGGATTTTAGGTGCAGTTGCCGATATTGCCCTAATTATCTATGCTTTGCTGACCTATGCTCTGTTTAGCTTGTTGGGAGTGGTTTTAACCTTGCCAGGTATCGCGGGATTTATCCTCAGTATCGGCATGGCGGTGGATGCTAACGTGTTGATTTTTGAGCGTACCAAAGAAGAACTCAACGCCGGACGCACTTTATATAAATCCGTCGAAGCTGGTTTCTATCGTGCTTGGTCGAGCATTTTAGACAGTAATGTGACCACGTTGATCGCTTGTGTGGCGCTGTTTTGGCTAGGGTCTGGGTTTGTCAAAGGTTTTGCGGTGACCCTTGGGGTGGGCGTGATGGTCAGTATGTTTACGGCCATTACCCTCAGTCGCTCCCTGTTATTGGCGATGATTAGTAATCCTAATTTCCGTAAACCAAGTTATTACGGCATGAAAGCTTTTGGCAAAGCGACTTTTACCCCTGAATCTAATGGTGCAATTGCTGTACCAGCGATCGCTGTGGCTGAAGCTGTGGTCGATCCTGCCAATAGTAGTGATGCTAATTCTTCAGGGAGTGAGTCAGAGGCAGCACCCCCTGAAGCGGAAAAAGCCTAATTTTTTTGATTTTTGACGGGATTTCGACGTAATTTTGGCGCAATTAATTCCGAAATTGCCCCTGAATCAGAGCAAGTTAATTTATTACAGCTAATCATTACAGCAACCTAATTTCCGTAATCCTATGAAACTTGATGTAATCAAAAATGCTCGTTTATACTTAACGCTGTCTACAGTGACCATTGTGGCAGGGATCATCGCCATGGCGATTTCTTTCCAGCAATTGGGTAGCCCTTTGCGCTTAGGTATTGACTTTACCGGTGGCACAAACATTACCCTCGGTCTGAAGTGCGAAAAGCCTGCGGGTGGCGGATCTGCTGTGTGTGGTAAACCGATTGATGTGGCCACAGTGCGTCAGGCGGTAACTAGTAAAGGCTATGACAACAGCGTGATTCAGCTTGTACAGGGGCAAGATCTCGAAGGAATTTCGATCCGCACCCCCCGCCTCAAAACTGAAGAACGCACCCAACTGCAAGACACTTTAGTAGCTGCCCTGAAGCCCTATGGTGAAGTCGATAGCAAAAAAATTCAGATCGACGATGTAGGGCCCGCCATTGGCAATCAAACTTTAATTTATGGTGTGGCGGCATTGGCTTTATCTTTTGGTGGTATTGCGGTGTATTTGGCGTTTCGGTTCCAACTCGACTATGCCAGCTTTGCGGTAATTGCCTTGTTTCACGATATGTTAGTCACGGTGGGGGCATTTGCCGTGCTGGGTTTAGTGGCAGGGGTAGAAATAGACAGTTTGTTTATCGTGGCGATGCTGACTATTTGCGGTTTCTCGGTCAATGATACGGTAGTAATTTATGACCGGATTCGCGAAAACATCAAAAATATTGGCTCGGAGTATAATTTCTATGATTTAGTAAATCTCTCGGTAAACCAAACCTTAGCGCGGTCAATTAATACTTCATTAACTGCAACTTTGCCTTTAGTAGCGATTTTCTTATTTGGTGGCTCGACCTTGCGTTACTTTGCCTTGGCTTTGATTATCGGCTTTTTGTCAGGGGCTTATTCGAGTATTTTCAATGCCAGCATTTTGCTCGCTTGGTGGCGTGGACGCAAATTGGGCACTGAAGTGGCATCTGCTGAGTTAGAGAATTAAAGCGCTA
>JBAXSK010000091.1:0-14083 GCA_037130765.1 Pseudanabaena sp. ELA607
GGGTTTCGATTAGTTTGACTGGGCTGATTGTTGCTAACATTTTCGACTTCTCTTTTTAAATATGTTCCATTCTCCTGTTTCTGCTTTTTGCTTTCGTGCTTGTTAAGAAATCCATCCTCTTTTGTTAAGAAACGTGTGCGGTTGCCCTAGGTTTAAGCTCTATGCGCTGTACATTATGAGTAATCATGTGCATTATTTGCTCGAACCTGCCCAGCCAGAGAATTTGCCCAAAATCATACAAAATCATGCATTGATTGCTATAAATGCTCTGATTTCAGTCCTGTTTTCTTCGCAATACGAGCAAGCATTTTTGCTCCAATTTCATCGCTATCCCGAAAGGCAAAGACATAATCTTCCCATCCATCTCGTTCTAAAATCTTGTGAGAACCTGTCTGACGTTTGACTTTCCACCCAATCTTCTCTAGGTCAGATAACACTTTTCTCGCTTTTGCTGATGACCACTGACTCATTTGATTGTTTTTCTACGCTGCAATAAATTCAAAACTAGTCAGTCCAAAATCCATTTCGCCATGTTCTAATTTGTCAGCAATCACTCTCAAAGCAAGCGCTTGTGCTTTGGTTATTGCCTGCTGTTCGGTGTTGCCATACACGAGAACTCCTGAAATTTCTAAAACTTCAGCAATCCAACGATTATCATTTTCTTGTTCGGTTTCAATGGTGAAGTGATTAGAGATGGACTTTAACATAATGATTTAAGTAAAAAGTAAAAATTTGTTGTTATGTTAACATCAGGGCAATGATTTAGCAGAACGTGACTAAGATGCGCTCTCATTTTTGGGGAGGAGAGATTGGCAAGGGATAGCCCAAAAAATGTAAGGGACAGATGGGGATGACCATTTGGGCATTGACACAAAAGTGATCATCAAGTTTGGGAATGTCTGAAGTATCGATTCACAAGTCTACTGTGGGGACTAATACCCCCTCTTTACGATCATTGTCAATCCACCAAGCTAAGTCTTCAAAAGCATCTGGATCAAATTCCAAGTTTTTCACAGACTGATCCCAAAGAGATTCCATCTTGGCGTTTTTTCGCTGCAAGTAGTTGTTTTTTCATGGTTGGACTACTGAGTAAATAAGCGGTTTCTCTTTCGGCAACTATTTCTTGCCAAAAGGCGATGGGAACAACTACAGCGACGGTGTTTCCTTCGGAGTCACAGATGTATTGTCATGCGTCTGTCATGACAACCAACATGAATTGTGTAACTAATCATGATTATAACTCAAACCTCAGCAGGGGTATCCAAGGAAAAAGGAAAGGAGAGCAAAACAAGATCCCCGATTTCTTTGAGAAGTCGGGGATCTGACTTCCAGAAGCTGGTGACAGGTAACGGCTCTGAAGAAAAGCGCATTATGTCGTAGCCAAAGGTCGGCTTACAAAAGTTAATAGAAGTGTAAAACGCTTATGGGTTAAACTTCACAAGTCGCGATGCGAGAAAAGACAGCCGAAGACAGTGAAAAGGCTTGGAGTCCCGCTACTTGCTCATCCGTCTCGATGCTTGATTGAATCTGCCGTTCTTGCCAATCCGCTGGAACATACCGAGATCTTGCAGCTCGGCTAGCGAAATACTTAAGATCGTTTTGACCTTTATGAGAAGCATACCCCGCCACACACAAATACCGCCACAATAATACTCTCACAGGGAAGTGCCCCTTCACCTTCACATCCTCCTGCCATTTTTCATCCCTGCCATTTAAAACCTCCACATCACTACTGTTAGCTGACCATCCGATAAGCGTGCAAAAATTTTCCCAAGCACTACACTCTTTTTCCCAAGCAATATACTCTTCTTTACTCTCTTCACTTGTCCAAGTAACATGATCTAGATCAACACCTAGAGCCCCACCACACTCCGCATAAATCTGCTTCTGGAAGCTGAGTCCATAAAGTCCATCGATATCTAGAGCACCACCACACTCCACATAAATCTGCTTCTGGACGCTGAAGCCATAAAGTCCATCGCTGTGATGCACCCATAGCTGGTCAATCGTCTGCAAATCTTCACAGGGAAATTTTTTAACACTATCAAGATCGATCCATCCTTCTTCTTCTCGTCCTGAAACCTCGAGCATCAATTGACAAGTCTGTTCATCTGCTTCACGCCATTGCTTATTTTTGAGGAATTCTTCTAATTTTGTGGTATCCATGAAATAATTATTGGTGTTATTGATGAGGTGATTATAAGTGATCAATGAACAAATACATAGATTTAGAGTAAGAATTTAGGGTGATTTTTGTAGAATGGCTAGGGTTAGATTATGGCAGCAGAAATTTTCAGAAAGATAGAGCAACCACAAGCAAATTTTCTTTACTATAACGAACAAGCTAAATATTTCCACAATTCCGCAATTCATGCTATACCATAACCATAATCTCGGCGCTCAATTCAATAACTGGTAACACCACAACCCATGAAAACCCCGACGTTTTTGGCTCGATTCACCCAACGCTTTGGCTTAGTCCCCGTATGTGCTGTAATGCTCACCGGCTTACTGATTGGTTGTGAAGCAAAAGTCACGACTTCCACAGAAAGTTCTACTTCTGCACCTAAAACTGCCGATAGTAGCCCCAAAGCTGACAGTCCTAAAACCGATGCTCCTAAAGATGCACCTAAGTCCGATGGTGCAAAATCTGATAATACCAAATCCGTTGAGAAAGCCGTCTCTGGTGCATTAGCGTCTTTCCTTGAGAAGGAAACCATTAAATCCCCAGTAGAATCCATCAACTGCCCCAATGTAGACCCTGTGAAAGCGGGTAAAGTGATCGACTGCGAAGCCACCATTAAAGAAGGTAAATTCCCTGTGGCAGTCACATTCAAGGACGACGCTGGACAAATTAACGTAGCGCCAAAGGGTCTGATCCCCCTCTCTAAAGTAGAAGAAGCAATCAAAGGGAACATCAAACAAACTAGTAATGCTGAAGCCACCGTAGACTGTGGTGGAAATGTGTGGGTAATTCAGAAAGTCGGCGAAAGCTTCACCTGCAAAGCCGCCAGCCCCGACGGTAAAACCCTCAATGTGAAAATTACCGTTAAGGATGAAACCGGTAAAATTGAAATGAGCAATGAGTCATAGAGTCGTAATCTAGTGACTGATTTGCCCTCATCCCCCAGCCCCTTCTCGCAAACTGGGAGAAAGTGAGTTAGAGCGAGGTTTCTCTTGTCCCCTCTCCCTCCTTGGGAGAGGGCTAGGGAGAGGGCAATGGCAATTAAGTTTTGATTCCTTCTAACTGAGGCTCAAGCTGTGGCGGCTCACTATCCTCAGTCAATTCCTGAGGTTTACGCATATTGTCGAAAGTACCCTTAATAAAACCCGCAATCGGTACTGCCACCAACAAACCCAAAACTCCGCCTAACTTTACGCCAATATCTAAAGAAATTAGCATCCAGACCGGATTTAAGCCAGTTAGTTCACCCACAATGCGCGGTCCAAGGAAGTTCTCCACCAATTGAATGATAATGACCGCTGCTACCAAAACCTTGAAACCTAGCCAAAAGTTCTGTAAAGCCAATAGCGAACTCACCACCACAATGGTCGTTGAACCCCCAAGGGGAATCAAACTCGCCACACCAATGCCAAAGCCAAATAACACCGCGAACGGTACGCCCAAAATTACCATCGCCGTAGTTTGAGAAATGCCTAAAATTGTGGCTAAAGTCACCTGACCCACAATAAAGCGCTCAAAATTACGGGGTAAAGACTTCCGTACCTGTTGATTCCATTTCGGTGGTAACCAGCTAAGAATCCCATTCCATAAACTTTCGCCTCGCAATACCAGAAACACCGAAAATATCAAAGTAATGAATACATTAACGATACTGCCGATGGTACTTAAAAGTAGGCTAATTACCTGAGTTGTTAGAGAACGTAAAATACCAGTTAATTTCTCTAATTGCTGATCGAAAGCAGTACTAATATCAAAAGGAATTTGTTGGGTGAGAGTCCATTTTTCTAAGAGTTCTAACTGATTTTGCCCAGATTTGATCCAGTCTGGTAAGCGAATCAATAATTCATTAGATTGCATCGCAATAATGGGAACTAAGAAAATGCCTAAGGTCGCCAGCAACATTAAAAATAGTAAAATGACAATACCGGCCGAAGCAGTACGCGGCACTCGTAACTGGGTCAGCAGTCGAATGGGATAATCTAGTAAAAATGAGATCAGGGTCGCAGTGATTAAAATGCTCACTAGGGGCTGCATTTCTCGCAATAATCCTAATAAAATCCAGCCATTGAGCACAATCAGCGGGAAAGATATTGCGATGCCATACCAACGCGGTAATTTGTCCAATGAAAGCATAGTTAAGGTGACGTTTTTGTTAGACAACCTAGTTATCATTCTCAACTATTTTTGCCACTTGCATCATAGTTTCATAACAGATGCCAGCAAAGATGGCCCCATTGCTATCCCTTAATTGCCCTCATCCCCCAACCCCTTCTCCCAGCACGGGAGAAGGGGAGTAAGATTAATTTCTTCTTTCCCTCTCCCACTTTGGGAGAGGGGCTAGGGGTGAAGGTCTTAGAACTTTCTGCGTAAGTCCCATAAATACGAGATTAAAATTGATGCCCCGCCATCCTATAACTAATCAATAACTATTCAAGCAACTACTCGCCTCAACCAGTACACTGATCTAGCAGATCATCATCCTCACCTTAAGGCAAAATATCAAAGTTACAGATTTGCTCAAAGATTTGCCGCTACTAGATTAGATGCTATGGGTTACGAGCCGCTCCATCACAAATATCGCCCCCAAACTTTTGCCGACCTAGTGGGGCAAGAGGCGATCGCAGCGACCCTAAGTAATGCTTTGCGTTTGGAGCGCATTGCTCCGGCTTATCTGTTTACTGGAGCGCGGGGTACAGGCAAGACCTCCAGCGCCCGCATCATGGCTAAATCCCTCAATTGCCTGAGTGAACCCAAGCCCACCCCTAATCCCTGTGGTCATTGCGAGCTATGTCACAGCATCACGCGGGGCACGGCCATGGACATCACCGAAATTGATGCAGCGAGTAATACCGGGGTTGATAACATCCGTGAACTGATTGAACGGGCCCAATTTGCCCCAGTGCAAGCTCGCTATAAGGTGTACATCATTGACGAAGTACATATGCTCAGCAATGCGGCTTTTAATGCCCTGCTCAAAACCCTCGAAGAACCACCGGATCGGATTACATTCGTTTTGGCAACCACCGATCCCCAGCGGGTATTACCGACGATTATTTCACGGTGTCAGCGGTTTGATTTTCGGCGCATTCCCCTCGGCGCAATGGTTAAACATCTCACCCACATTGCCCACAATGAAAAAATTCAGATTCATCCCGAAGCGGTGACTCTGGTGGCGCAAATGGCTCAGGGCGGCTTACGGGATGCTGAGGCTCTATTGGATCAGTTAAGCTTGCTCGATGGGGAAATTTCCGTTGATGCAGTGTGGGATTTAGTCGGCTCCGTACCGGAACGGGATTTGCTGGGCATTTTGGCTGCCATTGTCGATCAAAGCCCCATTGTGATGTTAGAGGCACTGCGACGGGTGATGGATCGTGGTCGTGAGCCGTTAATTGTGTTGCAAAATTTAGCCAATGTTTATCGAGATTTGCTGATTGCCAAAACCGCCAGCGATCGCAGTGATTTAGTGGCGATGACTACTTTAGGTTGGGAGCAACTGACCCAATTAGCCGCCCGCATGGATTTACCCCAGATTTTGCATGGGCAGCAACATTTACGATCCGCTGAAACCCAGTTACGCCAATCAACTCAGCCGCGCCTGTGGTTAGAAGTCACTTTGATGGGGTTATTGTCTTCTGGGGGTGTGTCTGCCCCACCTCAAATTGTTGCGCCCTTGACCATACAGCCAGCCAAAGTGGCCCAGTCTGGAGTTGCTAATTATGCTCAAAATTCGGCTCAAAACAATGTTTCTAACAACCTTCCTAGCAACGCTCCCAATAATAGCCAAAACAATGTTGTGGCCACTAACGGCAGATCCCCAACCGTAGCTGTAGCCTCACCACCCATCCAGAGCCAACCTGCTGCGCCCCAGTCATCTACGCCCCCAGTTCCTGCGCCCCCAAATCTTGAGGCTGATCAGACGGGACGGGATCAAGTGTGGCAGCAGATTTTAAATTTATTGAGCGCCCCTTCCCGTGGGGTATTCGGCGGACGCTCCCAGCTTTTGATTGTGGATTTGACCAGTCATCAGCCTAATATTTTGGTGGGGCTAGTGGGCAATCGCGATGATGCCATGAAACGCATCGCCATCGACAAACGACCTGAGATTGAAAGCGCTTGTCAGCAAATTTGGCGGCAACGAGTTCAGGTCAAATATAAGTTTATTCCAGCCATTCAACCAAACCAAACTGCTGCCACACCATCAGTCAGCCCATCACCGCAAAATCTAGCCGCTCCTGCTGCTCCTAACTCATCTCATAATTCCGCTAGTTCTACGGTTAATGGTACGTCAAGTCAAACCACTGGCAACCTCAACGGTAATAACCACAACGTCACCAGTGGCGGCAATGCCCCACCCCATGCCCCAAAGCCTAATTCCCAACCCCATAACCAACCGCCCCCTGGCCCCACACCGCCCCCCAAGAATAATCCGCCCGCCAATGTACCACCATCAGCCTTGAGCAAAAATCTTTCCGAAGAACAGCTATCGGAAAAAAATGCTTTGGATAATTTAGTGCGGTTATTTCAGGGGCAAGTAGTGGATTTAGAAGCGATCGCCGCCCCTGAAGCAGAGGAACTAAGCATCGATAACCTCGCCCTCGAAGAAGCGGTTTTAGATAATTAATTTCTAATAATTTGAGGACTAGTGCAAAATCCCAATCACCCTCATCCCAGAACGGGAGGAAGGGAGTTATAGTCAAACAAGATAAGAATGGGGAATTAGTGAGAACAGTAAGCACAAATTATTCAGATCCTTAGTGGATAGACGTAGCTAATTGGGTGGGTTAGAAAAATTCTAAACCCTTGACAAATTCAAGATTCAATCAAGAATCTATGATGCTGTTTTGGCTATGTCTATCCAGTAGGGTGAGGTATGGGGATTGCTGCTTGTTCTGAAACAGGATAAATCGTTTGATTTGAATTTGTTGGGCTAACACGCTATTTAGGTGATTAGGTAGAAAGTTGACATTTAGCGTATATGTCGTATAGTCATATTAGACAGAGCTTTTCCGTCTAATACATAGTTAGGCTGAACAAAAAAATTTCGTTGAAGCTATTGATATTTTGGTGTTGAGTTAATTTAAGGTTGATCGCTCGCCCCTTAATTCACCCACTATCTGCCTTGTTCATGTAAAGCACTTATTTTACTGTGAGGATGTTTATGGAAGGCAAAATCTTAGACTACAACTCAGAAACTAAGCAAGGTCTGATCAAAAGCACAGATGGTAATCGCTATGAGTTTGTGGCAGAAGAATATCGCAATCAGACTGAAATTAAAATTGGTCAGAATGTGGATTTTCAGGCTGAAGCAGATAATAAGGCTACTGCTATATACTTACTTAAAGGTGAACTTGCAGGTATGGCTAGTGCGGCAGCTGAATCCTTTGGCAAAGTCCTAAATAAAGACAAAGTAGATAAGCTAGCTCAATCCGCTAAAGCACTTGCAGAGAGTGAAGGTGTCAGCAAAAGCGCTGAATCTATCAAGCAATTTTTGCTCAAGCCTTTTGTTTTACCTATTGCAGGTATTACGTTCTTGGTAATTGTATTTTTTACTTTCTTTCGAGGAGACGGTTTAGCTGGAAGTACTTTTTCGGGATATGAAAAAGAGCCGCTTTTTGGTAATCAAGTAAGTCTTTCGATTAAATTTAAGTCTGAAGGTAAAATTGAATTACTAGTTGGAAATTCATTGCAAGATGGAACATACGAGATTGAGGGCAATTCTGTCAAAATTAGGTTAGGACAGAATGTTTATAAGTACACCAGAAATGGTAACAATCTAGAACTTAATGGTGGAAGATCAGTTTTAAAGAAAGAGTAATCTAGTTAGTCGTAGGCTGGTTTGATGCACGAAACCCAACCCTAACAAGCTTTTTGCTACTCCCCTTAACCCAAGCTTAATTCATGGTTGTGTTGGGTTTGATGGCGCAACCCAACCTACATTTTTTGAGCATCCTACATCACTCGCTGGAATCTTTTGAGATAGTTATCTTAGTATATAGATACAGCTAAACTGATCTAGTCGGTCTAACATGACATATAGGGCAATTAGGCGGAAACTAGACTTTCAGGCTAAATCGCTTATAGTCGTATTAGAAGGGGAATTTCTGCCTAATAAATAATTATATCGGTCGCTAGTATATATATACTTGCGTTATATCTTAAAATTTGACTGCGGCGAAGCGGATGCGGTTTAACTCAAACTTTAGGCAGTCACAAAAGTGAAGTCTACCCAGTGATTGGCAAAGCTCTAATTGCATTATGCTAGCTGATAGCGTGATCATTGATCAACTACTATAAAAATTCAAATTGGTAGATTCCATGAGTACATCAGCACAAACACTAGAAGAATTGGTAAGACAATTATCGCCACAGTTAAAGGGTGCAGTACAAGCTTTTGTAGAGTCACTTTTGAGTAAATCTATCTAACCAGCCCATAAGACGTAAACTCCGTCAAGACTTGGGCAGGAAAGCTTAAAACTGATGACACATCAATTAAGCCGTTAGATTGCGCCTAGATTTAGGCAGCGACAATTTAGGTGTTGACAGGTCTAAAAAGTTAGTGATAGTTTTTTCACATCTGAGTAAGTCAGCTTAATTTTTGTTTCCCAATCAATGTATATTTATTGCGCTAGGTGAGACGAAAAGCGGGGAAACCAAGCTCTATTAAGAGCGCAGGGATGAATTTTCAGTGTGGCACCCTGAAAAAGGACATCTCTCAGTCCTAGCCCATCAGCTAACCTCGTCAGCATTGAGGGAAGACTGTTATAGCGCGATCACTACAAGTTAAGGCGTTTGTTGCGTTTCTAACAGGTAGGATCGGTTTGAGCAGAATTCTGATTTGGACTCTCAGTTGCGTCAGTCCATTTTGAAACAAGGTTCTACCACTCAATGATTTTGATGAGTCTAATTTTGCCTACGAAGGCTTCAATTGTGAGATATTTTCGGGGCTTATTGAGAGCCAATATCCTACTGCCAATGGCTGGGTTTGCAGGAGTGATAGCGGTTTGGTGGCTAATTGCCCTCTTCCGTTATGAAATGATGCCCACGCCACCAGAGGCACTCCTCAAGAATTTAGATTTTATTTTGCATCCTTTTTATCATCGCGGCCCTGGGGATATTGGGCTTGGATGGTTGCTGTTGGCTAGTTTACGACGAGTTTGTATTGGTTTTTTGCTCGGGGCGATGGTAGCCATTCCGGTTGGGGTTTGGATTGGATTATCACATTATGCATGGTTAGCCCTAAATCCCTTGATTCAAGTCTTTAAGCCCGTTTCTCCTCTGGTGTGGTTGCCGATCGCCCTAGCGATTTTTAATGCCGCCGAGCCTTCGGCCATTTTCGTGATTTTCATTACCTCGCTCTGGCCCACCATCATTAACACAGCAGAAGGCGTTAGCAATGTTCCCAAAGATTATTTAGAAGTGGCGCAGGTACTAGAAATGCCTCGCTGGAAGCAACTGATCAAGATTGTGATGCCTGCCAGTTTGCCCTATGTCTTCACAGGACTACGCATCAGTTTGGGCATTGCTTGGTTAGTGATTGTTGCCGTGGAGATGCTCACCGGAGGCATTGGTATTGGCTTTTTTGTCTGGGATGAGTGGAACCGATTGAATGTGAGTTCTGTGTTTTTGGCGGTATTTGTAATTGGCTTGACGGGGCTAATTTTAGACTATGCCCTTGCGAAATTACAAACCATCGTGACTCACCGCCCTACCCGCTCTTAAGCTTCGGAGACTCCTATGAATACACATCGGACAAGGCGGGCCTTCCTGCAAGGCATAGGCACTACGGCTTCAGCGATCGCATTTTCGAGCTGTAGCCCACAACCCTCTCGAAACCCAGTGGGGTTGCCAGAATCAGCCCTCGCTGTGAAGCCAATTATTGACCCTGCCAGCCTAGAGAAACCGAACCTCACGATTGGCTACGTTCCTGTTAATGACTGCGCTCCGTTCGCCGTTGCGTGGGAAAAGGGCTTCTTCCGAAAATATGGCTTAAACGTCACCCTCAGTCGAGAAGCCAGTTGGGGCAACTCGCGGGACGGCATCATCTTTGGGCGATTAGATGCCTCCCCCGTGGTCTCTGGCGCTGTCACCAATGCCCGCACCGGAGCAGAAGGGGCACGACACTTTCCCCTCTGTGCGGCAATGACAATTCACCGCCACGGCAATGCTCTGACCATGAATCGTCAACTCTGGGAGGGTGGGATCAGACCTTGGCAAAGCTATGGTGGTAATTTGGATGCTTTCGGTCGCGATTTGCGAAACTATTGGGAACGCTCTCCCTTTGATGATCACATTTGGGCGGTGGTTCAGAGTTCGGCGATCTACGAGTACTTTGTGCGCTATTTGGTCGCGGCTGTGGGCATTGATCCCCTTCGCAAACTACGGCTCATTATCACACCGCCCCCACAAATGGTGAGCAACACCCGAATCGGCGCGATGCAGGCTTATATGGTGGCTGAACCGTGGAATACGCGAGCCATTGCTGGGAACGAAGGGATTGGCTTTACTTTTATCCAAGGGCGCGAAATTTGGCAAGGACATCCCGATCGCCTCTTGGCTGTAAAAGAATCCTTCATTCAGGACTATCCCAAAACCTATCGATCGCTGGTCAAAGCGATGATCGAAGCTTGCCAATATTGCAGCAACCTTGCCAATCGCGAAGAGGTCGCCACTATCATCTCCCAACGCTCTTTTACGGGCGCAAAGGTCAAACTTACTCGACCCGGAATTGTGGGCAACTTCAACTATGGTGGATTTGATAACCAAGCCCGCATGATTAATAGTCCAGAGACTACCCTTTTCTTTGATATGCCCACTTCGATGGTTGCCCACGACCACTCAACCTTCCTGTGGCAGTCGCAAAGCCTCTGGTTGATGACCCAAGCAGCCCGATGGGGTCAGATCACAGCATTCCCCAAAAATGCAGATGAAATTGCCCGTCAAGCTTGGCGAACGGATCTGTATCGAGAAATTGCGGCCGAGATGGGCATTCGATGTCCGTCAGAGGATCACAAGGTTGAGCCGAGTACTGCTTTTATCGATGGCAAATCCTTTGATCCGAGCGATCCCGTTGGCTATCTCCAGAGCTTTGAAATTCGTGCCAACGCGCCTCAATCTTTTTTCTTTGCATAACTTGCTTAATCTTTGAACTTAGGAGACGTTGATGATGTCCTCAATGCAATCAGTCAGTCCCAATAACCCCGCTTCAGCCAATACGGAGTCTTTTCTCGTGATCGAGCAGGTCGTAAAGGCATATCCAAAACCAGATGGTAGTCAGTTTGTGGTGCTCAATGGCATTGACATGACGATTGGGAAGCAAGAATATGTCTCGGTAATCGGTCACTCCGGTTGTGGAAAATCAACCCTAATGCGCATTGTTGCAGGGCTAGAGAAAGCCACATCGGGTTCAGTCACGTTAGAGGGTAAAGCCATTCGTAAACCTGGAGCGGAACGAATGATGGTGTTTCAAGGCTATGCCTTGTTGCCTTGGCTCACCGTTCGAGAAAATATCCGCATGGCAGTCGATGAAGTGTTCAAAACTGCCAGTCCATCGGACAAGATCGCAATTGTGAATGAGCATATTGACATGGTGAAGCTCACGGCGGCGGCCGACAAATATCCTGACGAACTTTCGGGCGGCATGAAGCAACGGGTGGGGGTAGCAAGAGCTTTGGCTACCCGCCCCAAAATGCTCCTGCTCGATGAACCCTTTGGGGCGCTAGATGCCTTGACTCGCCCTAAATTGCAACAGGATGTCTTGGAAATTTGGGGACAGCATCCCCAAGCAGTGATGATGATTACCCATGATGTGGATGAAGCCATTTTTATGTCTGATCGGGTGGTGATGATGACGAATGGCCCCAATGCTACGATTGGCCAAATTCTAGATATTCCGTTACCTCGTCCGCGAGATCGCTATGAACTGCGAGAATCCAAAGACTATTATGAACTCCGAAATCAAGCCTTGGATTTTCTGGAGCGATATCAATAGGGCATTTCATGATTATGAACTGTAATACAATCTAACAATTCAAATGCAGCGGACAGATTGAAAGCGGCTGGTGGTGAGTTCTAGAGTGATCTGCCGCCACTGATTCCAGCCGTTAAACTGAAACGCAAAAATGATCTGTATCCAACTATATAGTTGTTTCAGTTAAAGATGACACAACAAAGCAGACAGATCAACGGACAAGATGTCCGTCCCACGCTTCTTTATCCCTTGTAGATCACACATCTTGCCTGACAAGGAATCTAAATTAAATAACGTGCCATTCTTACTTTGACTGACTATAAATCCCACAACTAAAAAAGCATGGCGCTTACATATCACCATGCTTTTCTAGTTTAGATATTTAGTTGTGAATATTTAATTAAAGACTCAGTTCGTAACGGGAATCTTACAGCAAGCCGATTTGAGAAAGAATGCCACGACCAGTCAGCAATTCGGTAGCGATACCGATTACAAAGCCCAACATGGCAAGGCGACCATTCCAAGTTTCTGCGAAAATATTAAAGCCAAATTTAGGTTCGTTGGTTTCCATGATCTTGTCCCTTAAGAATGAAAGTTAAGAATTGTTGCGATTGAGTTAATAATAATTTACGATTCTAGACTTGACATACCGCTATAGAGAGATAATTTCTGACCTAGTAACGGTTTTGGCTGATTGATGGCATTACTCGAACTTATGCCTTGTCTTGGATCTAGTGGTTATTGGCGTGGGTTAGCAGGGACATCTTTTTCCAGTTGCTCAATCCGTGCCGCTAACTTCCGCACCGTATGCAATAACTCTGGTAACTGACGCTCGGCAATGGCGATGCGTTTCCAATTTTTTTCAGGTACGGGGGGATAACCCATGACGGTGATGCCAGATTCTAGATTGCTGGGTACGCCAGATTTAGGACCAATCACCACGCCATTACCAATGGTGATATGCCCTGATATGCCCACTTGTCCAGCTAATACCACATGATGCCCTAAGCTGGAGCCACCCGCGATCCCTGACTGAGCCGCAATCACGGAATGGGGACCCACTCTAACCCCGTGACCAATCTGCACTTGATTATCAAATTTACACCCTTGGCTAATCAGGGTAATACCCACCGCTGGACGATCCACGGCGGTAAAACAGCCTAACTCCACATGATCTTCTAGTACCACATAGCCTGTTTGGGGCATTTTGTACCAAGTGCCATCGGGTTGCGGCTCAAAGCCAAAACCATCGGCTCCTAACACCACGCTAGGCTGCAAAATACAATGCTGCCCCACTTGAGTTCCTTCCCGCAGCACACAATTGCTATGAATTACAGTTTGATTGCCGATCGTGACATCTTCATAAATTGTGCAATTGGGAAAAATCTGCACCCCATCCCCTAAACGCACCCGATCACCGATGACTACCCCCGCGCCGATGTGGACATTTGCGCCAATTACTACCGCTTCGCCTAAAATTACTGTGGGGTGAATGCCAGCGGCTAAAATGGGTTTCTGTTCAAAAATCTCTAATACTTTGGCAAATAATAGCCGAGGATTACTAGTACGCAAACATGGCAGCGGGCAAGGAGTTTGGTTATCAATAATGACCGCGCTTGCCTGAGTTGTTTCGAGATATTTAATAAATTTTGCCGCATTCACAAAACTAATTGCGCCAGTCGTGGCTTGGTCAATGGCAGCTACGCTGTCAATTAATGGATCTTGTCCCTGAGCATCTAGTTGGCAGTCCGGCAAAAGAGCAGCCAGTTCCGAAAGTTTGATTTGGCGACGATAGCTCATGGTGAAAGGGGAAATAAAGTGGTCTAAAACTATTGTTGTCTTTAGCTACCAAGCGAAAGCCCCGCAGTCTATTCGATTACAAGAATGAGTGACGGGATGTAAGCGCGTCCATCAAGGGGTTCGATGCCCCG
>JBAXSK010000092.1:0-14073 GCA_037130765.1 Pseudanabaena sp. ELA607
AATAAAGCAAACTTCGTGGCACAATAAGCCCCCCAATTGGGAAATCCTTGCTTAGCGGCAACAGAAGCAACATTGAGAATAGTGCCTTTTTGCTGTTGGCGCATGGCGGGCAAAACCCCTTGAATGCACTGTAAAACGCTTGTTACATTGAGGTCAAACAATTGTTGCCATTGATGTAATTCGATGGTTGCCAACTCGCCAATATAAGCGCTACCGGCATTATTAATCAAAATATCGACCCCGCCTAATTCTGCCACCGTAGCCAAAATTTGCGCCCGCACTTTAGTCACATCAGCTAAATCTATGGCTACAGCCAAAGCTTGGGGATGATTTGCCTCGGCTAAAGATGGTGCTTGACGACTCAGGAGCGCCACTTTAGCACCTACACCAAGCAATTTCTGGGCAATCGCTTGACCAATGCCACTGCTAGCGCCGGTGAGAATCACCTTTTGTCCTGTCAGAGCAGATGTAGTTGAATTTGCTAACATAAAATACTAATAACTCTCAAAGACAATAAATAGACTAAGTCAAAATCAAGACAAAACTAAGCTGAAATTAATTCCCAAACAAGTCAAAAATCTGATCCCAAAATTAAGTCAAAACAATAAAGATGAGTCAACAAGCAAATCTCTATGATGAAATTCTTGCCCATAAACTTGCCCATAAAATTTAAATATGATTATAGTCAATTAAACTATATACTATCAGCAAATTGTCATTAAATATGCTGCAAAATTTATCCTTTACAGATTGGCTGGTGCATCATAGCCAACAGCTTGTTGATGCCATATTTAAATTGTTTGATGCCCCATTATTAACCCTTGGTGACTATAACTTATCTTTAGAAGTAATTGCCAAAGCTCTAATTGATTTTGCCTTAGTTTTCCTGATTGCTAGGGTAGGCAAAATAACATTTAAAAATATCATTTTGAGTCGCTTAGGTTTAGACTTAGGCAGTCGCGAATCTTTATCAACGATTGTTAGCTATTTACTGGTTATTGCCGGTTGTCTAGTTAGTCTTCAGCTATTAGGAATTAATCTGAGTTCTTTAACCGTTGTTGGTGGCGCTTTGGGCTTAGGCATTGGCGTTGGTTTACAAAATATTGCCAACAACTTCGCCAGCGGTATTTTATTATTATTTGAACGTTCCATTAAAGTCGGTGATTTTATTGAATTAGAAGATCTCTCCGGTATAGTGGAAGAAATCTCCATTCGTTCTGCCACCTTACGCACCAATGACGGCGTATCAGTAATTGTGCCTAATAGTCATTTTTTGGAAAATCGGGTGGTCAATTGGAGTTATAAAGATCATCGCAGTCGGATTCAAATTTCCATTGATGTGCCCGACTATATCGATCCCCTAGTGATTGTGGAATGTCTAATTTCCGCCGCTCGTCGCCATCCTGATGTTTTGTCATCGCCGCCACCTGCTGCGCGATTCAAAGGTTATCAGCAGGGGATGGATTTTTATCTTTTGGCTTGGATTGATAAGCCAGCAGAAAGCGAAGAAATTAAAAGCGATTTATATTTTTTAATTGAAGAAGAGTTACGCAATCGACATATTGCCCGACGGGATTCTGATAGTTTATTAGATATTCAGAATATTGCCCATTTAAATAATGTGATTCGCCAATTTAATCAAGAGAAAACTAATCAAGAGCGAACCAAACAGGAGCAGAATCCAGCAGATCAAAATGATCACAATATGGGCGATAGACCACATGATTTGCCGCAGATGCCCAACTTAGCAGCGAATTCCGTCGAGTCACGACAGTATGGCATTAATCCACTGAAAGCATCGCTCTATAATCCTAGTTTAGTTGAAGCATCCTTATCTTTTAATCTATCTCTTTTACTCAAACAAGTTAGTTATTTCAAAAGATGCAATAGTCTAGAACTTCGACGCATCATTGAACGGGGCTATCAGAAAACCCTTGACGCTGATTATGTGATTTGTCGGGAGAATGATCCGGGAGATTGCTTTTACATTATCTTGTCGGGGGCTGTGGAAGTTTATGTCGATTCCATTGGTAAGCAAGTGGCGATCCGGCAGCCAGGGGAGTTTATTGGCGAAATGTCTCTTTTATTAGGAACGAAGCGCACGGCTACTTTACGCACCTTGACTGAAACTACTTTATTTGTGGTAGATCGAGATAACCTCAAAAGTCTCTTAGCCAAACACAAAGATTTAGCGGATAGTATTTCCCAGGAATTATGTAAGCGACAAGATAGTTTAGCTAAGTTAGGAATTCATATTGAAGGGAATCGCCCCGAGCCGCCTTTTGTGCAGATCAGAAAACACATTGAAGCTTGGTTAGGCATTTAGAATATTCTGATAGAACGTTACAATTGAGTGCATCTCAACTTTTTAGAAATTAGCCGGAACTGGCTTCTTAGCAACCCAAACTAGCACGAGTATCATTTTGAGTAAAAGGATGGACTCCCGAAGCAATGGAACAGAGATATTCTCGGGTTGACTCATCCATATTTCTGGCTCCGGCAAACTCGGCATTCACAATAGTTTTTAATTGCAATAGCTTTGTGCCCCGTAAGTTCGTCCCCCGCAAGTTGACCCCTTCCATCATCGCTAGGCTAAAGTCAGCATCAATTAAATTCGCGCCACTAAAATTAGTCAGCCGTAAATTACTGCGAATAAACTTGGCCCCAGTGGAATTAGTCCAAGTCAAATTAGCCCAAGACAAATCCGCATCCATGAAATTGGCCCCTCGTAATAGGGCGCTACGCAAATTTGCTTCCACCAGATTAACTCCGGCTAAATTAGCATCAATGAGGTTTGCGCCACTTAAATCGACACCATTAAGAGTGGCACCACGCAGATCAATCCGCAACAGGGTGACTCCCCTAAGCCTAGCTTCTGTCAGATCTACATTGGCAAAGTTGCGATTACCCTGCCGATAAAGTTCTACAAGTTGCTCTCCGTTCAAGATTACTGTCCTCTAACGTCCTTAGTTTACAAATTAGTTTACAAATATGAATTACAGATGTATCTATCAGGTAATAGATTGGGTTATATACTCATGACATGGACTTAATTAGGTGCTCAACTGAAATATTAAGTCATTGATGAAGTCATCCATGTTGATTAACCTATGGGATGCAGCAATTAGCGTCCTTAGCTTACAGTCGTTTTGAGGCTGATGGATTACAGATACTAATAATATAACCCTTGCAGGGTGGGCATTTTGTCCATTTTTATGATGTACTCCCTGATGATGACATGGGCTGTAATCTAATCGCACAGACTCCTTGACAAGTCTATGAGTCCAGATCATAGATCCAAATCAGGCGGGGATCTAAAGCTAGAATAATCTTGCAATAACAATTTATCTATTTGTAGTCACAAATCATCTAGGCAATTTCCCATAACTTATGGCACGAGTAGCTTATCTTGACTGTCCGGCGGGAATTTCCGGAGATATGTGTTTGGGGGCATTAGTGGATGCTGGCGTGCCATTGGCATATTTACAAACCGTAATTGCCCAACTTGGTTTAGCTGATCAGGTGGCGCTAGAGTCGGCAAAAGTTTATCGCTGTGGCCAAGTGGCGACAAAAGTTCATGTGATTACACCTGAATCAGCGTCCCCATCAGGCTCTCAATCAGCGACATCAAACCACGGTCATCACCGCCATTTACCAGAAATTGAAACGATCATCCGTCAAGGTAAGTTTGACCCCACCATCGAAACTTGGAGTTTAAATACTTTTCGTCATTTGGCGGCGGCTGAAGGGGCAGTCCACGGCATTAGTCCCAACGTCGTACATTTTCATGAGGTCGGAGCCATAGATGCCATTGTGGATATTGTGGCCACCTGCGCGGGTTTTGCTTGGTTAGGGGTGGAAAAAATCTTTTGTTCAGCTTTGCCCACGGGAGGCGGTTATGTGCGCTGCGATCATGGGTTAATGCCCGTACCTGCCCCCGCTACCCTCAAACTCTATCAGCAGCACCAAGTACCGATTTTTAGTAATGGGATTGAGCGGGAGTTGGTCACCCCTACCGGAGCCGCTTTAGCCGTAACCCTAAGTGAGGGTTTTGGTGCAGTGCCTAAATTACAACTGACGGATATTGGTATTGGCGCAGGTTCCCGTGATTTACCCATACCGAATATTTTGCGGCTATGGGTTGGGATCATGGCTCAGGGGCAAATTGGCTCTAGTGATTCAGGAATTATGCGTGGGGTAAATAGTGGCGTGAATCATGACAGCAATGATGGTGTCGATATGGCGCAATCTGGGGCTGACCATCAAACCAGTAATGGCAAACTGCACCACCACGAGCCTTCCCACATCCATGATCATGGTCACGATCACAGCCATAGTCACGAAGATCAACCGCTCCCCGAAACTAGTGAGCCAAAAAAAAACGTAATTCTGCCGTAGCAATTAGCGACTGGACTAGCGATCCCAACCATAGCTGGGAAACTGTTACCGTAGCCGTATTAGAAACTCAGATTGATGATCAAAGTCCACAAATATTGGCATTTATTTTGACAGAATTATTAGATAAAGGCGCACTGGATGTATATTATCAGCCAGTCACCATGAAAAAATCTCGTTTGGGTACATTAATTACGGTAATTTGCCCCCCCGATCAAATTCACAACTGTGCAGCAATTATTTTTCGACAGACTAGCACCCTCGGCATTCGGATTACTGAAAACCAACGCTTGCAACTGCAACGGGAAATACATCAAGTTATGTTGCCCTTGGGTAAGGCTAGGGTTAAAGTTGCTTATCGCTGCGGCAGGGTGACCATTCAACCAGAGTATGACGACTGTGCTGCCATCGCCCGCCACCATCAACTACCGCTCAACGTAGTGCAAGACATGGTAATTGCTGCCTATAAAGCATCATTAGCCAATTAATTGATCAGTTTAATTAAACTAATTAACTAGACCAAGTTATGAGATAAATTATTGAATATTAATTTTCTCTAATCGCGCCGTAGCTTAAATTATTTCTGGTGGTAAAAACCTAGATCAGATGCATTAACTGGCGATGATTTAGCCACACTTAGACACACTTTTAGGTATTTATTTCTAGCTCAATAATCCATCATCAAATCGTGATTGAATACTTAATTATTACCCCTTGTTTTTTATCAGCAAATGTGAAAAGATAAACTAATAAAATCAGTCATCAATGCCATCTAATAGATGATTAGTTAATTATTAGTGAATTATTATTTAACTAAATTGCTAGATCATCTAAACGATAAGTTTAATTAATCAAGTAACTCAATATTAATTATTAACTGAAGATAGTCTCTGAAAATCTTGGCTTAATAGATGATTAGACAATATGTTGCATCACTGAAACTGTGATTTAAAGAATTTTCCAGACATCAAGAGATTATTTTAGAAGACTATTTTAGAGTATTGCATCATCTAGAAATATCGCCTGTAAATATTGAGATTGCTTTGATTATTAGTCAATCAATATTAGTAAATCAAATGATTGAGTCACAACTTTAGCCTAGTGAATTTAAGGTTAAATGCAAGTCCAATTGAGTCATGAAAAAAATTTTTGGGGATTTTCAAGAAAATTGGTCTAATAGTCGAGAATTTATTGAGATTGGCTTTGCTAATTCTTCTTTACCCCTCGGCAAACGTTGGCGCAATAGTGGTTTGTCCGCTAATTTTGTCGCTGACTATATCACTAATTGCTGTTGTGACGAGCATCCTGAAACCCATTACACAAAACCGAATTTAGTTTGTTTGAATCACCATCGTCAAAGCAAATTAAAAAGTGCCATTAGTTTTATTGCTAATGAGCTATTAGAAAATGCTTTAAAATATGGTGATAATTCTTCTAATGAGGCGATTAATTTAGGCTTGTACTTTCTCGAAGATCGGATTATATTACTAACCACAAATATTATTAAATCTGAAAATGTTGCCTATTTTCAAGCGTATTTAGAAAAAATAACCAATATAAATCATGAGCAATTAGTGGAACTTTATATTCAGCAGATTGAATCAATAAATAATATTGAAGCTCATCTATCATCTCGATTAGGTTATTTGACGATGATTAATGATTATCAAGCTGATTTAGGTTGGCAGTTTGAAGAAATATCAGAAAATCCCCTAGCTATAATTGTCAAAACAATGGTGCAATTACATTTGCAAACTATTTAGTAATATTGCAAATTGACTGTATCATCAATATTTAGAATAGGCTGTAAATTATGTCAAATAATTGTTTAATAAAAATCGTTTAAGAAAACTTTTGGTATACCAGATAGCAAATATTTTTAAATTAGACTATTTAAACTATTTAATTAGATGATGTAATTAGTTAATTGAGTTGGTCAGTTTATTGCAATCCCAGTTAGGTAAATATCAAATAAATGCTGCATAAATATAGATTCAAATAGATTCAAATAAAAGAGCAATTGCCCTAAATCTTATCAGATTAATTCTGTAACAACCTGAGTTACCAAAGCAATATGATTATTGAGATAAAAGGTGAAGACTATATCGTAACTTACAATCCTGAAACCTATTCTATTACCTGTATTGGTTCATTACGGTTAGCAGGCAAGGAAGAATATGCACCAATCACGGAATTATTGGAAGGTATTTTAATTGATTGCCCTGTATCCATAGTGATGGATTTATCCAATTTACAATTTTTAAATAGTTCGGGTATTAATATTCTCTCAAAATTTGTCATTCAAGTCCGGCAACAGGCATCTATTCAATTAACTGTTCGTGGGGCAATTAATATTCCTTGGCAGGGTAAATCTTTAAAAAATTTACAGCGATTAATGCCTAGTTTAAATTTAGAATGGTTGGGAGTCTAGTTAAACTAAGATTACTGTATCTTAACTTTTCTTATCCTGTTTTTTCTAATAAACAGCTAAAATAAAAACCAAAGTTAAAGTTAAAAGTAAACCTAAAATAAGATTAGTGAAACTGCTAGGAATAACCTCAAAAATGCTTTCAAAATTAACTGCAACTAAGTTAACTTGCCAATAAGTTTAGGGTAGTAGTTTGAAAATAGTCTAACAAGATAAATAGCCTAACCAGATTTTCTTTACAATATAACTGCGCCTTGCTCCACAATTTAAGCTAAATTGAGACTTGCCCCGTCTCGTCACACTATCGATCAATTATTTTCGTGAGATTTCCCCGTGAGCCTAAAACTCATTAGCCTAAAACTGTGGGAATATTTTTCTGTTGATTTGACCCTAAATAATTCCCTCTAGACCTTCACTCAATTAATTAGCATCGTTTATTTAGTGCATAGTGCAAATTTTTTATGCTATCAAAAGAACTCAGTAAATCACAGCCACAGCCATCTTTGGGCTGTATCTTGGTAGTAGAAGATGAATTTGTGATTAGGGATACGATGGCGCTAACCCTCAAAGAAGAAGGATATGAGGTGTTAGTGGCAGAAGATGGTCAAGCGGCTTTAAATTTAGCTAAACGAGTCCAAAATTTGGATCTGATCATCATGGATGTGATGTTACCCGCCATTAATGGTCTGGATCTTTGCCGTGTGTTACGCCATGAAGGGAACCGAGTCCCTGTGCTAATGGTCAGCGCCAGAGGCAACGAGTCAGACCGCATTGTTGGCTTAGAAGTCGGTGCCGATGACTATCTATGCAAACCCTTTGGCATGAGGGAGCTCGTGGCCCGCTGCCGTGCCTTGTTGCGGCGCAGTCGTCAGCCGTCTCCGGGCACAGAAGATAGCCAGACCTTTCAGTTTGGTGAAATTACTATGTATCCTCAGGAATGCCGCGTCATGGTGCGAGGCAGTGAAGTTAATCTATCACCAAAAGAATTTCGGATTTTAGAGCTTTTCATGGGTCGCCCTCGGCGCGTCTGGTCACGGGAACAACTTTTAGAAAAAATTTGGGGCGCAGATTTTATTGGCGACAGTAAAACCGTTGATGTGCATATTCGTTGGCTGCGCGAAAAACTTGAAGATGACCCCAGCGATCCGAAATACTTAGTTACAGTGCGTGGCTTTGGCTATCGTTTGGGATAAGTATTGGTTGGCGTAAATTTTGGCATAAATTTCGGCAGAGGTATTGAGCGATAAATGACAAATCTAAGTGCAAATCTAAGTGCAAATTTCCCAGATATTGGCACTGTTTTTGTCATTGGTATAATTAGCTTATTATCTGATAGCTTATACTCTGAGCAAATTAGGCATATTGATGATCATAATACTCAGTTAATTAATAATCAAAATAAGCCTAATTATGGACTATATTACTTAATTAAAAATATCCTGATTTATCTTTTAGGTTGGGGCTTAGGGATTCTATTTTATGGAATTGCCATCAACTTAGTTGAGCCACCCAGCGGTAAAATTCCAACAATTATTTTAGCTATGGGGGCATGGTTATTCATCACACTGATGGGGCAAAAAAACCAAGAGATTATCCCAGATCAGTTAAGCAAAAATAACGCCGCCGATCCCTCATCCCATCAGCAATTTGATTTAGTAAATATCACTGCGGCAAAACTAAAACAATGTTTACCGTCATCATTAATCCAACTGCAACAAGTGGTAATAACCGCAGAAATGGTTTATGGTCACGGCATTTTACGGCTGACGAATTTAGATCGTGCTTATAACTTGCTTCAGGGGATTTTTGCCGAAAATTTTCCCCAGCAGCCGTGGTTTTTAGAGGCAGTAGCTAATAATTCAGAAACTGAGGACGGCACACCAATTTTATTAAGTTTTCCACGGATCAGCGATCAGTCTGGTGGCTCAAGCAATCCTAAAATTAGCTTTAACCTGCTTTTAACTAAATTATTACCTTATTTTTTAATCGGTTTAATTTTAGTCAGCACCTATGAGGCTTATCACAGTTGGTTATACTGCGGCGGCATAGTCTCAATCATGGCAGCAAAGGAATTAACCACCCTGTATTTATATCAGCGCCATAAATTACAGCAAAACCATCAGAAGACAGCCACATCACCAGTATCGTTATGGTTACCTTGTTTTGGGGGCGCGGGATGGCTTGGCAGTTGCCACAGGTTGCCATTGGTGCAGTCGCGATCGGTGTTGTGGCAATTAGCTGTGTTACCTAACCTGGTCAGCAGCGGTTTAGCCCTGATGTTATTCCTATTTAGTGGCATTGGGGATCTGTCCCACCCAATTTCTCAGACAAACCCAGACTTAAATATAGGGCTGTCCCTAAGTCAAGCTTTTAATCTGCAACAATGGAGTAACCCGCCATCTTGGGGACTGTATTTTTGTCATCAACTAAAAATTCAATTACAGAACTATCTATTTCCCAGTATCACCCTAAATCTAGGCAGCAACTGGGTGGGTCACTCTGGCTTAACCTTAGCCGCTGCTACAGGACTGCTCATCAATGCCCTGCAACTAATTCCCCTCAGTCACACCGAAGGGCGTTATGTATTGCAAACCATTTGGGGCACAGCCCGCACCCGCCAATGGCTCCCTAGCATCAAACTTTTATTCTTAGGCTTTGCGGTAATTGCCCAACCTTGGTTACAACTACCCCTCATTGCCACATTTACCATGAGCTACCCCCTGCTGCCCACCACCGAAGATTTAAGAGATATTAGCACCGCGCAAGAAATAATTACCTTGATCATTTGGTTAGGAGCATTAATATTTCTTTTACCCATCCCAAGATCGCTGTCAGGAAGCTAGATCATTAGTGACTTAAAGCGAACTAATTAGCCTGAAATTCTGCCGGATAAAGCTCCTAATCAATCATTTAGTGAATCAGACACGGCATAATTATTAAATCAATCATTAAATTATAGTCATTAAATTTGGCAATTTAAACCTTTTTGCGTATGCTTGGCATAACTTACTCTTGCCTAGAGTACACCATTACAGATATTGTACTTTAGACTCACAAGAACACACAGCTTCCCCTGCTTTGACTATGGTTTTATGTTGCCGCGCAACCCGCCTCATGGTAGGTTACAGCATATTTTAAAATTTAGAACTAAAATTTAGAATTACAATCTAACCTCCCCAGCTACGAAATAATTGCGAAACAATATAGCCACAGCAGATTGCGGCCAACTACGCCAAACTACGCAAAGCTAACGTTTCTCCCATCAGGTACGTTTACTAAGGTACGTTTACAACAGACCCATGTTTATTCTCAAACGTCAAGATGTTGAGATCATCAACGTACAGAATCCGCAAAATCCAGACCAGCAGGTGCCGATTCTTAAATATCAAGGGCAGACTTTTAGGCTGTTAAATATGTTTGGCGACAATCGTGATGAAGCTTTAGCTCTCTGGCGCGATTTAACCGATAACAAGGGCAAAGCCTGTGTACTCCTCGAAGAACCACAGCGGTTTAGTGTGTGGGGTAGGGTCAAGTTTGACCAAATGCCCGTGGCATCGGCTGGTGGTGGTGATGGGGCCATAGTGTGTGGTGGCGTGCTGATGTTGCAAACTATCTATGCTGAGGTGGAAGATTTTCTGGGTAACCGACAAGCCGGTTCCTTCAAGCAAGATTTAGTCCAGATCATGCAAAAAGGTGCCTTAGGTCATGGGACTCCTGAAGCCATTAATGCCCTTTTGACCGATGACCCCCTCAGTAGTATGCAACTTCCCCCTTGGGACGAGAATAAAGTACAGTTTTTGCTGGGTGAATTGCACACTTTAGCAAGTTCTTACTTTGGCGGCACGGGCTTTGTTGCCAATGCAGTTGATGTGTTAAACGATATGTCTGGAGCTGATCAGGCGAAATTTATAGGCTGGCTCAAGTCCACTCCTAAAGGCAAACTCTGGCAATAATTCTGGTAAAAGATACTCATGAGTAAGGCAAAATCTTCCACCGCAGGGATTACAACACAAAACATAATTCTGTTTGGCATTGGCTTAGCCGTTGTTTCGTTATTATTTTATCTGTTTTTCAGTGCGCCGACAGAGTTAATCCCGCCGGAAAAAGTTCAGTCAGCCGCAAGCCACAGCAGCAAAAATAAGCCCGCCCCGCCAAAAACTGAGACCACTAATAAACCCACCCCAGCGGTTCCGGCGAATACAACCAAGCCGAATGGAAGTAACAAGCCTAATCCTGCGGGCAAACCCAATGCTGCTGACAAAAAAGGCGCTAAGCCTAAACCGACCCCAGCGGCTAATCCAGATGCCCCCACTGTTCCGCCTGCATCTAGTGGTGATGTCCCTGCACCAGAGGCAGTCACCCCAGCGCCCACTCCTGAACCCGTGGCTGCGGCTGGCCCAGAATATCGCCGTCCCTTGTGGTATCGCATTGGCACATACGTTTTGCAAACCTTTTCCATTATTTATACAGGTTGGCTATGTTGGCGCAACTGCCAAAGCCCTAAGATGCTCGGCGGTCGCAATGTTTGGCTAGGCTTGGGGATGGGCGTAGTTTCGTGGGGTTTTGGCAATTTAGTTTTTGGTTATTTAGATTTAGTTACCGGCAAACCCCCTGAGCCACCAGCTTTGCCCGACTTATTTTTTGTGATTACCTATTTGTTGTTATCTTGGGGGATGGCTTTGTCAGTAATTGGCAAGCGCTTGAATCTATTTCCTAAGCAATGGGGCATTGTGGGTTCCGTGGGCTTATTTGGTCTAGCTTTTGGGATTTACGTGACCTTTTTCGCCGGTATTAAAGATGGCGGGATCGAGTTAGGTATTGGTAAACTCTTAGCGGCTTTCTATGCCCTTGGGGATGTGTGGTTGTTGATTGTAGCGACTATCTTGCTCTTAGCTTATTGGGGGGGCAAAGCGGCGCAGTCTTGGCGTTTACTTGGTGGCGCGGGGATTGCGATGTTTATTGCTGACTTAGGTTATAACTACAGTCTCAATGCCAATGGTGACAAATACCAGAGTGGTGACTGGATTGAATTTTTCTGGATTCTGGCTTTTATTCTTTGGGGCATGGGAGCAGCCCTAGAATTTGACCTTTCGGCGCAACGTTCGGGGTCTTCCCGTCGTCGTCGCAATACGATGGTTGATGAGTAAGCGCGATTTTGTCACTACCATCTTAGGAAGTCATGGGCAGTAAATCATTGATGAGGCAGGGACGGTATACATTGGCGCTGCCGTCACCTCAGTCGGTTAAATTTAGGGGCAATTGTTATTTTGCACTGAGTTTAATTTTGGGCTTATGGTGTCACTGCCTTCAAAGTGGGGCATTATCTGCTAGCCCCATCCCTGCCAGTCAAATAGTTTCTAATCCATCCACAGCCAAATGTCCGTCTGATTTTCGCAATTTCGGCTCAGTTTTAGTTAAAGACTTGCCCAGTTATTTGACGCGGGTTTACAGTCGGGCTAGGGTGAGTTTGCAGGTGATCGGCGTGGGGCAACCAGAGTTTGAGCCTTTAGCCCTAGCTGCCGATCAAGATCCGCGCCATGCCCCAGAGCAGTTATTTATTACCGTATCAGAGCGTTACAGCGGTCAGGCTAATAATCAACAGCGGGCTTATTGGTTATTTTTTGTATCTACGCCAAAAGGCTGGCGGCTAGCGATGGCTTTTACGCGGGTGGGACAAGCGCCGCCCTATGATGTTAGTTATGGGGCAATCAGTACCGCGACCAAAGAATGGTTACGGGATCATTGTGAAAGCTTTTAATTAATTTTTCACTCAATTTTGTACTGTGGATCAATTGGGATAATTGTTATGTTCGACCCTGCTGAACCATTGCCAAAGAAGCCATTAGATCAGCCACAGCCACCTGCTATTGATGAGACAGATCCGGCGAGTAATTCTGCTAATGGCACACAGCAACTTAACCAAGCATCCCAGACAGAATCCCAGCCCTCCGCCCTAGAAGAGCCACTACAAGAGCAATTGCTAGAACGACGCATTGAAAGACTATTTACAGCCCAGCTATATTTGCGGTGGTTATTTAATTTAGGGCTGTGGCTCACGGTGGGCACAATTAGCCTGTGGGGATTGCGGGGCGATATTGTAATGTGGTTTGAGTATTTTACTTGGGCAGCGGTGCGGGCTAGTTTACGTTATAACCGAGGGCCATTTTTTGGGTTGGCTTTTTGTGTGGCGATGACTTTAGCTACTTTGATTTGGCATAGCGCCCATATTTTGTGGGGCATGAGTCCCAAGGAACGCTATTACTTTGGGCGGGAAGTGGAAATCATTGCCGCTAAGGGGCCGAGTCATTGGTTATGGCGTTGGGTTTGTGAGGAAAAAATATGATTGGCTATTTACGGGGCACGGTGGTTAGCACTAAGCCAATGGAGTCGAATCGCAAAACGCCTACGACCATGATCTTGACTCTTGATGTCCAAGGTATTGGCTATGATGTGCAGATTACGGCAAAACAGGGCAGTCAATTGGCGATTAATGAGGCTAACTTACAGCTTTTTACCCATTTGCAAATTCGTGATGATCAGATGGTGTTATTTGGTTTTGCCACGGCTCCAGAGCGAGATTTATTTCGGCAATTGATCACTGTGTCTGGGGTGGGGCCTCAAGTGGCGATGACTTTGCTCAATAGTTTAGGCTTAGCTGATTTGCTCAAAGCGATTGTTACTGGTAATACGCGGGTGTTGAGCATGGCTCCGGGGGTGGGGCAAAAAACCGCTGAGCGCTTGTCTTTAGAATTACGCAGTAAATTAGCTGATTGGCGCGGGCAACAAATGGGCGCAACTGGTTCTAGTTCGATTATGAATCAAGGCACTCTTAGTGCTGAATTACAAGAAGAATTAGAAATGACCCTGATGGCATTGGGATATACATCACGGGAAGTGCATCAAGCTTTAGAAGCGATGGGACAGATTAAAGTTATGACCGACGCGCCGGAACTAGAAACTTGGCTCAAAGGGGCAATTACTTGGTTAGCAGATCATGGGTGAAACCAACATCCAAATTAATTCTGAGTCGGGGGTTGCATCGCATCGCGATTGGGAACCAAATAGGATAATCGCTATTAACCGATCGCTATATGTCTCAATCAGGCGATCGCGCAATTCATTGATGATTGCATCGGTCTGAGGATGTCGCATATTGGTTCTTTTATTTATCCAGTTACAGCAATTTCCGATCAAACCCGCTACAAAAAAGCTACCTGAAAGGGTCAAAATAAATGCCACAATGATGAAAC
>JBAXSK010000093.1:0-13888 GCA_037130765.1 Pseudanabaena sp. ELA607
ATCCCATGTTTGACTCCTTTTTCTTATCTTCCTATGATACCAAATCGGTTCTATAGCCCGATGAATGGTTGGCACACTCACTTTTACGCCTGTCTCTATTTCTAACTGTTCGCTCAATTCTGATAATGTCGCATCATTGGTGGTTTCGACGATTTGCTGCAATTTTTGCAAATGTTCTGCCTCTAGCTTTGGGTTTACTCCTCCTGCGTGCGGTAATGGACTTACACTTCCTGTCTTACGCCATTGTTGGATAACATCGTTGACAAAGGTTTTTCCCACTTGAAATTGTTTAGCTATTTCTCGTATTGAACCCAATTCCCCTTCATATGCTCTAACTACTCGGATTCGTAAATCCTCGGAATATGGTTTTGCCATTCTGTTCTTCCTCTTTTTTTCAATTATATCTTGTCCCCTTTGCTCCGAAAACTGCAATAAGCAATCTTGTCTCAATGTAGGAATTGAATTTACTTGGGAATTTGATGGTAGTCGAACTATTCATGCTCGTCATATCCAGACCGATCATGCTTAGTGGTGCAGAAAACTCTAACCATTTTTAAAACCCTTATCTAGCAAGGCTTTCAAAAAATAAGCAAATCTAAATTTTTTGTCCAAGAAAGTGATCAGAATGGCAAGATCAACGAGTATAGGTGTTTATAGACTTGTCTTAAACTAGGTCTCATTATCTTATTTGAGATGTCAAAAGTTTTCTGCACCACTAAGCCGATCATGGCTGGAAAATTCTTTTAGATCGTGGGTTAGATATCTTTCAACAATATGATATGGGTAATACTTTTAGCTTTGCATCACGCCTTCAACAGTACAGATACTGCAAAGCCTTCGAGATAACTTACATTAGAGCGATCGCACCAACTCTATAAGTTTAATTCAACTTACCATCCTGAATCCCTGATGAGCGTTAATTGACGCAAAAAAATAGTCATTTTCAAGCCTCAAAACCCCAACTTGTCTTAGAAACATCTTAGAACAAATAATCATCAATACTGTTAGCTTGCATCATTTTTGCCATAATTGTCACCGATGTGGATACCCTCAGCTTTATCAATATTGACGTTATAAGTCTTTTGAGACTTATCGATGTTGCCGCCAGCGTAGTCACCGCCACCTGTATTGATATTGCTAACATTGCCAAAATGTTGAGTAACGCGAGCCTTTGCCTCGTAAATAAAGCCTTGTGAACCTTGAGCATTAATGGTTTTGGTACTCTTGTCAATCGTAAGGTTATTAATATCTCTGCCTGCGGCAAGGTTGATCTCGCCACTGAGGATTTGCTGAAATGCTTGTTGGCTTTCAGAAGGTTCGACCTCGCGGACTGCTCCACCGAGAGAAGAGGGGCGATCGCTTGCTGATAGCTCTCCCTCAGGAGTCTTGCCACCATGTAGGGCGATCGCCATGACACCTACACCTTTGAGAATGGTTAATTCTGGTTCTTGGACTAATCCAAGAGCGCTAAAGCGTTTTTCTACTTTGTATTTGACTTCAGTATAAATATGCGCATAGAGATCGAAAATGCTGATATAGCCTTTGCGATTAGGAATCTCATTTCCGCGCAATCCATCTGTCAAAACGTTAGCAAAGATGGTCAGGGATGCGTCTTTAGAAAAGTATGATTTTTGGGTTTCGCGACAGGCGGTAATTACCACTCGTCCTTCGCCAGTGCCGAGTAATGCTGTTGATAATGGATTTGGGAGATTATGCGATTCTTCTCCACCCAATGTTCCTGGTGAGATTTCTCCTGAGTGGCAGGCGTTGAAAAATAGGAAGGTGCGCTTTGCTTTGATGGCGCGGAGTTTTTCTAGTAGCTCTTTTTCGCTGATACCAGTACCAGTGACAACTTTTTTGTTTTCAAGTTGAGTGTCGTGGGTGGTCAGGTAGTAGCCATCAGTGCCGTATTCGCCATGTCCACTGTAGAACAAGAAAAATGTATCGCTCTCGCAGACTTTTTGGGCGATCGCGTCAAGTTCTTGCAGAATGCGATCGCGGGTTGCATTAGCATCATTTAATAAGGTCACTTGTTGGACGGGATAGCCACAACTATCTGGATCTTTGAGGACTTTAGCCACTTCTTTGGCATCTTGAGCGGTAATGGGGACATTGAGTTTAGGTGTGTTGGTGTAAGTACCGATACCGATGACGAGGGCAAATCCGTTAGTAAATGTCATAGGGGATCTCCATTTTGTGATCGCAAGATCAACTAAAAATAGCTTTCTAAATATTTTAGATCTTAATGTTGAGGATCTCGACAGTTTTATTTAAGCTAACTTGAATACCTTGAATACTAGAATACTAGCTTTATCATTAAGGATACGAGATTGAGGAGATCGAGTTCGTCTATATCTAAAGCTTTAGTTTTTGCTTTTAAAGCTAAGCATCTCTGATTTCTTCAAGGAAACTTACAAAAAGCATCTTCTCAAAAACTAGTAAATAGTGCCACTTACCTATGAGTTTTCAGGTAGTTTAGAATTTTGATTTTATTCTGAATTTAACTTTTGATTACACCTAGAGGAGGTCATTAAACGTAGAAAATGTAAACGTCCTGAACGTTCCCCTGCAATAATTGTCATCCCATCTGGGGAAATAGCTACAGCATCTATCTCACTCTCACCAATGAAGCTAGTCACTACTTCTCTAGTTTGCAAGTCCCAAACTTTGAGGCTTCTATCCCATGAACCCGAAACTACAAATTTCCCATTAGGACAAATTGCTACTGCCCATATCCAGTAAAAATGTCCAGTAAGGGTATGTAGCTCTTCTCTACTCTGCAAATCCCAGATTTTAAGAGTGTAATCATTTGAAGCTGAAATTGCTAATTTGCCATCAGGTGCGATCGCTACAGCATTGACCCAAGCAGTATGTCCAGTAAAATCATGTAATTCGATCCCACTTTGTAAATCCCAGATTTTAAAACTTTTGTTCCGTGAAGTAGAGACTACTTGTTTGCCGTTGGGTGTAATAGCAATTTTTGCGATGGAATAGACATTTTCAATGGTTAATAGTTCAATACCATTGGATAAGTTATAGACCTTTATCGTTTCTGATTTGCCATCACAAATAATATTTTGTCCATCTGGGGTAATTGCGAGGGCTTCACCTGCGTCACAATATTCATCATAAGTACAAAGTTCAACGCCACTATACAAATCCCACACTTTAAGACTACGATCGTCTGAAGCTGAAACAGCTAATTTGCTATCTGGAGTAGTAACAACTGAATTGACATGACCTGTATGCCCACTAAGCGTATGTAACTTCTTGCCAGTTTCTACATCCCAAACTTTCAGCGTTTGATCGTCAGAAGCTGAGACGGCTAATTTACCATCAGCAGTAATAGTTATTGCTTTTATCCAATCTCTATGAATTGTCAAGGTACGCACTTCGGCTTGTAAATCCCAAACCTTAAGAGTCATATCTGATGAGGCAGAAATAGCTTTCTTTCCATCGGGAGTAATTGCAATTGCATTGACAAATAAGGTATGACTATCCAAAGTATTCAGTTTTGCTCCTGTCTCTAAATCCCAAATATTGAGAAGCGCAGAATTAGAACCCGTAATAGCCTGCTTGCCATTGGGAGTAATTGCTACTGTCATCACTGAGCCAATATGCTCGGTAACTGTATGTAATTCTTGTCCAGTATGTAAGCCCCAAATTTTTAAAGTGTTATCCCTAGAACCAGAAACAACGTGATTTCCATCAGGAGTAATTGCTACCGTCATTACTGAACCACTATGTCCGATTAAATCATGTAATATTTTTCCTGTTTGCAAATCCCATATTTTTACAGTTTTATCATCTGAAGCGGAAACAATAAGCTTTCCGTTTGGCACGATCGCTACAGCGTTGATCGAATTACCATGTCCAATAAAAGCATGTAGCTCTTGTCCTGTTTGTATGTCCCAGACTTTTAAACTATTGTCTGTTGAACCAGAAATAAATATTTCCCCATTGGGATGAATGGCAACGGTTCGTATACTTTTTGTATGTCCGATAATGCTAAGAAGTTCTGTGCCTGTCTCTAGATTCCAGATTTTGAGAGTCTTATCATCTGAGGCAGAAATAATTTTTTTCCCGTCAGGCGCGATCACTACGGAGTTGATCGAATTATTGTGACCAGTGAGAGTATTTATTAAGCTTCCACTGTTCAGATTCCAAATTTTTATAGTTCCATCTTCTGAAGCAGATACAAATTTATCTCCATCAGGCGTAATTGCTACTGTTGTTACCCAGTTATTATGTCCAGTGAAGGTTCTTAGTAATGGTTCACCAGGCGGCGTGAGGCTAGAAGTTAGAGGACGCAGCCAAGGTTTTGTTTGTTGATGTTGTTTTGCTTGCTGCAATGTTGCCTGAATCTCTGGTATTTCAAATAAAAGCAAACGTCCTAATAATTGTCCTGCTAGTTGGGTTTTATCTTCATCTAAAGTATTTTCTGATAGGCTTATCGCAGCTTGAATTAATTTCAAACTTTCTTTCTCTTTCTCAGAAATTTGACTGTTAGAACTTTGGGTTAAGTCATAGTCTTCAATGAGGAGTTGAGGAGATGAAATCGTAATTTTATGATTTATGAAGTCGTAGTCAGTGAGGAGAGTGCAGAGTTCATCATCCATCTTGCCGTTAGCAAGGTGGTAGGGAAGGTTAAGGAGGTATGCAGTGTCTTCTGATGAGAAGCTGTTCATAGAATGGAATGAGGTAATTAATTTAATTTTCTACATTTTTTAATTGAAGGAAATGTACACTTCCTGAATAGTCACCAACCATAATTTGTGTGTTGTCTGGGGAAAATGCCAATTCACTCACCCATGAATCAAAAGTAAACTTCCCAATTATCTGTCCATTGTTTATCTTAACTATTTGTATTGTATCTCTAGTTTGAGAATAAAGTACAAATTGACCGTCATTGCTGAGGACACAATGATGTAAGTCAGAGTCAATTACTAGAGTGCGAATACATTTACCAGTAACAGCATTCCATATTTTCAATATTCCATCTTTTGAGCTAGATATAGCGATTAATCCATTATGACTTATTACACACTTGACTATTTCATTTGTATGACCAGTTTCTACTTCTAACAAAGATTCTTCTCTTAAATTTCTAATACGCAAAAGCTCATTATTATATGCAGATAGAATGATATTTCCATCTGCATTTAGGTCGCAAGATACAATTTTTTCTATTTTCTTTGAATATTCTTCTAAAACTGTATATCCATATTCTTTGTTTCTTATACCTAATAAATGAAATTCATTCTCTGAAGCTGACACAACCATTTTTCCGCTAGCACTTACCGCAAAACTGGTGATTTGTGAGTTATGCTCATTTAAAACCAACAAACATTTAGCAGAATTTAAATCAATTAAATATAAATTATATCGCATATCATCAAGTACACAAATTAATCCTGTTTCTGGTATTGAGCTTATTAAACATTCAAAACAATATGTAATACTAATCTTTAATTTTTTGGTAGAAGAACCCGTTTGAGTATTCCAAATTTCAATAATTCCTCCACTTGACATAGAAAAAGCTTGACTACTATCTTGGTTATATCCACAACCACTAATCAATTCACCTTTACTTGATAGTAAATTTTCTGAGTTTGTATGAATAGCTTGTTCAAAATTCCAAAGACGAATATCTCCATTATCAGATGCAGAAAGAGCTAGGCTATTTCTTTGATTTACTTCAAGTGCCGAAACAAAAGTACTAGAAGTGGAAAGATTTGATAGACACTTTCCTGTTATTGTGTTCCAGACTTTGATTTTTCCTCCTCCCATCGTTGAAGATAAGGCTATTTTCCCATCCTCAGTTAACTTACACTTTGTAGCAAGATTTTCTTCTTCAAATATATAAATACACTGATTTTTTTCTAAATCCCACAATCTAACCAAAAAATTTTCTTTTAACATATCTACTGATAAACCAGAAGATTTAAGTATATAAGACATATACTCAGACCAATCTTTCTTTTGCTCATCAGATAAATCATTTAGATCGGCAAATTTTACAGATGATGGGTCATCATTAACTTTTCCAGAAAAAGAAGATATAACTATTTCATTGGGAGTATCTGGATCATTTTCTAAAATCATTACATCAGAAATAGTAAGAGCTAAATACCCATCTCCACTTAGAGAACAACAAGTAAAAGCTCCCAGTTCATTTTCTATAATTGATAAACATTCACCCGTCTCTGTATCCCATAATCTTAAAGTTTGATCATAAGAACCCGATAATGCTTTTTTGCCGTCCCTACTTAAATCGCAACAAGTAACACGGTCTGTATGTTGATCGAATGTAAGTAAACATTCTCCTGTTTTTACATCCCAAACTCTCAAAGTACCATCATCTGAACTAGAAAGAGCGATCTTGCCATCTTTACTTACAGTACAATCTGTTACTTTATCTGTATGTTCTTTAAGTATATGCAAACAATTACCAGTTTTTGTATCCCATAATCTTAAGGTTTGATCATCGGCAGCCGATAGAGCAATTTTTCCATCACCACTGAGTGAACAAGCATTAATCCGATCATCATGTCCTATTAAAATATGTTCACAGGTTCCTTTCTCTAAGTTCCACACTCTCAAAGTACAATCTCTTGATCCAGATAATCCTATTTGCCCGTCATTACTCAAAGAACAATCAGTAATTAGTTGAGTATGACCTTCTAAAATCCTGATTAATGCTCCTTGAGATGGAGTTAAACTTGGTTTAATGGGACATAACCAAGTGTTTTCTTTACTCTCATTTGCTGCTTTTAAAAATGCCTCAAGATAAGGATTTTCTTGAGCAGATAAACGACCAAACAATTGTTCAACTAATTGTGTTTTATCCTGCTGGAGAATTCGAGACAATTGTTTCAGTGATTGTTGCAGTAGTTGTAAACTTTTAGCTTGATTTTCCGAAAAATTAGATTGCGACTTTATCGAAAGATCATAGTCTTCAATTAATAATTGGACTTCTGACCCTAAAGTTTTGTAATTTATAAATTCAAAATCGGTTAATATGAGACATAAATCATCTATCATCCCAGCATTTACTAGATGAGATGGTAAATTTAAAACATATTCTTTTTCTTCAATTGATAGATCATTAAAAGTATTCATATTATAGTATTTTAAGAAATAAAATTGCTATAGGTTGTTTTAATCTATGCCTTCTAATTGCAAAAAATGTAATTGTCCTGATGCTTCCCCTGCCATTATCGTTAAACCATCAGGAGCAACAGTGCAACAGTTTAAAGAACTGTCACCACTAAATTTTGTGATAAGTCTTTGACTGCCTAAATTCCAAATTTCTAATGTTTTCTCAGAAGAAATCACAATCAAATATTTACTGTCTGGTGTGATAGCAAAACCATGATTACTATCTCCATAAATACTTAATGTCAATAACTCTTTACCTAATTTCAAATCCCATACTATTGCCAAGTTATTAGCAAATACAGAAATTAAATATTCACTATTAGGTGTTACTATTAATTTTTTGATGGAAGCATTTTGACTTTTTAAGGTTAATATTTCTTGGATTTTTTCTAAGTTCCAGATTTTAATTATTCCATCAACTGAAGCAGATATTCCTTGTTTTCCATCTGGAGTAATAATAATAGCTTCTAAAGAGTTATTGTGACTTAAAGATGTGTTGTTTTTTTCTTCTACTTCTGGCTTAAGAACGTTGATATTTTTTTCTAAATCCCAAATTTTTAGAGTTTCGTCAACTGAACTAGAAATAATTTGTTTCCCATTTGGTGATATCACAACAGCAGTAACTTTATCGGTATGACCTGCTAAACTAGTGACTTCTTTTCCTGTCTCTAAGTTAAAAACCTTTATAGTCTTATCTGATGAACCTGAAATTACCAGCTTACTATCAACAGATATGGCAACAGCATTAATGTCTTCTGTATGACCAGCTAAAGTAAGAATTTTTTTTCTTCTTTCAAAATTCCAAACACCAATAGTTTTATCTAATGATCCTGATATGATTAATTGTCCATCGGGAGAACAAACAATAGAACTGATATTATTATTGTGATCTTTTAATTGAAAAATTTCATAATCTAATTCTCCATTAGATTCTATATTATAAACTCTGATTGTTTGATCGTTGGAACCAGAAATAACGAGTTTTTTCCCTTTTGTATAGTCAGGATGGATAACTAAAGTATTAATGCTATTCGTTGAATTAGCTAAACTAAATAATAATTTTCCAAAAATATTTTCTTTTCCTGTTTGCAAATCCCATATTTTTATATTCCCATCATCTGAACCTGAAATTACCCATTTGTCATCAGGTGTAATAGCGACAGCATTAACTGAAGCATTATGACCTATTAAAGCAAAAATTAAGTTGCCAGTTTTAAAATCCCATACCCTAACAGTTTGATCTGCTGAACCAGAAATAAGATTTTTACTGTTTGTTGTTAATTTTACTGAATTTACTGCTCCAGAATGACTAGAAAATATTCTTTGTTCAGCTCCAGAGCTTAATTCCCATATTTTAATATTTCCGTCAGATAAACCACCAATTATGTATCCATCTGGTGTAATCAATATAGAATTAGCATAACCATTATTAATTGTTAGTGTTCTTAATAAACTACCACCAGCTTGAGTAAAACTAGGTGCAAGAGAACGAAGCCAAATAGTATCCTTTTGTTTTAATGAATCTAATATTTTTTGAATTTCTGGAAATTTATAAGATATTAGTCTTCCCCATAATTGTTGTATAAATTGTTGTTTATCCGTATCTATGACATTAGCGGATAAGCGAACAGCACTTTCAATTAATTCAAAAGTTTTCTTCATGTCATCCTCAATTTTAAGACCAGAAGACAATGCAAGCTCGAAATCATCAATAATTGACTGAGATTGGGTCATTGAACTTTTAAAATCAAGAAAATCAAATTCAGTTAAAATTTCGCATAATTCATCTACCATACCAGCTTGAATTAAGTGATATGCTAAATTTTCAGCCATATACTGTTGGGATTCTATACTTAAATCATTCAAATCACTCACTACCTTTACCCCTTAAAAATTCCTTTAATTTTCCCCAAACCTTCAACTCATTATTAGCAATACGTTTATGAACATCCTTAAGTGTTACAGGATGTGATGCTAGTATATCCTTCCGATGTAGAAAATCTTTAAAACTAGAATGATAAATACTGTAGTAATTTTCGCTATTTTTCAAAAAAACATGTAGAAACTGCTTCCAGTCCTTTATAACTCTTTCCACTGTAATCCCATCTTCCAAAGAAAAATCACAAATTTTTCTAATTGAAACTGGTTGAAGAAGTTCTGCTAAAACATAAACAACTTTAATTTTAGTTACTGGTAATGGCTTATCCATCATTCCCATGCGCCGCCAGTGAAAATCATAATAACCTTGTAGTCCTTGTGGGAATTGTTCTAGGGTTAAATCTTGATATAACCCGCTTTCAATATCTACCAATACATAACGCAAATACATGAAATTGTTTTCACTTTTTGACGCTATTTTATCTGTAAATTCTGTAATGCTTTCTCCTCTTACATCCACACACTGACGTAGATTTTCACTACTATCAACTCGATTGCCAATATAGGTTCTCACATCTCGTTGACTGTCGGTTTGATAATCCAACAGACTGAGGCTTTGCATGGGAACAAAGCTGGTTAAAGGAACTACTTCTACATCCCTTCTACAGGTAAGGACAAAATAGACTCCATCAGGCAAATACGCAGGTAAATAGAGGATATTTGATGCATCTCGATAACTATTTGTATCTACTTCATCTAGTGCATCCACTGCAATAATTATTTTCTCTCCTTTCCTTAGCTGTGTGACCTCATCTAACAATTGTCCGAGAAATTCCCCATCTTGTTTAGTATTAGGCGGTAAATGAGCGTATGGTAACTGATAACGCTCAATTAATTGACGACAAACACTTTCAAGAAACTGATCTGCTCGATTTGGTCCTTGGAGCAATTGGTTAAAATGGGCAATACAACCTGTATCCAACACATATTTGGCGAGAATCGCACTTTTCCCCTGTCCTGGGTCGCCGATGATGGTAAAGTAGCCTTTCGGATTATTAGAGATAAATGCCTCAATAGCATCAAAGACATACTCACGTCCAACAAACCCTTCAATCTTGTCTGTAATTAGGGATTGAAACTGGGTAGGTACATTTTTTCGAGCCAGCAAATTACCGAGCATTATAACTAAATCTTCAGTATTGATGCTTTGATTGATCACAACCTGATTATTGTTACCAAGAACATTCTGATTCCCTGTAAGGATCACTGCTTCCGTAGCATCACCAGCGATCGCTACTGAACCATTGCCAAAGGCGATCGCTAATTCTGACATTAGAGACTCTACCTGCTCTGGCGGTAGTTTTTTACTCAAAATTTCTTTGAGCATCTCTAACTTATCTGACATAACTGTAACACCCTAATTTTTATTGTTATGGATTGGGTCGAGGATACTAAGAATTTGGGTAGTCCCTAAAATAATGCTGTTTAAGGCACGTTTTTTTGGACTACATTGCCATTGCCCAAAATATTACCATCTCCTGTGATGATAATTGCACTTTGAGCATTTTGAGTCGCAACTGAGCGATCGCCAGATGCCACAACCTCTGTACGATTATAGGTGGTTTGAGACTTATCGATATTGCCGCCAGCATAGTCGCCACCACCTGTATTGATATTGTTTACATCGCCGAAGTGTTGAGTAACTACTGTACTCTTATCAATCGTGACGTTCTGAATGTCTCTACCTGCGGCAAGGTTGATTTTGCCACTGAGGATTTGTTGTAATTGGTGTTGGCTTTCAGCAGGTTCGATTTCGCGGACTGCTCCACCTAGAGAAGAGGGGCGATCGCTTTCTGATAGATCGCCTTCTGGGGTTTTGCCTCGATGCAGGGCGATCGCCATGACACCTACACCTTTGAGAATGGTTAATTCTGGTTCTTGGACTAATCCTAGTTTGCCAAAGCGTTGTTCTACTTTTTGTTTGACTTCGATGTAGATATGTTCGTAGAGATCGAAGGCGCTGATATAGCCTTTACGGGAATCGATACCGCGACCTCGTAAACCTTCAGATAAGATATCGGCGAAGATTGTTAAATCTTCTTTGGGAGAGAAGTAGGATTTTTGGGTTTCGCGACAGGCGGTAATTACTACTCGTCCTTCACCAGTGCCGAGTAATGCTGTGGATAAGCGATCGGGAATATTGGAACCTGTGTTTTCTTCTGGTTCATCATCTCCTAGCGATCGCGGTGAAATTTCTCCTGAGTGGCAGGCGTTGAAAAATAAGAACGTGCGCTTTGCTTTGATGGCGCGAAGTTTTTCTAATAGTTCTTTTTCGCTGATGCCAGTACCAGTGACAACTTTTTTATTTTCAAGTTGAGTGTCGTGGGTGGTTAGGTAGTAGCCATCTGTGCCGTATTCGCCATGTCCACTGTAGAACAGGAAAAATGTGTCGCTGTCGCTGATTTTTTGGGCGATCGCGTCAAGTTCTTGGAGAATGCGATCGCGGGTTGCTTTAGCATCATTTAATAGGGTCACTTGTTGGGCGGGATAGCCACATTTACTTTGATCTTTGAGGACTTCAGCGATTTCTTTGGCATCTTGCGCGGTAATGGGGACGTTGAGTTTTGGGGTGTTGGCGTAAGTGCCGATACCGATGACGAGGGCAAATCCGTTTGTGAATGTCATAGTGGTTTAAATATGCTAGAACTTGAGGTCGAGAATCTGGATGGCTTTGTTCAAGCTGTCTTGAATGCTGGCTTCGTCGTCAAAGGAACCGAGATCGAGTTCGTCTGCACCTAAAAAGCTTAGTTCATTACCTTCATTAACTAAAAAGCTACCTACCGCACCACCTAAAAAGCTACCTAAAAAGCTACCTACCGCATCACCTAAAAAGCTTAGTTCATTGGCAGTGCGGTAGGCATCTCTGGTTTCTTCAAGGAAATTTGCGAAGAGTTGTTTGGCTTGGGTGGGAGTGAGGTCGGGGCTGAGGGCTAAGGTTTGATGCAAGGACAGTAGGTTTGCTTTGGCTCTTTTCCAACTTTCATCATCGCCTTGGAGTGCGGCTTCTTTGGCTCGCTCGAATAATGGATAGAAGGGTAGGGTGGTGATGTCGTCGCGATCGCTGGTTTGGACGATGCTGTAGAGGACAAAATCGGCTTCTCGGAAGGGTTTTGCGTCGGTTAGGTTTGCGCCATAGACGAGTTGGTTGTCGCGTACCCAGAGTTGTTCGGTTTTAAGTTCTGATTCGGGCTTGTCGATGAGGACAAAGTAGCTGGGTTCGAGGTTGTCGCCTGCGTTGGGGTCAAATTCTTTGCGGATGGCGATGACGGGTTCGGTGTCGCCTAGTCCAAAGAGGGTTTCGATGCCTGTGAGGAGTACGCCTGCGACTTTGGTATAGGATCGGAGGGCGGTGGAGAAGTCTATGGCTGAGGATACGCTTTCGATTAGTTTGAGTAGTGCTTGGGCGTGGTCTTTGCGTTTTACTCGATAGAGAACGATGGATAGGGTTAGTCTGCCGCCGCGATAGGGATGGAGTCCTGCGACGCGGGTATTGGAGAAGATGGTGCTGCCGCCTGTGGGTGCTTTTTGTCCGTTTTTTTCGATTAATGAGGGACCAACGACAAAGGGGACGGTTTCGGCTTTTTTGTCGTAGATGAATTCGGTGGCGGCGAAGACGAGGGGATCGTATTCGCTAAACCATTTGCGGCTGGTTGATAGGTATAGTTCGTTGATTCTGATTTGGAAGTATTGTTGGTTGGGTTGAAAGGGTTGGGTTGGGGTGGTATGGCGACGATCGCTGCGGGTGTTGGGGATTTTGAGGCGGGTGGGGGTTTTGGTGGAACTTTTTTGGATTTGTTCCCAGAGGGTTTTGATGGTCATTGTGTTAATGCCTTTACCACAGTATTTTTATAGATTTTTTGTTTTAGATTAGTATAGATTTGATACAGAAATGATTAAAATATAATTGCCAATAAGTCGTGATTATATCCTAAGACTAAAAATATTTTATACAACTGAATTTAAATTAGAATTAAATGTAATTAGGGTAGTGATGCAAAGTAATGTTTAGGCTGAAAGCGAGGCATTGTAATGATGTATGAAGTACCAAATAGAGCCAATATGATTTTTCAACTTTTTGGAGAAAGATAATGTCTTCCTTACTAATCTTCCAATTCTTTGACGGAAAGTATTGTTGACTCTCTCAATATAGCTGGTCTTACCTGTTTCTTTACCCACAGATTGATGTCGTTTGCTAGGCAATACTTCTGAGTAGGCTTCCCAAAAGTCCGTATAACATACAGCACATTGACGATAAACAGCAGGTATGGACAACCATAGCTTCTTAGCGGAATGTCGAGAACGGTCTCCAATGTATGCTCCAACTATTTCACGAGTATCGGCATCAATGGCTAACCAAATCCATTTCTTGTTCTTTTTATACCCAACAAATGACCACATTTCATCCAATTGAACTGTTAACTTTCCTGGCTTTTTTTGAGTAACTTCAACCTCTTGTGGTGTGTTTTCATATTTCTCATTGACATAGATTTGTAACCACCGCGCCGAGACTCCTGTTACCCTCACAATTGCGGCTAAAGCCAAGCGTTCCAGTAATAACTTGTCAACCAAGTTTCGAGTAGCCTCATCAATCGGTTGTCTGCTCGGATTCTCCACAAACTGTCGCCCACAATCTTGGCATTTCAATCTGGGTTTGCCATAGTGTGTTTTTCCATATTTGATAATTTTAGCCGATTCACATTTTGGGCAGTTCATAAAAACCTTGCAAACGATTGACTATCGCGGTTTTCAATGAAAATAGGACATAAGGTAGTATAGGAAAGCAACAAAA
>JBAXSK010000094.1:0-13834 GCA_037130765.1 Pseudanabaena sp. ELA607
CGCTTTGGCTAACATTCGATCTAAAATCCGCCCCAAACTAGCACTCACCACCTTCCCATTCAGAAAATCCCGCCACACCCACTTATCTTCATAATCGCTAAATAACAGATTAGGCTCGCAATCAGTCAACAAATGAATACAAGTCACCCCCAAACCGTAAAGGTCACTGGCAAAAGTCGCCTTACCCCGTGCTTGTTCTGGAGCCGTATATTCAGGGCTACCAATGGTAGTGCCAGTTTTTTGCAAAGCCGTTTTAGTCGCCAACTTTGCCGCACCAAAGTCCACCAGCACCAGTTTTTGATCACCACGCCGCCGGATGATATTTTCGGGCTTAATATCACGGTGAATCACACTGCCACTATGAATAAACTGCAACACCGGCAATAAATCTGCTAACAGCGCCATAATTTGCGCCTCAGTGAAAGCCCCCCGCTGCAATTCCTTCAGTAAATTATCACCATCAATAAACTCCTGCACCAGATATTGCTGTCCATCCTGCTCATAGTGCGCCAACAGTTCAGGGATTTGCCCATGTTGCCCCAACTGCTCCAACCGCACCGCTTCCTGTTCAAACAGCCGCGCCGCCTCTGCCAAAGTCGCCGGATCATAGTAAACAAACTGCTTGATCACACAACGGGGCTTAGAGGGCTTAGCCTGATCTTCCGCTAAAAAAGTCCGCCCAAAACCGCCCTGACCAATCACCCGCAATGCCCGATAACGCTCTAAAACCAGCAATTTTTTACCGCAATAATTGCAAAACTTCAGCCCCGCTTCATTGACCGGATGTAGCGAAACCCGCTGAGTTTGACAATCAGGATTAAGACAAAACGCCACACAACCTCCAAGGCAGCTTATGGAATAGCTTACAAATTAATTTACCAAATAATTTATCTTTATGTTAATCGATTATTGAGGAATTACTGAGATTGGCAAGATTTTGGACTTAGAGCTTATGTAGCAAATTCTAAGACCCTCACCCCTAGCCCCTCTCCCAAGGTGGGCGAGGGGAATCAGGAAAAAGCTAAAAATGGCTCTTACTCCCCTTCTCCCGCTCTGGGAGAAGGGGCTGGGGGATGAGGGCAGATCTTCGCCATGCGTCACATGAGTAGTAATAATTTCTTACACAGGCTCTAATTGGCAAATACTAGTCAAAGTGGGCACAAACGAAGGATAAGAAATCGCCGCACTTTCCGCATGGGCAATCACGGTCTGTCCTTGAGCCACTAATCCGGCAATAGCGAGACTCATCGCAATCCGATGATCATCAAAGCTTTCCACTTCTGCCCCATGCAACTGCTTACCGCCATTGATTTCCATACCATCGGGAGTTTCGGAAATATCCGCACCCATCTTCCCTAATTCACTCACCATTGCCGCAATCCGATCACTTTCCTTAACTCGCAATTCCGCTGCATCTTGAATGATTGTCTTCCCCGCAGCCACTGCCCCAGCCACCGCCAAAACCGGCAATTCATCAATCAATCGTGGAATAATTGCGCCGCCAATGGTACAACCTTTAAGCTGTGCTGAACGCACTCGCAAATCTGCCACTGGTTCTCCCGTGACTTCTCGTTGATTTTCATAGGTAATATCGGCTCCCATTGCTTCCAGAACTTCCAAAACTCCGGTACGAGTCGGATTAATGCCCACATTCTGAATCAATAATTCAGCATCAGGCACAATGGAAGCCGCCACCAACCAAAACGCCGCCGAACTAATATCCCCTGGTACAGTCACCTCTTGTCCGACCAACTTCGCACCACCCTTCACCGATGCGGTATTGGTCGCCACATCCACCTGCACATTTGCCCCAAACGCCGCTAACATCCGTTCCGTATGATCCCGCGAACGTTCCGGTTCTGTAACGATAGTTTCGCCATCGGTCATCAGCCCCGCCAACAAAATACAAGACTTGACCTGTGCCGAAGCAATGGGAGACTGGTAATGCATTGCTTTGAGATTTTGTCCCATCACTGCCAGCGGCGCTTTACCACCACCATCTCGACCCCAGATATTTGCCCCCATTTGCCGCAACGGACTAACCACCCGAGACATGGGGCGCGACCGCAACGAACTATCCCCCGTCACCGTATAAAACCGATTAGGATGACTCGCTAAAACCCCCAACATTAACCGCAACGTAGTTCCTGAATTACCCGCATTAAGTACATCGACGGGTTCTTTTAGGTTGCCAATGCCGATGCCGCGCACCGTGACTAATTCCGAATTGAGTTCTGAAATCTCTGCCCCTAAAGCCTGAAAACACGCTGCCGTACTGCGAGGATCTTCGCCCAAAAGTAAGCCGCGAATGGTAGTTTCTCCTTCCGCTAAAGAGCCTAGCATCAGTGCCCGATGGGAAATCGATTTATCTCCGGGAATATGCACCGTCCCCCGCAGCTTCAAATTAGCGCTGGGAGCCACGGTCAAAATGTCATTAGCAGGCTGATGGGAGTTACTGGTTTGCAGGTAGATCATTTTAAATGAAAGCTTTTCAATGGAGGCTTTGAAATACAGGTGTTAAAATACAGGTGTTAAAATACAGATTTTAAGATACAGGCTTTGAAATTCAGTTGGTTAAATTCAGGCTGTGAATGGAGCACTTGCCCTGCAATAAATTGCGGGCTAAAAGCTTAAACCTGTTAAAACAGGTTAATTTGAGGCTATCTTTAGTCAGTTTTAACTGACTTTCTGCTTTGAGCCAAGAACTAAAATTCTTGGTTGATTTGCGTAAGTCTTAACTAGGATATTATAAATCTAGTGGTATCAATAATCGCCCTCTAGTTGAGATTTGCCCCTGTGAATGAACCTGCTGATGCCAATCGTGATCATAGTCCGAGTCATGATCCGACGGAACTAGATCAACCAGCGACGGTGGAAAATGCCTTAAAAACTGTCGAGGCTCCTCTAAATCAACCAGACTCCAACAACCCAGACTCCAACAGCCCAGAATTAAGCGGCACTGACACAGCAATCTCCGCAGCGCCTACACCCCCCAATTTGCCCATAGGACAATTCTTAGATCGGCTCTATGGCACATTATTTTTGCCAGATCAAACATTTACCACCATTGCCGAAACCCCAGATCTCAATCAAGGGGCTTTAGTCGTGGGTATGGTCAATAGCTTAGAAATTTTGCGGTTAGGCAAAGGAGCCGCAGCTATTCCCTTCGCTGTGATTGGTGGCTGGTCGGGCTGGGTATTTTTTGGGGTTTTGTTGCAACAACTGGCGCGGGTCTTTGGCGTAAATATTTCCTTAGCAAAAATCCTCACCCTGACTGGGTTTGCCAGCTTACCTTGGTTATTTATTGCTCCTGCTTTGAGCTTACCTAGTCCGTGGCGACTTTGGTTGGCCCTAGCTGCGATGCTCTGGTTTGCCCTATGGCAGATCAAGGCGGCGGCTAAGGCGGTGGGCACAACAAACGCTAAACTTTTATTATTGATTCCCTTGGCAGTATCTGGCGGCGTGGTGGCGCTGATTTTAGTTGGTAATTTGATTGGTTTACTAATTAGCGTTAGTTTTTAGCGAATTTTAGCTTATTAGCTCACAGCTTTAAAAGAAAATTAGCTAAACTTCAGTTAAAATTATGCCACTTAGGGTAATCTATTCATTTAAGATCAATGACAGACTCATTCTGAGATAGTTCAGGTATATGACCTTTATTGCTTGCCCGGCTTGTCATACTCCTAATCCGACGGATTACCGCTTCTGTGAGCAGTGTGGGGGGATGTTGCCTGAAATAATCGCCTCTCCCGGCGCTCCTGAAAGCCATCCGCCAAGTTTTGACCAAAATGCTTTAGGCCAAGAGCAGCCCGAAGCAGAGGCATCATCGGCTATGGACAGTGGGGCAACAGCGGCAATTTCAGATCCTACGGCAGAAAATATTGATCCCAATGCCGATCAACCGACGCTGATTAATGCCAATCAAACGACAGTAGCCGGATTCCCTCCCCCGTCAGACTTAGACCAGCATCACAATTTACTTTTAACCCAGCTTGACTGTGCCGCTGCTTCGATTGTGGGGCGCACTAGGGATCACAACGAAGATAATTTCTGGTTTGGGCTACAGCAATTACAGACCTGCGGTTATCAGCAGACTGAAACCATGACCTATCGTGGGGCGTTTATCCTGTGTGATGGCATGGGCGGTCACGATGGCGGTGAAATAGCTAGCGCCTTGGCAATTCATAGCCTCAAACAGCAGTTATCCTATTTTTGGGCTAATGGCTTGCCAGAGCATGAAACTTTTCAGGAATATATTCACTATGCCAATCAAGTGATTTGGGAACAAAATCAGCAGCAAAATCGCCATCGCATGGGGCGGATGGGGACAACTTTGGTGATGTTGTTAGTTGATGGCAATGAAGTGGCGGTGGGTCATGTAGGGGATAGCCGCGTTTATTGTGTGATGACTGATCCAGAAATCTTGGCTGTAGAGAATGCCGATAGTGCTGCGCCGATTTTAGAACCTGAGTTTCATGAAATATTGACCGACGTAAATGCAGCGGCAAACCCAATCACCGATGATGTTGCACTAGGCGCTAATCATGGGGAGAAGAGCATCGACGAGTTTCCAGATACTGAGTCTTCATCTCCCCCAGCAGCACCCATTACATCTGAAGTATTGCAACAAGAAGTAACGGAATTATTTACCTCTCCGTTCCATAATTATGATCAGGATACTGCCTATGAGCCGAATCTGGCAGAGCAGAACATAATTGAGACAGAAGCCTTTGATTCCTTACCCCAAGCATTTCTAGAGCAATTGACAGAAGATCATGAGGTGGCAAATCAGTTAATTGCCAGAGGTTTAGAGCCAGAAATTGCCTATGCCCGCTCCGATGCCCATCAGCTAACTCAAGCTTTGGGACCTAATCTTAAAGTGGAACCAACGATTAATTATTTTACCCTGAGCCAAAATACGGTTTTTCTATTGTGTTCCGATGGCTTATGTGATAATGATTTTGTCGAGCAGCACTGGCAAGATTATCTTCTCCCCTTGAGTAATGCTGAAGCTAATCTGAGCCAAGGTGTACAAGATTTAGTCAACTTGGCTGATGTCGCCAATGGTCACGACAATATCACGGCTTTATTAGTGAGATGTCGTTTGAGCGAGCCGCCCAAAAAAAACCTGCAACCCTAGACAGCACAAAATATATTAGGAATTAGGAATTAGTTTTAATTTATTGATTAGGAATTTAAGATAAGATTGAATGCATGACAATTCTCATGCTGGTGAGCTACAGGCAAGAGGTTTAAATCCCTTGTTTAGAAAGCTTAGATAGAACCATGCGTACCTTACCAAACTGAAAACCGCTATATATTCAGCTATATATATTCACTTGTAATCACTTTTCTGATGAAATCAATCATTTCAACCCAGATTTTTGATTATTCCTAGATAATTAAGGAAGCAATATAACAAATTGTGAATACTTAAAGAGTATATGATGATTTATGGTGCATTCTATAGCTTGATTTTCTAGTTGAAATACCCCAGATTAGGTTTATCAAGGCATGATTAATTATCAGTATTAATAATTAGTGTATTTAGTCCAAATCTGTGGTAACTATTTCTTAGTAACTATTTCTTCTCAATGTTGCTTAACGTATTTCTCAAAGTATTACTCAACTTATTTGACCTACGATAGCAAAGACGGTAATTAAACACGGTAATAAATAAAGCTCATGATATCGGTAGAACTATGGCGCTCTCCTAACCGCTATGAAGTGGCCCAAATTTGGACTTTTCACTATCAGCCAGTGATCAAAATTGGTCGCGCCTTAGATAATGATATTGTGCTACCTTTTGCCTGTGTTTCTCGCTATCATTTGGAATTACGTCTGACTCCAGTGGGTTGGACTCTGATGAATCTCAGCATCAATAAGACTTTGATGCGTCAAGTGCCAGTGCATTCTTTATTTCTAGCAGAAGTTTCGGAAATTCAATTAGCCGTAGATGGGCCCAAGTTAACCCTACGTCTGCACCCTAAATGTGAACATCTTGATAATCCTGTAGATACGACTTTTTGCCAAAACTGCGGGATTCCTTTAAAGATTCTCAAAACCATTCAAGATTATCAGGTGGTGAAGATCTTGGGTCAAGGGGGAATGGGGACCACCTATCAAGTGTGGAAAGATGGCGAACTATTAGTACTTAAGGAAATGAATGCTGATTTAGCCCATAATCCTAAAGCACAAGAATTATTTGAAAGAGAAGCTTATACATTACGTCGGCTGCGCCATCCGGGTATTCCCCGATTTTATAAATATTTTTGGCAAGATGGGCGCAAATATTTACTGATGGAAATGCTCCATGGTGAAGATCTGGAACACTATGTTTACAAGCATGGCCCAATTCCGGTAGCGCAGGCAGTGGCGTATATGATTCAACTTTGCGACATTCTGCAATATATTCATACTCAAGATCCGCCGATTATTCATCGCGACATTAAACCAGCGAATATTTTCTGGCGTTACCGTGACCAAGGCATTATGTTGCTAGATTTTGGCGCAGTGAAGGAAATCGGTACAACCTACGGCACGCTGATTGGTGCGCCGACCTATTGTGCCCCAGAACAAGGGCGCGGTCGTCCGGTGCTTCAATCCGATTTATATGCCATTGCGCCGACGTTACTGTTTATGATCACCGGCAAAGATCCCTCGAACTTTCAGGAAAATCGTGGGGATGGAGTCAGATTTTATGCCGATAAAATTGCGCAAATTCCCCATAGCTTAGCTAAGTTGATTGCAACAATCAGCGCCCCTCACTTTGGCGATCGCCCCCGTAGCGCGGCTCAAATCCAAAATTTACTGACGGAATGTATCCAAAAAATGACTGGGCAATAAGTTTATCAAAATAAAATATAAAGCCAAAATATAAAAATAAACCTATTTGCCCTAGCTAATTTCTCGTAATTACAATTGCAACACTACAAAATTATGATTGTCTAGGGAATTAATAGCCCGTAGTTCGGCATTATTGGGGATTAATTAGACAATTTTGCCGCAACTAACATTGATTTCCATAGATAAGGTATTCTGCCTGCAAAAGCAAATTGTAAATTAGTTAACCCTTGATCAACTAATAACTGAGATAGAGTTTTGACTGAGAAAAATTTAATATGCCCACCATCCCAATTTACGCCAAAATGTTGATCCATCTTGCCAGTGATGGCTAAAGCAAGATTTTTCCAGTATCCATGATAAGGTGTAGTGATGATTAAGCAGCCCTCTGGTTTAAGGTGTTTTTTAGCTGCACGAATCAACTCTTTGGGGTAAAGCAAATGCTCAATTACCTCCACAGAAATAATCACATCAAAAAGTTCGCCTAAGTCTGCTTCTCCTAGATCATAAACACTGATTTGGCGAAACTCACAATCGGGAAAACTAATTTGCGCCACTTGAATTCCGGTGCATGAGTCATCGATACCCACAACTGCATAACCTTTACTTGCCAATAAATGGCTCAGGCTACCATTGCCACAGCCGAGATCTAACAACCTTAAAGGAGCTTGAGACTGAGGCTGATACTTGGCCAATAAGCTTTCGATCTGGGGTAGTAAATATTGATGATGGGCCCCAGCATGATCCGTTTGATATTTGTATTCTACTTTTTTCATGATTCTGATTCCGAGACAGCAGATAACAAGTTTAAAATGAGATTAATGAAATTAGCAATCGTTTCTTGTTGGTTAACTTTTACCGGTTAATTAAGATTTATCCTCAGTAATTTCCCATCAATTATGATTACTTAAAACCATGTAAGTATTTTATCCTGAATTTATTTGCATTTTCATGAAATAGCTTGCAAGATTTTAGCTTAAAAGTTTTCAGATTTATAAGCAATCATCAATCATTTTAAGGATTATTTCTAGTAAATGATTTATAAATATTTTTACTTAAGTTTTAGCCTAAATCTACCGCCAAATAGCCGTTGTCTAGACATTTCTATGTATTAGAAAATAACTTTATCCAGCAATGAAAAAGTACATTACTTGCAAATGTTATCAAACTATTTATCAGTATTTTAGGTGCCAGTAATTAAACTCAGCAATTTGGCTGAAGCATAAAGCCTAATTGTTTAAGTCAAATACTATTAATCAATAAATTATTGCAGCTTAGGCAAGATGTTGTTGTGCATCAGTGGGGACGAAGTGTTGGGTTATTCAAACTTCTGAGACGGAACTAATAAAATCATGGCCATGGAGTCTTGTAGAAACGTCGTGCTAGGGTTCGTGTTAGGGGAAGCCTGTAAGCAATTACAGCGCCTTGGTGAAGGAGTGCGAGAAAAATATTATTTAAATGAAGTAGTTGCCTATGCGATGAATCGGTTGCCACCCATGTTTGCGGCTACAGATAAAGACCATGCCAATAAGCGCACCCTTTGTCTGCAACTCCAGCCACAAATCACCACTCAAGTGCGGCGTGCGCTGATGGAGGTACATCGCCATTACAACCGGACTCCCGACCAGTTGGAACAAACGGAGTTATTTACGCCGCAACGGGCCCTACTGCAAACTCAAGAGTTATTAGGCTGGCAGAATTTGGTCTGGCGTGATGTGCCCAGAGCTTTACTAGAATCCCTCGAAGACAACCTGAAATATTATCGCCAAGGCCCAGTAGCATTACATCCTAGTGTGCCCTGCCGTAATCTTGTGATCAACCGCTCTGGGGCAAAGCGCAGTTTTCTGCCCGAAAAATTGCAGTATGAGTTTCAAAGCTATATGCTAGAAACCTCTTTAGATTTATCTCATGCTTTAGAGCGGTTAGTGATTCGTCTGGCTCAGTCCCATGCCGCGCGGCTCTTCCCCCCCGCCGAATTACAAGCTTTACGCCTTGAGGATCTGGTGGCTGAGGTGTTAAATCGTGTGCCACCGATGTATGCCACCACTAATCGCGGCATCCGCCATTGGCGGCAATATGCCCAGCTTAATATTGGTTCGCAATTAATGGTTTTTATTGATGAAGCCCTGCGTAAAGCCCATGAACAATCCAAGCAGCAACAACCCCTCGTCTTGTTCAATCGCGTTCGCCAAGAGCGACAACACTCTTTAATGGAGATCAGTCAATTATTAATGGGTCAGGATGTGCGCTGGCAAAACCTAATCACCGCAGTAGATGCGAGTCTGAAGCAATCTAAAGGGGGACAAACCTGCTGGCAAAAGAAAGAAGAAGATACGACGGTGACTTTTTCAGCTATGGCATCGGAAGTGAATCGGAAACGTCTTGCTCATAATAAATATATTCATCCGAATACAATGTGATCAGCCGGATGTCCTCTTAGCTGATCACACTGAAATTGTGATGATGAAGTCTAGCTATGCCGGAATATAACTAAACCATAGCCAAATCCAAACTAAATTTTTCAGGCTCATAAATATCTCGATCCCGTCAAATTAAACTTAGACTGCGATTTGAGATTTTGATTTGAGATTGTGATTTAAGCTGCTGTCGTTGTGCTGGCAAAACTCACTAGCATTTCTAACGAGCTTTGGGGCGGCACAAACAGTAAATTATGCCCCGTATTTAAAGCATTACGCCCTGATGTCCACGGCTCTAGGCACACAAAGTCTTTACCGAGTACTGTCCAAAAAACAAACGTCGTAAAGTGATTGTCATAGCTGACGCTCAAAGTATGACTACCTGTAGCATCAGTCATGGTCACAGCTTGGGCAGACAGGGGTGTAAACGCCGCATCGATTTCTGGTTGGGTCAGATCAAATGCGCCGTCATAGGGCAACGTGGTTTTAGTGATGTTATCGGCGAAATGCGTCCCGGGAATCTCGAAGCTAAGTTGCGACTTGTCACCCACAGCAAAATAAGGGTGAAAACCAGCAGCAAAAGGCATAGCTACATCAGACAAGTTGCTATAACGCTGATGAATATGCAATGCCCCATCTTTTAGCTCATAGGTAAAAGTGAGCTTGAAGTCGAAGGGAAAACCTGCCTTAGTAGTGGCATTGCTTTCTAAATAAATAGTGATGCTGTTGGGGAGTTCGGGGGTTTCTGCCACTTGCCAAGGTAATTCCCGCGCAAAACCATGTTGTTTGAGTTGATAGGTTTGCCCACCGTGGCTGTAGCTGTTGTCTACCAAATTGCCACAAATGGGAAATAAAATCGGATTACCACCCCGAATACTCAAACTCGGATCGAGCATTCTTTCGGTATCTAGATAAAACATCTCGCGGCCGCCGACTTGCCAACGGGTGATAATGCCGCCGCGCCCTGGCAAAACTTCAATGAAATTTTGGGTACTTTCGTCAGTCAACACATAGGTTTGGTACTGACGTTGTTCAATGGTAAGGGTCATAATTAATAGCCGGACTGGCCGGAGCGATGGTTAAGCAACAAATAAAAATTTACTGACAGTATGCCCTAAGGTGGTACGGCTCGAAGTTAATGATTGGTTAATAGCAGCAAAATTATCGGTGGGATCAAGCTAAGTAATTTAAGTAATTAAAAAGCCAATCACACCGAACCAATGTGACTGCATCTATGACTACATCACCAATTGCGCCGCCGTCTCGATCCAGCGCGATAACCAACTGGGCTGTAGTCCCAGCACCACAATTAACAGCGCTAGTACAAAATTAGGAAACAAATCATTAAAGCCACTCTTGGGGATATTGGTTGTTACCGTGGGCGGAATATCTTCAGTTACCTTGCCCTTAGCCACCCAGAATCGCCCAAAAAAGACCCGATCCACCATCACCAAAAAATAAACCGCTGTTAAGCCCGTGCCCAACATACACAGCAAGGTTTGCACCGGAAATGCCGTAAAACTGCCCCGAAATACCACAAACTCCGCGATAAAACCCACCATACCCGGAATACCCGCACTAGCCATCGCCGCCATGACAATAAAACTGCCAGCTAGGGGTAAACCACGCTCTGGATTAAATAAACCGCTCAAAGATCCCAGTTGTCGTGTGCCAGTTTTTTTGTAAACAACTCCCACTAACAAAAACAACATGGCGGAAATCAAGCCGTGACTCACCATCTGCATTGTCGCGCCCAGAATAGACAAGGGAGTATCTGCGGCAAAACCGAGCAAAATATAGCCCATGTGTCCCACGGAACTATAAGCCACCATTTTTTTCATGTCTTTTTGGGTGATGGCGGTTAGGCAACCATACAGCACACTCACCACCGCCCAAGTGGCCATAATTGGGGCAATGTCTTGCCAAGCACTAGGGAATAACGCCACGCCAAACCGCAATAAACCATAGGTGCCAAGCTTGAGCAAAACCCCGGCTAAAATGGTGGAAATTGGTGTAGAAGCTTCAACGTGGGCATCAGGTAGCCAAGTGTGTAAGGGCACTAGGGGAATTTTGATCCCAAAACCGAGCAAAATTAGCACTAGCAAAATTATTTGGGTGCTACCGGTCAACATCTGGGTATCGAGATCCGCTAAGTTAAAGCTAATCCCAGTGCTGACGGTGGCGGCTAAGCTAGCCAAACCAAAAAATCCCGCTAGCAGGAAAACCCCAGAAATGGCGGTATAGATCAGAAATTTGGTGGCGGCATAGGTGCGGCGTTCCCCCCCCCAAATGGCAATGAGCAAATAGAGCGGAATTAACTCTACTTCATAAAATAGAAAAAATAGCAGCAAATTTTGGGACAAAAATGCGCCCATTACACCGCCACATAACAGCAAGACCAGCGAGTAATATAACCTCGGTCGCTGTATGTCATGGGAACTAAAAACAGCAATGATCCCTAATAATCCATTGAGTAAAACTAAGGGTAAGGATAAGCCATCTATGCCCAAACTATAGGACAAGCCAATGGTTTCCACCCAAGGTAAATATTCGTTCAACTGCAAGCGACCATCACCAACATCAAACTGAGTCAGTAAGAAGATGGCGATGCCAAATACTGCTGTAGTAAAGACTAAGGCAACTTGACGCAGATTTTTTGTCGATACATCACCACCAAAAATGGCGATGACAATAGCCCCGACAATGGGCAACCAAATTAAAGCACTGAGCATATTACCTTAAAAAAATATTTGAGCTATATGTCGGCAAATGAAATCAAAACGTAAACCAAAACGTAATTTATGGTGTGAATCAAAGTGTAATGCAACAATTTCAGATTGAGAATATAGCGCATTTGATCCGCAGGAAATACACTATTTATTAATCTATATGAGAGTCATTATAATTAAGCAAGATGACTAGTCTACAAGAATTGTGTGATTAATATTTTCGCATCAAACCAGCATTATCTGCATCATAATTAATAGATATGGTGCAGGTGTAAATCCGAATCATAAATCAATGAAAAATCATTTCATATATTTGTTGATTAACGCATAATTTAAGCTGATCAAGTGATCAATCTATATACCAATACTTACTATTAATATCCTGTTTTAGGCTATAAAGTCATTTAATTCGCCAATGTTTTCGTTGTTTTGGCGATTTTTCTCGCGCCACCCCCAAAATATACCTTTGCATTACTTAAGGATGGACATCTTGGCAACGGTGCTTACTTACTAGAAACTATTTGAGCATCTTTAAATTTTTATGGCTCAGAATTTTTTAGCGAGATCAACTCATCCCAAGATAATCCTGTAACTTCACAAATAGCGCGATCATCCATCAAGTTAAGCATTTTTTTGGCGATTTCGAGGGTTTTTTGTTTTGAACCTTGCTCAATGCCTGCTTGTTTACCCTGCTGGATGCCCTGTTGCATACCTTGTTCGATCCCTTGTTGCATACCTTGTTCGATCCCTTGTTGCATACCTTGTTCAATCCCCTGCTGCATACCGCGATCCAATCCCTCACGGAGTGCTTGTTTGACGGCTTTTTTTACAGCTTTTGTCACCGCACCCCGTTGATCTTGAATGAAAAATTCACTTTTTTCCTGATCGTCCAATTCTTCAAGGCTTAGATTGGCTTGATTGGCAATGTAAAAGGCTTTTTTAATTTCTGGAACGTCATCCATGACATCAGGCACCTGATCCAGATACCTAGCTTTATTCATGAAATACAACCATTTATCAATAATATTGGTCAGTTCTGATAGTTCTTTTTTGAATTTGGGTAATTCCACAAAAATTAGTTCAATGTCATAGACGGGATAATCAATCAGAAAATCTTTCTCTTTCAAAATAAATTTAGAAATGACATGATCTAGTTCGGCAAACATCACGAAATCTGTAATAGTCAGGGCAATAACGGGATTAAGTAAACTATAGTCATTGCCAGAGCCAAGCTGCGTCGAATAGGATTTGGCAGCATTATATAAAATTCTTTTCTCAAATCCTTCAATGTTGAGGACTTGCATCTCAATGATAACTGTACGATTTTCGCCGGTTTCTGCATCGATGATTTTCGCTTTGATGTCTAGATAGCTAGATTTAAGCCCTCTGATTCTGGGAGCAAGGTAGGGATTCAGTATATCTAGATCTTGGATAATTGGTTGGGCTTCGTAGATGAGGGCATTAAGGAAGCTGATCAGAATATCTTTGCTATCTTCGGAGCCGAAAATTTTCTTGAAAGCAAAGTCAATTTTAGGATTAATGAATATCATTTTTTGTTACTGAATCACTAGTCTAATTAGATTAATACTATATTGATTATTTGATCGTTATATCGTTTAATTATTACGTTTAGTTTGTTGTCGTAAAATTGTTGTCGCCGAAGGTGGTCAATATTGAGCTAAATTAGTTCGATTCTAAACATTTTTTTAATTGATGGCACATTCACACTAAATATTTTCAGTTTCACCGCAGGTAGTGATGCAAAGTAATGTTAAAGCTGTAAATTAGAATATCGCGTTTTTCAGTCAATAAGAGTACGAGTTTCCGATTCAGAAAACCATCCCA
>JBAXSK010000095.1:0-13828 GCA_037130765.1 Pseudanabaena sp. ELA607
AGTTCTTGGTTCTCGCTTGTGTGTACACGGTAGCCTTTCTAAGGGGGATTGAGGGGGATCTCCAATTTAAGTTCCCACCGAAAAAAATTTTTTATCCATGATGATCGATCTGCTGATCACAGAGGGTAAGTTCTACATATCAAAGCGTAACGAAGACCACTGCACCATTCGTTAATACCTAACACGGGATAAAATCATGAAATCCGAATTCAAAGCTAAGCTTATCCAACACCTCCTCAGCAAAAAGAATAACGAACAAGGTTTCACCTTGATTGAACTACTCGTAGTTATCATCATTATCGGTATTCTCGCTGCTATCGCATTGCCTTCCTTCTTGAACCAAGCCAACAAGGGCAAACAGTCTGAAGCTCGCACCTACGTCGGTTCTTTGAACAAGGGTCAACAAGGTTACTACACCGAGAAATCTAAGTTCGGTACCCAAGACATCGTATTAGGCGTGGGCTTGAATACCAGCACTGCTAACTACGGCTACGCTTCCTATACCGCTGCTTCTGCTGCTACACCTACTGTATCCATTGATGCTGCTAGTAATGCTGCCTACTCCACCACTGCTTCTGTAGCTGTCAGTGTTGGTGGTAGTAAGGTAGCTGCTTTACGTTCTTACTCTGGCATTGTTTCCTTGTCTCAAGTTGCTACCACCAGTGACGTAACCAGCTTGGCAGTAGTTTGCGAAACTAATGCTCCTGGTGCCATTGCTACTGCTATTACTGGCGTTTTGACCACTGCTGGTACTTCGTTGAATGCTAACCAATATCCTACCAGCGGTACTGCTTGCGGTTCTTCTGCTCAGACTATGGGTAACTAGTATTGAAGTTTGTTTGGTTTATGTCAGTTAATAACTGAACTAATTAAATTAAACGATCTTTCTTTGACTTATACAAACGGGGAGTAAACCTAAAATAAAAGGTATATTCCCCGTTTATTTTATTTGAAGCTGATTAAGAAGCATAATTCTAAGATTAAAGAGCGCTCTGGTATTAACCTACCTGCAACTAATAGCCTATAAAAGAATATGCTACTAGGGGGAATAAGAAAATATTAGCTAAGTGGAAGCATCCATGGGGCTTTTCCAAACAGTAATCGTACAGGACAACTAAATTTCACTAAATTTACAGTCGCAAAGTCATGAAATCTAATTTCCAAGCTAAGCTGCTACAACATTTGTTAAGCAAAAAAGATGAACATGAAGGTTTCACCCTGATTGAATTACTCGTTGTAATTATCATTATTGGCATTTTGGCTGCCATTGCTTTACCTTCTTTCCTCAATCAGGCTAACAAGGGGAAACAGTCTGAAGCTCGTACCTATGTCGGCGCTTTTAATAAGGGGCAACAAGTTTATTATAACGAAAAGACGAAATTTGGGACTCAGGATACGGTCTTAGGTATTGGGGTAACCAGTAGTACTGGTAATTATACCTATGGTTCCTATGCGGCGGCTTCATCGGGTGCGCCTACGGTCAGCATTGATGCTTCGGCATCAGCTTACTCCACCACTTCATCAGTGGCAATTACTAGCGCTGGGAGTAAAGTAGCCGCTTTGCGTTCCTACTCTGGGATCGTCTCATTAACCCAAGTTAGTACCACTAGCGATGTTACTACTTTAGCTATAGTCTGTGAAACCAATGCTCCCGGGGCAATTACCGCTACTACCACTGGTGTGATTACATCCTATAGTGCTTTAAATACTAATCAGTATCCCACTAGCGGCACAACCTGTGGCACTTCATCCCAAGCAATGGGGAATTAGTGAAATTATTTGGTATGATAGGGAACGTAATTCGCGAAAAAGTAGCTTAGCTGTTTTTTGTACCAATTCTTCCCTTTAGATTTTCTTTAACCCATGACTCCCATGAATTTATTCAGCACTTTACTAGAGCAAGAACGCTATGGCGAGCTAGTAATTGCTTGTCATAGCCATTTAGAAGCAAATCCTGAGGATGTGGCAGTTTATTGGTACTGGGGTTTGGGGCAACTGTTGCAGGGTTTAGAAGCGGAAGCACAAATTACTTGGTTAGAAGGTTTTACCATTGCTGATGGGCGCGAAGATTATGAAGTAGTGCAGCAATTGATAGAACTCCTAGATCGTACTGCGGAACAAAAGCGCCAAAAAGCTGATCCGGCGATGGCATGGACTTTACGCCAACATTTACGCGAGATCAGTCCCGAAAATTTAACTAATCTCTTACATCTGATGGGGTTGTCCCTAGTTTTAGGCAATTTTGATGACGAGACTTTGGATTCTTTAGGGATTTTAGAGCTAATCACTGAAAGCGAACCCTCACAATTAACGAAACCAGAATTAGAACTGCTGCTCGCAATTTTTAATGAATTAGGGGAAACCCAGAAATTTGGGGAAATCTTTGTAGCTTTAGCAGAAGCGAGTTTATCGTTATTCAAGGGAACTGATTTAGAAGAAACCTTTGGTGATATTTTAATTCGCCATAGTATGTCCTATGGTCACAGTGCAGGACGTTATAAAATTGGGATTGAGATTCTCGTTGTCTTACAGGAATTGCAACCTAGGGAAGTGAAATACCTGTGGCACGCCGCCCAGATGCATTATTTCTTACATCAGTATAATGAGGGGCTTGCCTTAATTGACCAAGCGTTTGCCCTGTCGGATTCGCCGGTAACTCAGGTGTGCAGCAGTCATTTAAGATTGCGGGGCTTGCTCAGTGCGGGGGGGCGTTGGGCAGAAAGTTTAGTCGCTCTAGAACAACATCGGCAAAATGTAGGGATTCTTTATCATAGTGGCATTACGGATCTAGATTCAGTTAGTACAGGCAGAACCTATACCACCACCTATTATCCTCCCTATATGGGAGATACCGCCACCGCGAATCGGTTATTAAATAATCAAATTGGTGAATTCTGTCAACGCAATGTAGAAACCTATGCCGCAGAAACTTGTGATCGCTATCGTCAGAGCCACATCGCTAAACAGCAGGCTATGCAAGCAGATCGAGACACAGCATTAAATCGCAAGCTAAAAATCGGTTATATAGGGCATACATTCTGTCGGCATTCCGTTGGTTGGTTGATGCGGTCTTTAATTCTGCATCATGATCGGGAACAAGTGGAAGTCTACGGCTATTTCATGAACTATCGCAGCCATCCTGATCATTTGCAAGACTGGTATCTGCATCAGTTTGATCAAGTGCGGACTTTTATGCTGAAAGATATGTTAAAGGAACGATTCGCCCCCACGGATCAAATCTTTGCCGATGGTATTGATATTCTAATTGATGTGGACAGTTTAACCCTCGATTTGACCTGTGAAGTGATGGCGCTCAAACCCGCTCCAATTCAGGCTACATGGTTGGGTTGGGATGCTTCCGGTATTCCCACTGTGGACTATTATATTGCGGATAATTACTCAATTCCGGAACATGGTCAAGACTATTATCGCGAAAAAATTTGGCGATTGCCCCATAGTTTTATTGGCGTGGATGGGTTTGAGATTGGTGTTCCTGAATTGCGGCGCGAGGATCTGAATTTGCCTCCTGAAGCGGTGGTGTATTATAGCGGACAAAGGGGATTTAAGCGCCATCCCGATACAGTCCGCGCTCAGATGGAAATTTTGCGGCAGGTTCCTAATAGCTACTTTTTGATTAAGGGCAATGCCGATGAAGCCTCAGTGAAAACATTTTTTCATCAAATGGCAACGGAAGCAGGAGTCGCGCCGGAACGCCTCCGATTTGTGCGCCAGTCTATTGAAGAAGCCACCCATCGCGCCGAGATTGCCTTAGCTGATATAGTTTTGGATACTTTCCCTTACAATGGAGCGACGACAACCTTAGAAACTTTGTGGGTAGGTGTGCCGTTGGTAACTTGGGTTGGTGAACAATATTCCGCTCGCAATAGCTATAGCATGATGATCAATGCTGGCATTACGGAAGGCATCGCTTGGAGTTATGAAGAATATATCCATTGGGGGGTTCGGTTTGGCTTAGAGCCGCAATTACGGGATCTAGTCAGTACCAAATTACGGAAATCCCGCCACACTGCACCCATATGGAACGGCAAACTGTTTGCTTCAGAGATGGAAACTGCCTATCGCCAGATGTGGACAAACTTTGTGAATGGAATATGTGAATAAATAGACTGCACCATCAGCTATCTTTCCACAAATTGACAGGTTTGGTCATCATCACCGCCCGCAGTAATGGACGAACTACTGGTTTCTAAACGATCATCCCCCTTAGAGTCTTCGGCAGCAGGGTGGCGCATTTTTTTCTCTTTGAGGAGGTCATAAAATGGTGCTAAAACTCGCAAAACAGAACTCACGATTGGTTCATAGGCATCTGGTTCAGGTAAGGAACGCGCTGTTTTTAATAGGCTAGCTTTGAGAATTTCATAGGTGGGAGAACTGTAAAAAGACTGGCGCAGCAGAAAGTCTAGATCATGATTGCGCATATCTGACCAGTCGTGAATGTCGGGAATAAAGCCATAATATAATTGCGAGAATATGAGAATCTTAGCGCGTAAGGGATTGGCAAACCGCATCAAATCTAGTTTCGTATCAGATAAGTCTTTAGTTAATTGGGGATCGAATTCTAATAGGGGTAATGTCGGTGTAGGGGAGGCAATTTGTGGTGTGGCACGAAGAGATTGCGCTGATTTAGCTATGGGTGCGGCCAATTGATGGGATGGAACAACCATTGGAGCCATTGCTAATGGTTCGACAATTTGGCTATAATCATCATCAGTTGTGCCATTCAGGTTATGGGGAATGGCTGGAATATAACCATTAACGCCATAATCAATGGTTAATAATGGAGTTAACAGTTCTAAAAGGATTTGCGCCACATTGGTATATTCATCTTTTTTAGAAATCCGTTCGCTGGCTTGGTGAATTGCTTCGGCTGCACCATGATAACTGGATGTAAAACCCACAAAATCCGCTAAGATCCGTCCCCAGTTATAGCTCAATAGACGCTGTAAATTACTTTCCCATACGTCTTGGCAAACATATAACAGCAGTTTTTTGAGCCGGAAGTGCTGGGGATGTTGACTAATAGCCGTTAAAACACTGCCATAGGTATCGCCATAGGTATAGGCTGCTTCTTGAATGATCGCCGCTTCTTGATTAGCCGCCACAGCTTCTGAGGATTGCAGACTCACCGCCCCAGCATGGATAATTAATTGTTCAATTGGGGGCATGACCACTTGTACCGGAGCCGCAGGCGGCATATCGGCTGGAGTTGGTGTATTATTTGGTGCAATACTACTGGCTTCTTGAGACTGGGTTTGTGCATGGGAGGGAAGTAGTGGCTCGACGGCATTAGCACTTCTAGGGGAAGCGGCCGATATGCTGGGGCTGAGGCTGACATTGCGGGCATAAAGACTAACTACAGCCTGAAAGACTTGTTTGGCTAAGAGAAGATATTGCCGCTGTTTGCTAGGGGTAATGGTTTTGACGGCTTGGAGTAAATTCCCTTTGAGCGCATCAGGGTCAGCGCATTGTTCGTATAAAGATTGCACACAATCCTCAAAGAGAATCTGATCTAACCGATTTTGATCATTCTCTAAAATACCGCTACAGACTAGGCAAATTAGCTTCTTTAAGCGCATCGCTTCTGGCATAGCGGCTAACTCTCGACCGACGGCAGCAATTCTTTCACTAATGTGAGGTGTTTGGCTGAGATGATGCCGCTCTTGTTCGATTGCGTGCAAACCGGGCATTTGCGAAGCAATAGCGGGCATCGATACCGTTGGCAGCACACCTAATCCCTTTTGCAAACTTTGAACGGCTCGCAATACTTCCGTCGCATTTTGGTAGCGTTGCCGAAAATCATAGCGCACCATTTTTTCAATAATTGACTTTAATTGCAGTGAGATGCGACGGGCTGCACTATTACCATAGTCTTGCCAAGCTAACTCACTGGTTTGGGGATCTTCAGGAATTTGATTGGGTGGTAAACCAGTCAAGGCTTGAATCACAATAACACCGACCGCATAGACATCGCTGGCAAATTGGGTTTTACCGGCAAATTGTTCATTGGGCATATATCCTGGGGAACCAATCACAATACTGGAAGTACCGCCACCAGGGCTAATGGTTTGGGTGCTAACTTCTTTCACGGCTCCGAAGTCAATTACGACTATTTTTTGATCACTCTTGCGGCGAATTAAATTGGATGGTTTGAGATCGCGGTGAATTACTTGCTGTTGATGGACAAATTCTAGGGTACTGAGCAAATCCGCCAGCAGATTAACCACATAAGACTCATCAAGGATTTGCCCCACCTGCAATTCATCTTGCAAGATATGCCCTTCCACTAGTTCTTGGGCTAAGAAAAATTCTTCATCTTCTTCAAAGTGGGCTAACAGGGCGGGAATTTGATCATGGCGACCCAATCGGTAGAGAATTTTGGCTTCTTGATCAAAAAAGTCCCGCGCTAAACGTAGCACTTCCCCCTGAGTAGAAGAGGGTTTAAGTTGTTTGATGATGCAGCGGGGATTGTCTGGCAAATGCTTATCTTCGGCAACAAATGTCTGGCCAAAACCACCACCACCTAGGTGATGCACAATTTGGTAACGTCCTGCGAGTGTTTTGCCGATCATGGGTGGGGTTGAGTGACTTTTTGCTGCGCCCAAGTAATAGCAATAGCTTAACTCAATCCATGAATAATTTTAGGGCTAAGCAAACTTTTTTGCCCCTAATTACAACCTGATTATCATCTGGTGGATTATTATTATTTTGCTTGTGATTGATTTAGCTGCAATTTAGACGATAGCTTTGATGATTAGCCACTGCGTCACGCCTTACCCCATGACCCAATTTTATTAGGACTGATACATTTTCGCAAAATACTGTTGTTGCAACATAGACACTATCCCTCGCAAGGTTTTAATCAGTACTTTTGTTTTAGCCAGTTAGGGTGTATTACAGCCCTTGCCTGATTTACTCAGTACACAGCTAGACTTCAAGCTTTCGGTCTTTCTGGTACAAAATCATACTTAATGATTGAGGAATAGGCTCTAATTCAGATGTAACGTCCAGTATGAGTATTTTGCAGCGTGATGATCAGACTGGTGTGCGTTAAGCTTTGGGAACATACGCTATTGGACTAAATGGGATCATCCCTCTTTTTCTATCTGATAAGACTTCTAATCATACAGATGCTATTCATGGCATGACAAAAGAGAACCTAACTGCAACCGCGCTCCATTAGCAAAATCCCATCCTGACTGAACTTTCTTTCCTGCTGGTTGTACGGTAGTAATCACTAAATTACCGGAACCAGTTTTGACGACAAAGCCGCTGCCTTTGCGGATTGCGGTAACTGTGCCGTGGGGTGCGTCATCATCTGGAGTGATTGATTCTGGTATAGAAGCGAGAACTTTTAATCTTTGTCCTTGGTAAATCGTATAACAATTGGGATAGAAAGCACGAATCTGTTGATTGAGATGCTGAGCCGATTGCTGCCAATCTAAAATAAACTGTTCTTTCGTAATCATGGGCGCATAATTAGCAGCCGTATCATCTTGGGGAATGGGCGTAATTTGTGGCAGATCTCGCAGGGTTTGCAATAGTAAATCGCCACCAATCACAGCTAATTTAGCGCTGAGGGTTTCGCTGTTGTCGGCGGGGGTAATTTCTAAGCTGTCTTTAAGTAACATCGCCCCTGTGTCAATACCAGCATCCATTTGCATGGTCGTAATACCGGTTACAGTTTCTCCATTGGCAATAGACCATTGAATCGGAGCCGCGCCCCGATATTGGGGTAATAGAGAACCATGCACATTAATGCAGCCATAACGGGGCAGATCGAGAATCTTTTGCGAGAGAATCTGACCATAGGCAACTACGACAAATACATCAGCGGTTAAAGCTGCCAGAGCATTTAACACTAGAGCATCTTTTTTGAGGCGCTCCGGTTGCCAAATGGGACAGATCAGACCGCGCTCTAGGGCAGTGGCTTTGACTGGCGGCGGTAATAACTGATTGCCTCGACCACGGCGGGCATCGGGTTGGGTCACAATGCCGCTGATTTCTATATCTGGAGCATCAATTAATTTGGTTAAGGTAGGTACGGCAAATTCCGGTGTGCCGAAAAATACGATGCGTAAAGGATTGGGGCTTAAGGGATTAGGAACAAGGGCCATAGGGGATGCGGATGAAAATAATAGACTTTATAGTAAGCTGTGTTTGGGTTTGTGTGGTGGGTTAGTTGTGGATCAGTGATAGATGCGGTTATAAAAAAACTGTAAATCTACAGATCCTGGCTAATTTACCTACCTAGCTAGTTGCATATTCCACAATACTGATGAGATCACTTAGGTTAGTGGTCAATTGGTTCATGTCCCTAGGGAATTCTTAGTCAATTTATAGTCATAACTCTATGAAACCTATTGTTAGTCTGCGTCAAGCCCACAGTTACGATTACACCACACTGTTGCCCATAATGCGTGAAGTTCTAGAGCCTTTGGGTGGCATTTCTAGCATTGTCAAGCCCGGAGATCGGGTATTGCTCAAGCCTAACTTACTCACCGGAGCCAGACCAACGAAGGAATGCACTACTCGCCCTGAAATCGTTTATTGCATCGCTAAATTGGTACAAGAAGCTGGCGGCAAACCATTTTTAGGAGATAGTCCGGCTTTTGGTAGCGCCAAGGGTGTTGCAGAAGCCAATGGCTTGCTGGCAGTGGCTAAAGAGCTAAATTTACCCCTAGTAGAATTTCATGGTGATCGCTATGCCACAGGGGGCGCATTGCAGCACTTACGCCTCAGTAAAGAAGCGATGGGGGCTGATGTGGTAATTAATTTGCCTAAAGTCAAGTCCCATATGCAACTTACGGTGACTTTGGGAGTGAAAAATCTGTTTGGTTGTGTGCCGGGTAAAATGAAAGCATGGTGGCACATGGAAGCTGGTAAAGATCCCCAACGATTTGCGCGGATGTTGATTGAGACTGCACAAACGATTAATCCGCAATTGACGATCATTGATGGGATTATTGGTCATGAAGGCAATGGCCCTAGTGGTGGTGAGCCGCGTCATTTGGGAGTTTTGGGTGCATCACGGAATGTATTTGCTTTAGATCGGGCCATGTTAGCGATTTTGCAAGTGGAACCGGAAATCGTGCCTATTGCTAAAGAGATGATGGAGCAGGGTTTATGTGGTGAGTTGGCGGATTTGACATGGGTGGGCGATCCCCTCGACAGTTGGCAGATGGATGATTGGCGTTTACCTGATTCGATTATGCCGATTGATTTTGGTTTGCCGCGAGTGGTGCGTTCTACGTTTAAACATCTCTACATCAAACTAATTAAGGAACCAATGGCAGCCTATGCCAGAACCTAGAGTTTATCAGTTATGTTGTGGGTTACTACAGCTATTTCTGTTTTCATGAGGCTAACAAATCTTAGTCATAAATAGGCAAGATGCCCGTCCCATAGGGATTTGCCCTTTGTGGGTCAGACATCTTGTCTAACATGACCTTCAAGCATTCTGGCAAGTCCAGTAGTGAACTGAATGCCAAGATGATGCGATGCAATATTTCTAGTTGGGTGTCGTCTATGGTATGAGTAGCTATTTTTAAGGTTTCTCGACTAATCATGGGTTTAACCAAGGTGAGAATCTGTTGTTGATGGCTATTTTAGCAAAAAGGAATTAGCTGTAGCTGTTTGGCATGTATAGCAACATTGTTAATCTCTCTCCAAAAAATGCGATCGCATTTGTCCCTAGTCATGTAAAAATCAGAATATGTCGTGAGAGGCTTTCAGTATGGAAAACTTATGGATTATTGATGATTTGAAATTCTGTAAGATTTGCTGTTGACGATCGCAACTGATTCGATACTTACGCGGACGATCGCACTTAATAAGGTTAAGGATGTAGCGTGATCGCATTAGTATCTGAGACAATGGGAAAAGCGCCATATCAAGTTGGAAAAACTTTGCGATCGCTGTTTCGTCACCTGCTACATTCAAATGGATAATTTGAAATTTAGTGAGATTTTAGATTATTCTGAGTCTTAACTAATTGCTAGATTTATACTTAGATGTCAGATCTCTTTACTCATGGTTACGCGCTATTGATTGGAGTTGGTACTACTGCTAATCCGCGTTGGTCGCTTCCAGTAACAGTTAAGGATGCTCAAGCGCTTAAAGCTGTACTGACTGATGTGAATTTTTGTGCATATCCGAATACGCCCGATCATGTGCGGTTACTACACGATCGGGAAGCGAATCGAAACGCTATTTTGGAAGGTTTGGACTGGTTAAAAGCCTGTGCCGATCGCGATAAAGATGCGACGATCGTCATTTACTACTCTGGGCATGGAACCTATGACCTTTCCAGTAATACTTACTATTTGCTTCAGCATGACTTCGATCGCGAAGATATTCCCAAGACAGCGCTTTCTGCTCAAACTTTGAGTGAGAAGTTAAAAGAGATCGAGGCTAAGAGGCTCTGGGTGATCGTTGATAGTTGTCATGCGGAGGGAATGGCTAGTGCTAAGGGCGATCTGCCAGCAGATTTTTTAGCTACGGCTTTGCCAAAAGGTGTGGTTGATGCGCTGAAGCAAGGGGAAGGTCGGGCGGTATTTACGTCATCGAGGGGAAATCAAAGTTCTTGGGTACGTCCTGATAATGCTCTTAGTGTTTATACCTTTCATTTGATTGAGGCGTTAAAGGGAGCGGCAAATCAATCGGGCGATCGCCTTGTCACCCTTGGCAATGTGATGACGTATCTCGGTAAAACGGTGGCTCAAAGTGCGCGATCGCTACGTCAGGCGGATCAAACACCATTTTTTGACACGGCGACGGAGGATTTTCCTGTGGCGATGTTGCGGGGTGGTAAGGGTTTGCCTAGTCAACCTCAGGGTGGGGATTTGCCTAGGGTGATCACAAATGAGGAGGTAGTGACTCCAGCTTTGGCAATGGCGCGGCGATCGCTAGCTATTCTCGAAGAACAAGCGGCGGGTTTTGGTAGGCTCCAAATGCCTGCTCATCTGCGGATAGAATTGGAAGAGAAACGTCTGGAAGTAGCAGCATTAGAAGCAAGATTGAGGGATGGAGCAAACAATGGCTAATCGATCTGAATTGGAGCAAATCTTATCTACGGCAAAAATGATTTTGACGGTACTGGAGACCCAAGCCGCAGGTTATACCAATTTGACGATTCCCGCCCATCTCAAGGTGCAACTAGACGAAAAACGCCAAGAAGTCGAGAGCTTAGAAGCAAGGTTGGCGCAGTTGCAGGGTGGGAACAAGGCGGCTGATGTGCCAGACAATTTGCCTCGCTATAACAATGTTTTTGTGGGGCGCGAAAATGATATTTCAAGATGTCTAGAGGCATTGAGTCCAGAAGATCGCGGTTGGGGTGTTGCCATTGATGGGATTGGCGGCATGGGAAAAACGGCTTTGGCGTTAGAGGTGGCGGCTCTGGCGCGAAAACAGGCGGTATTTGATGCCTATCTGTTTGCTTCTGCGAAAACCACTTGGCTATCCCCTGATGGGGTGCGACAGGAAACCCTCGCTTTGTCGTCTTTGGATGCCTTCTGTCGGGAGTTTGCGCGGATCTTGGGACAGTCGGAGATCGTGCAAATCACCGATGCTACGGAGCGGCGGCGGGCTTTGTTGGATGCGTTGCGGGGGCGGCGGGTATTGTTGATTTGGGATAATCTCGAAACCCTTACCCGTGAGGAGCGCGACCAAATTGCCGAGTTTCTGCGGAAGTTACCTGCTCCCAATAAGGCGATTATCACCAGTCGCTATCGCACGGGGGAAAGTGCGCTCACGATTCGACTCGATAAATTGACTCCAAAAGAAGCGATAGAACTGATGCAGCAGACGGGGCAACGGCAACCGAGGGTCGCACAGGAATTACGGCAAGCAGGGGAAAATGGATGGCAGGCTCTCTATGATGCGGCGGCGGGAAATCCTCTGGCTCTGGACTGGACTTTGGGACTGATCGCCCAAAAGGGTTATAGCTTCAATACAGCTCTAGAACGATTGCGGAATGCGGCAGCTTCTAGCGATTTGTATGGCTTTTTGTTTAATGATGCGGTGCGGGGTCTAGCCAAGATCGATCTCACGCTGTTATCGGTGCTGTCTGTGTTTCTGACTCCTGCAACGGTAGATGCGCTAGTAGATATTGCCAAATTAACTCCTACGGAAATTCGCAGTGGATTGGAACGGTTGATCGCGCTGTCGTTGGTAAATGACCTAGAGGGAGAACGCTTTGGTTTGCATCCCCTCACTCGTAACTATGTGATTATTGCCCTAAGTAACACCCCTGCAATAATCCGAATTCCCTTCTTCTCTGCCCAACTCGATGCGAATGACCAGCGCAAAGCCCTCCGCTACTGGGTGGACTATGCCCAAAAATATGGAGGTGGGTCTAGAAACTATAAGACCTTTGACAAATTGGAGGCGGAGTGGCAAACCCTAGAAGGGATCGCCAATACCCTACGGGAACTCTCTGGCATCCCCAGAACCCTCCAAGATTCACAGGCGGCACAGATGTTAATTGATTTAGATAGCGCACTCAACAAATTTCTCGAATTTCGTGGCTACTGGGATGAGAGGATGCGCCTTGGCGAGTGGTGTTATGAAGCAGGGCAAGCTCTGAGCAAATGGAGCGATGCAGGGTGGGGGGCTTACCATGTAGCTTGTGTTCACTACTCGCGGGGAGAAACCGATCTCGCAGCAACTTGGACGGACAAAATGGCAACGGCGATGGAACGGGGAGGCAGTCGTGGCGATCTCGCAGAGGCATCTCGGATGCAAGGATTGGTTGCCAGTCAGCGTAAAGACTGGAAAAAGACAGAGCAGTACTATCAAGAGGCAGTAGCAGCTTATCGGGAGTTGGGCAATGAAGACGGAGAGGGAATTGTTCTCAACAATCTGGGATCAGTTGCGCGACATCAGCAGCAATACGATCGCGCCGAGACTTACTATCAGCAGGCATTGGCGATCACCGAAAAACTAGGAAATAAAGCATATCAATCTACACGCTGTGGCAACTTAGGGGATCTTGCTATCGTTCGTGATCGCCCCAAGGATGCTCGCCCTTGGTTTGAGCGATCGCTTTCCCTAGCGCAAGAAGTAGGACTACAAAATCAAGTAGCTTCTGCTCAGTCAGGGTTAGCGCAGGTACTGGAAGCAGAGAAGCGCTATGGAGAGGCGTTGGATTTTGCACAGCAGGCTCTCCAGATTTGGGAACGACTAGGTGCTGATGGTCTCGACTTTTCTCGGAGTCAAGTGGAGCGATTACAGAGACTGGTGAAGGGTTAGAGTGTATTTGAGAAGTTGCGATCTAGCCCCCTAAATCCCCCAATTCTGGGGGACTTTCAGAACTCTTCCCCTAACTGTCACAGCTTACATCAATCCTGTTAAGATTTTTTTGAGATAAATGATATAGAATAGATAGAACTAAGGTTAATCTAATTCAGTTGAGGGCAAATCACCATGACTCTTAAAGAACTAATCTACGCTGAAATCAACAAAATCGAAGAAGACAACCTTGATGAGCTATACGAATTCGTCAAGCAACTTGCGATCGCCAAAACCGCAACCAAACCCAAAACAGGCATCTTAAACAAACTCAAACGCATCAAAACTCAAGCCCCAGTTGACTTTACCACTAACATTGACAAGTACATGAATGGAGAAAAGAACCTTGACAATATTCATTGATACTTCATTCATCATTGCCAAATCAACGAACGCGATCAATATCACCCACAAGCACTAGATTTAAGCAATCTCTATTCTCAATAAGGAAAGGCACTATGAACGCAATTAAAAATGAAATAGTACAACGCTTAGAGATTCTCCCTGACGACAAACTAAG
>JBAXSK010000096.1:0-13816 GCA_037130765.1 Pseudanabaena sp. ELA607
TGTGCCGCAACGTATTGCGGGATATGGCGCACCGTGGTCTGTTGCCCGGTGTAGTCAAATCTAGCTGGTAACTTTGCCTAGCTGGTAATTTTAGCTGCTTAGGTACACGACAAAAGATCCCCCATTTCTTCAAGAAGTCGGGGATCTTCTAGGTTTTTAGTCTAGTTCTTTTAGTTAGGACTTACGCAAAACCCAAATTGCCCTCATCCCCCAACCCCTTCTCCCAGAGCGGGAGAAGGGGAGTGAGATTAATTTCTTGTTCCCCTCTCTCATTTTGGGAGAGGGGCTAGGGGTGAGGGTCTTAGCAATTGCTGCGTAAGTTCTTTTAGTCACGCAATATCACGGCAATTCCCCAGATGTCTAACTCGGTTCTATCTATTTTACAACAACGGTTTCAAGCGGCTTGTGGTGTGGCGTTTGGTGCCGAATTTGCTTCTATTGATCCGGTGGTAGCGCCGACGAAAGACCCGCGATTTGGCGACTATCAGTGTAATGTGGCGCTGGGTTTGACCAAGCAGCTAAAACAAAAGCCCCAAGCTATTGCCCAGCAAATTATTGCCGCTGTGGAATTAGATGATATTTGTGAAACTCCCACCATTGCGGGGCCAGGATTTATTAATGTATTTTTGCAGCAGACATATTTGGGACGACGCTTGGCGGTAATGCAGCAGGATGAACGCCTCGGTATTGCCAAGCTGACCCAACCGGAGCGGGTAATTGTGGATTTTTCTAGTCCGAATATTGCCAAGGAAATGCACGTTGGTCATTTGCGTTCCACAATTATTGGCGATTCCATTGCGCGGGTTTTGGAATTCCAAGGACATGATGTGCTGCGGCTCAATCATGTGGGGGACTGGGGCACACAATTTGGGATGTTGATTACTTATCTTAAAGAAGCTTATCCCGATGCACTGGTGAAGGCAGATGCGTTGGCATTGGGGGATTTGGTGGCATTATATCGGGCGGCGAAAAAGCGTTTTGATGAAGATGAAGCTTTTAAGGATACTTCTCGTTTAGCGGTGGTAGATTTGCAGTCGGGACAAACGGAAGCTCGTTTAGCATGGGAATTGCTCTGCGAACAGTCTCGTCGCGAATTTCAGAAGATTTATGATTTGTTGGATATTCAGCTAACCGAACGGGGCGAATCTTTTTATAATCCTTTCTTAGCCTCAGTGGTGGCAGATTTAAAAGAATTAGGTTTGCTGCAAGAAGATCAGGGAGCGCAATGTGTCTTTTTGGAAGGTTTTACGAATAAAGATGGTGATCCGTTGCCGTTGATTGTGCAGAAATCTGATGGCGCTTATAACTATGCCACAACGGATTTAGCAGCGTTGCGATATCGCATTAAGGAAGATCAAGCCACGCGGATCATTTATGTCACCGATGCGGGACAGGCAGGGCATTTTGCGCAGGTGTTTCAAGTGGCGCATCGAGCAGGTTGGATTCCTGAATCGGTGCAGTTAACCCATGTGCCATTCGGTTTGGTGCTGGGCGAAGATGGCAAGAAGTTTAAAACTCGCTCTGGGGATACGATTTCCCTCAAGAGTTTATTAGATGAGGCAGTGAGTCGCGCAGAGCAAGATTTAGCCGCCCGCAATAGCGAAGTAAGTGATGAATTTAAGGCAACGGTGGCAGCACGGGTGGGGTTAGGCGCGGTGAAATATGCCGATCTTTCCCAAAATCGCACCAGTGATTATATGTTTAGCTTCGATAAAATGCTGGCTTTGCAAGGAAATACTGCTCCCTATATGCTTTATGCCTATGTGCGAGTGCAGGGCATTGGGCGTAAAGGTGGCATTGATTTTAGTCAATTAGCACACCATGATATTTTGCCGGTCAATACAGAAGCTGAGCGCATTTTAGGCAAGCACTTGCTGCAATTTGCGGAAGTCATCGCCGAAACTGGTAAGGATTTGTATCCTAATCGTTTGTGCCAGTATCTATTTGAATTGAGTCAGAAGTTTAATCAATTTTTTGAGCAATGTCCCGTATTGCAAGCCGAAGAAACGGAACGGGCGGATCGGTTGCGGTTATGCGATTTGACGGCTAAGACTCTCAAATTAGGTTTAGGATTGTTAGGGATTGACGTGTTGGATCGGATGTAAAAATCAAACAGTATCTCATTCTTATAGTCAATCAAATTAAGAATGGCACGGCTTGAAAGCAATAAATAACACCACCCCGTCAGGCTTTGCCTGCCACCCCTCCAGAGGAGGGGAATTAAAGAAGAAGATTAAAATTCCCCTCCAGAGGAGGGGTACGCCGTAGGCGGGGGGTGGTAAAGTGCTCTTAATGTACCAAAATAATTTTAAATGACTTTATCATAGCAAAACAGAATTTTAGAGCCAAATTCCCGATAAAAAGCACTAGGAGTTTCGATAAATCCTAGTGCTTTGATATTTGAGAACTAAATTTGCTTGCGCTAAGTTTTAGTTATAGTTACCGCTGCTGAGATTTGTGGTTGTACGAATACCACTACACTGACCAGGCAGATCTTTCTGTCCATTTAATGCCCATACCGTATAAGTATTAGCTAAAACCAGCGTGCCACCTTGACGGGCTGTGGTATTACTCGTACCGACATTGGGTGGCTGTACCGCACACATCAGAGACTGCACCCATGTATCAGAACGATCTACTTCTCTAAAGAACTCATTCGGATTCGGCAAGGACTTGGCAAAACGTTCCGCAAAGCGATCCGGTGACTGGGTGAGTAATCCCACATCAAAGCCCCACAAGCGTAATGGCGCACCATAATAAGGCAATTGTTGTGTTGCGCCGGTAGCCGAGGCATAAGACCAACCAGGCAAGAAAGTACTCCGCTGCCAACGCAGTAAATCTGAAGCATTTGTTCCTATCAATGGGTTGATAAAAGCTGTCTGGATAAAGCTCGACACGTTAGGCGTGCCCGAACTCAGAGGCAGATAAGGACTTGTCGGCTGGAAGGGACCTGTAGCATAAACTGTGCGGGTATTTTGGATAAATCCGCCGGAGATCTTCGCTGCATTACCAAACCAGTTTTCCATGAACCGGACAAAGTTATGTAGTCCGCCATTACTATCGGCAAGGTTGGTGGTACTGGCTACACCAGGTAAGGTATTACCACCACTGGTGATCGTCGCATAAGAACGCGAAGGTTGGTTACCCGCCACAATGTAAACATTAACCTCTGTGTCGTCTGCTTGCTGAATCCACTTTGCACCACGGTTGCTATTAGCTGTGGGATCGCCATTGATAGAACCATCTTGGCTAGTATTGTCAGCAATAGTCGCTTGACCAGTGAGGTTACTCACATAGGTCGGGGCATGGATTTGCAAAACAGGTACAGTCTGCGGCTGATCCACCGTAGTAATCGCCGTTGCCACCACTTGATTACCAATGCTAATAGCACTACCCACACAAGCACTGCGATCGGTGGTGGTGGCAACGGTACAGCTAGTCGCATCAGTGACACTGCCTGCCAAAATACTACGGAAGCCTAGGAATCTGACCCCGCGAATATCAACGTTATTGTCAATATTGAGGGTAGTAGTGACTGTTTTATTGTCAACCGAGGAAGTAGTGCCCATTTTGCCGATAAAGTTACCGATCACGGCGCTAGGATAAATTGCCCCAGAGACGCGGCTATCACCTTTGATGGTAAAGGCATCAGCATCTCGGTCTACGGTGCGATTCACCCGAGGAATCACCCAGAAAACATTATTGGGTTCAACGCCATCTAACTGCACCCGCAAACCTTCTAATGAAACGTTATTAAAAGCATTGCCGCGCAGGATAAATATCGGTGACGGGCCATTAAGTGTGTTGTTGGCATCATGGTTAGCGACTAACTTCAACGTACCGCGCAAAACTACGGTGGTATCACGACTGGCAGTACTGGGACTATTCGCATTAACGTCAGCCGTAGCGCAAGCCGCAGTGGCATCATCTGGTGCCGAGGTCATGGCCACGCTACCATCGGTGGCATTATCGGTGCGGGTGGCAATGCCCGGTAAATTACACAGGTTGATCACGTTAACCCGATTATCGGCAAAAGTATTTTTCGCCGTAATCGTCAACAGGGTTTCTGTGCCAGTAGTACTGCGCCCCAAAGAGCCATAAAGAGTCGCAGCGCTGTTAGTCAAAGAGCTAGCCGTTGCCCCCGACTGCATCGCTAGGGGATAGGTGGTCGTATTAGCTAGATTAATTCCCTTAAATGTTGTGGGATAAGCATTAGCTGGATCAAGACTAGTGGCCATCAAGTCATTATAAAAGTCTTGCACAGCGGCTCGGATTGTGGTGGCGCAGCCGTCAGTAGTGCCAGATTTGGTAAAGTCATTCGCATTTTGCCAACTACTGGACTGATACCGCCGCGAATTACCCGTCGCGCCACAGACCGCAAAACCTGAAGCCGGTTGCGTGCCATCAACGGTGTTACTACCACCACCACTATTACTGGGGAACATGGGGTTCCACGGGATATTTAAATTGGCTAGGGTCGTAGGTGACGAAGTAGTAGCAGCCCCAGCGATAGCCAGATTAGCCTGGGCACAATAGGGATCTACTTGAGCATTGGTAGTGTCAACACAAACCGTTTCTGGCAAAATCAGTCGTGATGCAAAGTAAGGATTCCCTGTACCAACACCAATGGCAGGCCAAGGCATCTGGTTGATAAACAAGTTACGGGAAGTATTCCAACCTTCATCTACTGTATTAGCTTCAGCTAACCAGTTGCTACGCCCAGTAGTCCGGAACCACAAGTTACGGGCACTAGAGTTCGGATAGTTTTTATTCATCCCCGCAATCAGCGGTGTGGCTCCATCAACCACAGTATTATTAACTGTGTCGTATTGATTGGGTTGGGGTGGAAAGTCTGCTTGAGTGCCAATACCATAGAGGGTCTTCCGATTGGCTAGCACATCTAAGGTCGGAGCCGGAGCCGTGGTTGCAATGGGCGCTGGTTGCGGTGGATCAACGCGGCAGTTTTCATTCACAATGCCAAAGTTGCCTGAACCCGCACTGGTGATGTCTACGGCTGTACCACCAACGGTCGTCGCCAGTGAGAAGCTTAAACCACTGACGTTAATGATGTAGTAAGTGGTGTTGCCTGATAAACCCGCCGGTAATGTGCCTCCTGCTGCAATCAGACGGAGCGCTGTATTATTGGCATAAGTCCCAGCACTAGCAGTGATGATATTCGTCGTAGCATTAGCGGTGAAAGGAATATAGTTGGCTGCCAGTGCTGCGGTAATTGGCGTAACTGGGGCCACCCGCGTTGTAGAAGTTAAACCAGAATAGTTAGTACCACCATAACCAGTGGTTGTACCGTTAACGGTTGGCCCTTCGCACTGTTGATAGGTATGGTTATTGTCTGTGCGAATAAACGGATAAGTAGCTCCTAACAGTGAGTTACTGACATCCCCTAGCTGGGGCATTAAAGCTGCTGTGGGCATTCCCCCCGGACCCGACGGCATGGCACTGTGGAGCGTACCAAAGATCGGCGGTGGCAACATCGTACCGTCACTAGCCGGAGTCGGTGATGGAGTTGGGGTCGGCGACGGGGTGGGTGTAGGTGATGGGGTTGGGGTCGGCGATGGAGGACAAGTAGGCATTGCTGCTGGGGCTGGTGTTGCACCAACTGTCACGGTCGGAATCGGCATATCATCCGACGTATTTGTAGTAGTAGTTGAGGTGGAGACAATGGCAGGAATCGGTGGCGTACAAGTATTGTTAGCGGGTCTAGGCTGACTCCAAGTTGTGCCATTTTGGGCTGCCGGTATATCTTGGCGAATCCGTCCCACAATGGCTGTACCAGCACCAGCACCATTGGTCAAGACTAATTCTGGGGATGCCGCGTTTGGCGCGAGGCTAAGGGTAAAGTATTCTTCGGGTTCAGCGGCTTTGTCCCGTACCACCAATACGGCCACGTCTTTAGTTAGCACACCGCCACTATTGGTATAAGTGTTACCACCAAGAAGGGTATTGTTTACCTCTGAGCCTAAAAAGCTCAGTTCAAAAGTATTTGGGCCACCGTTGGTCAGTGTCCCCACCGCTGGCAGTGGTACAAGGGCTGTGGTGCTGGTTGTGCCAGTACAAGCAGTGCCATCAGTTTGCGCTGTGGTTAAGGTGGGATCTAGGGGGCAAGAGTTACCAGTGCGATTATCACCAATCAAATAAAGCTGGTTCAAAAAGTCTGTCCCCGTTTGGGATGCCGCAGCCACAGGAGAAGCGTCTACAGCCCGTACCGCTGGGCTAATGGCTGGGGATAGGGCGGTAATACCCGCAGCATTAAGATAGTTAGCGGTATTGGTAATGGGTGGATTAGTATCCACAGCTTGGGCCGCGCTAGGAATTGCTCCCATAATTGCCGGATTGATTGCCGTGGTTTGCTTCGTACCGCTGTTACTAGCCTGTCCTGGCTGAGCCGCAAAACCTGTGCCGCCATTAGTGGTGACATTTGTAGCTACAGAAGTATCAATGCCACTAGCTAGTCTAAGGTTTACCTTGGCAGGACTGCTACTAACACCGGATAGGTTATCCACAGTGACCCGGAAGCGGAAGATCCGATAAACTTTAGCCGTATCGGTAGTATCACCTGTGGTTGGCTCGCCAGTAGCGGGGCCAGTGTTAGCATTTGTTCCGGGGTTGGCCCAAGCGAGCACATTGCCCATAGTTGGTGCTGGCAATGTCGTCAACAAACTAGGCGTAACCGTTGAGTTGCGTTGTGCCCCTTCAGTAATTTCCCGATAACGCACATTAGCATTATTTGGTCCCACTGGATCACCAAAATACACCCGTGCTTTGGCTTCAGGGGGACAGGGTACAGTACCATAGGCAACAAACTGGTTGGCGCTCCTTGCATTAAAAGGCATGGTTTGGTTCAAACCAATGATATGCGGATAGGTATAAGAGTCAACGCGATTCCCAGCATCGGTATTACCATTGTTGTCTTGGGCATCAGGGTTATAAGTCACACTGGAATTATTAGACATCACCCCAATGGGAATCGGCCAAGCCGGTATATTATTTGAAGCATCCCCTGGCCGCCGCCCTTGCCCAGCGATTGCTTGACACAACTGTGCCATTACTAGCTGCATATTGCCATCTTTATAGATGTCGTCAAACCGTAGGAATGATAACCGCCGCGCATAACGACTGTCTTGGGGATCAATCCAACGGGGGCGATCCTGTGGCAGCAACCCTGTCGGCGTAGCTGGAGTAAAGGTAGTAGTGTTGTAAGTGGCGCTGTCTGGTAAAGCCGTCGTTCCTGCTTCGTCCTTACTCCAATCGGCAAAAGTACAACGACTGACCGGCAACTTACGGCAGATTTCCATGCCATATTCCCTAGATTCAATCCGGCGCTGCACTGGTGTGACCCCATTGCCATTAAAACTACTCAGGTTCTGTAATGGGAAGGGATTAGTCGTGGCAATGGTAGTCACTGCTTGACCATCAGAGTTATAGCCATTCATCCAGTTGGCACTGGTGACAAAGTTGTTATTCCATAAACCCATCTTGCGCCGATCTAGCACATAGGGGCTGTCTTTAAGTTGTTCTGCCGTGGTGCGCTCGCGGATGTCTTGCCATTGGGGACTGGTGGAAGTATTTTCGTTATTCCGTAAATCATAGTCACCATCGGAACGATAACCATCTCTAAACGAAGCCGACTGCACCGTAAAGGCATCAGCAATTACCGTGGCGGGTCGCCATTCGTCCCCAGTGCTACCACAACGCGCGTCACCCTTGCGACAGGCAAAGTTACCATTACGATCACTGGGCAGACGGGTATAGAAGTTATCCCAAATCGCGGCTTGAGTGGTCGCATTGGTGGTGTCTTCATTTAAAGCGGTATTAAACTCTTGAATTAACGTGCCATTGCGTTGATGCACATTAAAGCCACCCCGATTAGAAGCCGGAGTTAAGCCAAAGGGATCATTTTGCGCTTTGATATATACCGGCAAATTAGAAGCTAAAACTAAACCCTTTTCGCCCTTGGTGGCTTCGGTCCAGTCTGGTGGTGAACTGCTAGTACCCCGCCAGAGTCGGTAGCCATTAATTACACGAATCCCACTCGGACGACGGCTCGGATCAAGAATGGCATCAGTGGCACTAATGGCGCTGCGGGTGGTCGGATCAGAGTTGCTGTTATCGCTGAGATCTTTAAGGGCATCTTCTCTGGTGGCATAGATCAAACCACTATAGGGTAAGAGATATTCTGTGGCTAAACCAGTACTACCCACCAGAGCATTATTACTGCCTGTCACCGTACCGCCTCGCAGCATATCTAGGTCGAGATCGGTAACACGAATTTCTAAGGGTTCCCGTTGCTCAATATCTAGATCATAAATATCAGGACGGTCACTAAAGCCAAGGTTAACTGTCCCCGCAGAGTTACCACTGACTAATCTGGCTTCCCGTCCTGATCCGTAACTCTTATCTGTAACATCAGTGCTACTGCGGTACATATTCTCATTACGGGTCAAAGACTTGACTTCTCTGCCATCCAAGAAAGCCGCTTCTTTGATTGCGCCGTGGGGTAGTTTGGCTCCATTAAGTGCATTAGGGGCTACATCAGCCGCGCCACCAGTACCGGCAGTATTTGCCGCCGTGGCTGTTAAGGCGTTGCCTGATGAACCACTAGTTTGCATGATCTGCAAAGCGCAGAGATTAGCATCAAGGGTTGATTGTTCGGCTAGGGTCAGCTTGGCTAGGGATGGGGTACGGTTATTGAGGGGGTTATTTGCTGTGCCATCACCGAGCATCTTCAGCAAGACTTTGCGCAATTGCTCATTAACTAAACGCCCATTGGGGAAAACTAGGTTTGCTTGATAGGCAAGGCGATCGCCAAAGGCAATATTGCCATCAGCGGGGTTGCGGGCCCCATCAACATAGCCACTAAACAAGCCCGTGGTAGAGCTATAAGCAATACCAGACGACAAAGCTGGCATATTACCAGCATGGATCAGGGGGGTATAGACGATGCCATTATTAGACAAGCCCCCCTTACCAAATACCCCCGTGGTTGAGCCATCATTCCACCGTGAGCCACTGCGGTTAAATGCCGTGGAAATGCGGCTATTGGTAGAAGAAGGAGCCGCGAAGGGGTTTTCTAAATAGGAGAAAGAATTGTCATAGTAGCTGCTGACGCAGGCGACTGGTCTTTGATAGTCGGACTGGGTCAAGCTGTTGGTATTAAAAGAGTCGTACTTATAGTGATAAACTGCCGCAGCCCGCATTTGCAGGTTGCCCCGGGGAATATTATCTCCGGTTAAGGGGATTTGTGTGGCGCTAGTGCTGGTGATATCTGCGCCATTGTTATTGGTATAAGCACTATATTGGGTGAGATCTTTGGCTCCCGGTTTGATGCGATAGTAACCGGCAGTGGGAGTGGTGACCGCTGGTGTGGTGGCAGCGCTGAGCCAACGAATTTCCGGCGATAATGGCATCGAATCGGGCCACACCACAAAGTTTTTCGTCTTGCTTTCGTCTACGCTAGTAGTGGCAGAATCGTCAGGGCTAGCAAATTTGCGCGTATCAATCAAGTTACCGAAGCTGTCCTGCAACTTCGAGTCAAACATCGGCGCAGCAGACTCGTCAATGTTAGTTGTTGCCGAATCATCACTAACCCCAGTGTGATAGGTCGGCAGGAAAGTCCCAGGAGCATCAACGGTACGGGTTGTACCCATGTCCGTAGGACTGAGCTTGGTATAAATCCCTGAGTTCACCACTACCCGTAGGCCGCCTGTGGTGGGGGTGCTATTGGGTACGGTGTTAACTTGGTTGGCGGCGGACAAGGGGTTGGCATCAGCAGGATTTGCCGCAGCCGATAGTTCCCAGAAACCATTGCGATCCGATACCCCTAAAGACTCTAGGGTATAGGCTTGGGTGGTGCGGGTGCGCTCACTACCCGTGGCAGTGCTGATACTTGTAGGGGAGTTCCAGAAAGAAACCGTGTTGGCGCTGACCGTAAAGGCATAGGTTTGCTGTTTAGTGGCATCAATGTAACTAAACTTACCGTCAGCATCAAAGTAAGGCCATCTAGCCGGTAAGTTATTCCCCACCAAAATTCGGTCGCCCAAGTATATCTGCTTGCGGGTCGATTCATCCTTAGGATCAATGGCTGGGGGATTGGCGAGCTTGGTACTAGAGTTAACATTCAGCGTAATCGTGTTTGTGGGTGCAGTGCCCCCAGAACTTGTGCCTAAGCTCAAGAAACCGCGCCCATTATATTTAGTTGTACCTGTCGTATAGCTAGCAATAGTGCGGTTAAAACTAGTATTGTTAGTGTCAAAGGGAATGAGCCACTCCACCGGTGGCAACCACTCATAACCAACAGTACCATCAGGATTGGTGATGGTTTGGCGGGTTAAAATTGAGGTAGGGTCCCCAGTATTAGTACTTAATTTACTAACCGCTGCACTAAAACCAACTTCAATGGATGGCACTTTCCGTAAGCGATCTCGGAAATATTGCTCATAGGCACTACGGCGGGCCAGGTCAAATTCAGCCCTAGTGCTTAAACCCTCATCTAGCACCCGTTTTGCCGTACTGACTTTAACCGTGTAGGGATCGTCATAGGCAACGTTTAAATAAGACACCACTGCCGGAGCCGTAGGAATGACTACCGGCGTAGTACCTGCGGAATACAATGCACCGTTGGGGGAGGCGGTGGTCAAGACTTGGTTTACTAGGCGGAACACCCGTCGGGTTAATTCCAATTCATTGAATAGTACGTCTGCACCTCGGTTGTTAGTTGCATCAGCCACACTCTGGGTGGTGTTACTTAAGGTAGCTACCCCCAAGCTGGTGTTGCTAAGGGGATTGGCGTTATCTTTCAGAAATAGGTGAAAGTCTGCGCCGCCAAGGGTGTTATCGGTAGATAGGGCATCCCCTTCAACGGTATTACCGGCAACGATGACGGTGGCGTTATCTTCGCTGTAATAGCATGAACCAGCATCAGTACCATTGCTGGAATCAGCATCGTTGTTGCTGGCACTGACTTGATAGAAGGTAATCGGATTGCCAGTTAAGGAGCCGACCATCAAGTTACCGCCACTATATACCCGACCATTGAGGCGGAAGGTGGCAGAACGAGCTAGTTCTACATCCCCTTCAAACCATACCGCGTTATTGTTGAGGGGAGTGCGGAGGCGGTCTTGTTGCAATTCTAGGGCGCTAAAAACCCGACTGCCGCGAAAGACTTCATAATTGGCAATATTTGTCGTGGGGCTACCCGATGCGCCGCCAATATCTGAGGCGCTGGGTAATACGGTAATAGGAATGGTTGTGGCATAGACAAAAAATGCTTTGCGGAGTTTGCCGTCCGTGCCTGATTCCCAACCTTCATTGGTGGCGACGTTAGCGGATGCCCCAGCGCAGTTACCGGAGAGCGTCCCAGCTTCCATCGGTTTACTACGGGACTCTAGGGGGGAAATGCCCCGTGTATTAACATTGGTTGGTTTAGCGCGAAACTGAATGCTATATAACCCGAAAGTATCGTATTTCCCATTGCCATCGGTATCAATGGGAAATTTCCAAGCGGTATTAGAAACTTCATTATCGGAAATACTGGCTGCGGTGTATTTAAACCCTGTTACACCGTCGAATTCAGTATTGATCTGCAAGCGGATTTCATCGGGCAGGGTAAAGTCTGTGCCTTGAAATACGGTATTGAGCAGGGTATCTGAGGGGGTAGTACGCTGTTGCTGCTCGGTGTCGCTAATTAGTTTGGCAATTTTGAGCCGACCGCGATCAATAATCGGTGTGTTGGCGCTGCGGAAGGCTTCTTGGACCCGGTTATTGGCAGCGTTTTGGGCGCGATCCGCTGACCGCGAGACGGTGACCACGACTAAAAGGGTAACCGCTGTGGTAACTAAAGCGACGACAGGTAAAACGAACCCCGCTTGGGTTTTGCCGCTGCGGGCGAGGGAGTCTAGGTTGCGCACAAAACGGCGATTAATCCGAAACGGGCTACCTATCTTATTCAACCACTTCCGCAAGCGCGATAGCAGGTTAACAAAGAACTGTAAAACAGATCGCAGACTACGTGCCATATGCCAAACTCCAAGTCAAAACCCCAATAGAAATCTGAAATACTAAGTCTGAAAAAAACTTGTGATTCACTCTGGTGTCCATGATTTTACCCAGTGGGGTCACAAATTTATCAAGAGATCAAATTATTTTGTTTTTTGCAATGATGTGTTTTTGTGGTGATATTTTGCGGGGCTGGGTTTGAGGCTAAAGGGATTTGGGAGCTAGACGCTACAGCTATGTTGTGCAGAACACAATCAATTGGGTTATGTCCTGCCGTAATATTTAGGTAATTTGTTTGTGGAATTTCGGTTAATATTTATTTGTTGCAACATCTGTCGCAGTTTGATTGATAGCCGCTTTATAGGTAACTAAGCCTATACGTCAACTAAATCGTAAACAAAGTGATTTACGTTAGTCTGGCTCAACCTAATGCGGTAATCTCTAGCATTTATTTCTGGTCTAGTTCTGGTCTATTTTTTGTTTTTCTTAACCCAACTTTGCAATACCCCCATCAGCTTATGAGTGGCATTAATTCTGCATCTAGCCGTCAGATTGCAAAACATCGTTTAATTACCCGTAGTGATTTTGACGGTGTGGTGAGCGCTGTTTTACTCAAAGAGTTAGACATGATCGATGACATTTTGTTTGTCCACCCCAAGGATATGCAAGATGGCAAAATTGAAGTGACTGATCGGGATATTCTCACTAATTTGCCTTACCATGAAGCGGCTTATTTGGTTTTTGATCACCATGCTAGTGAGACGCTGCGGGTCTATGGTGAACTGCAAAATCATGTCATTGAGGCGGAGGCTCCTTCGGCGGCGCGGGTGGTTTATAACTACTATGGCGGTAAGTTGAAGTTCCCGCAGATCCCCCAAGATATGATGGCAGCGGTGGATAAGTGTGATGCGGCTCAATTTGATCTTGAAGATATTTTGCATCCTAAAGATTGGGTATTGCTGAGCTTTCTGATGGATTCGCGCACCGGTTTGGGAAGGTTTCGGGATTTTCGGATTTCTAACTATGCTTTGATGATGCAGTTAGTTGAGGCTTGCCGTCATCAGGCTATTAGCGAAATTATGGAATTACCGGATGTCAAGGAACGGTTGGAGATGTATCTGGCTCAGGAACCGCAATTTATTGAGCAAATTCGGCGCTGTGCTAAGGTTTATGGTTCTTTGGTGGTGCTAGATTTACTCAATGAAGAGACGATCTATGCGGGTAATCGGTTTATGATTTATGCGTTGTTTCCAGAATGCAATATTTCCATGCATATCATGTGGGGCAAGCAGAAACAAAATACGGTGTTTGCGGTGGGTAAGTCGGTGATTAGTCGCACCAGTCCCATTGACATTGGGCAGTTGATGTTGCAATACGAAGGTGGCGGTCACATGAATGCGGGAACGTGCCAAGTGGCTAATGAGTATGCTAGTGCGGCTCGTGGTGATTTAATCGGTTTTATTAGCGAGAATTCTCGTCCTCGTAGTTAGTTCTAATAGAATAGCTATTTAGGAATCCATATCTGTCAGTAGCTAGGGAATTATTGTGACCAATTCTCTAACTACTGGCTAAATTATGGCATAGTCAATCAAACTAAGAATGGCACGGTTTGAGCAATAAATAGCACCACCCCGTCAGGCTTTGCCTGCCACCCCTCCAAGGGAGGGGAATTTTAATCTTGTCTGTAATTCCCCTCCCTTGGAGGGGTACGCCGCAGGCGGGGGGTGGTCAAGTTATTTTAATGCACCAAAATAACTATAATTCATGGCATCTGTTGTGAGGCAGGCGCAAAATAAAACCAACT
>JBAXSK010000097.1:0-13790 GCA_037130765.1 Pseudanabaena sp. ELA607
TATTTCATTGAGACTGAAGCTCGTACCGTATTCATCTGAAAATTGCAATACTACGGTCAGTTCCGCAGTGAAAGCGGCTTTTGTGACGGATTTGGGTGCAGATTTAGCGATTTTTTATAAAGAAACAGATTTTGTGAATGCTGCTTTAGATTGGACAGAGGGCGAAGGGGTCGATCTGGCTTTTGATACCATCGGTGGCAAAATTTTTGAGGCAACATTTCCTGCGGTGCAAATCTATGGCGATTTAGTCACGATTTTGCAACCAGATAGCAGCGTCAACTGGAAAACGGCTCGGGACAGAAATTTACGCATTAGCTTAGAAATTATGCTCACCCCGATGCTCAAAAAGTTGCAATTTGCCCAAAAGCATCAAGCCCAAATTTTAAGCGAATCTGCGCGACTGTTTGATGAAGGAAAGTTACAAATTCATGTCTCGCAGGTATTACCCCTGAGTGATGCGGCTGAGGCGCACCGTTTAATTGAAATGGGTTCAACTACGGGTAAAATCGTTTTAGAAATTGGTTAAATCAATCATTTTAAATCCATAATTAATTTGACTTTTAACTATGAATTGCAGTTTTCCTAACGGCTTATTTTACGTTGGGCTTAAACTGTGAAAATATGCGATAATCATCACTACAATCTGAAATAGTCGGTTCAGGAATTTCTTGATTAACTCGCACCAAATTATAATCAGTATCAGCATCAAAAATGGCTAAACCAACGCTGAGAATGTCCACAAATTGTATGAAATTATAGGAATTTTCGGGCGGATATTGACTATAGTAACTAATCAAATGGGCAATGGTAATTTCTAAATGTTGGCGACTAATGGGACAAACTAAAACAATCCGTAATAGCCAAGAAACTAACGATAGGGTATAGCCATGATTCAGTAATGCAACTAACAAGGGTGAAGGTTGATGTTGTTGATGCACTAAAAGATTTTGCATCATGCGCTTAGTTAAAGTATGCAATGAACCAGCACTCATCAACTGATCATCACAATTAATTTGAAACTGATCAATCCGCTCAATAAAATAAACTTCTAATAATAAATTAATATTTTCTTGATAAGATTTTGAGTCGGATTGCGGTTCTCTTTGGAGACGATTTAAAGCTAAGTAATCAATCAATACTTTTTTGCCATCGCCGACGGTCATAGTTGCTAAAAGATGGCGCACTTGACGCGCTGCAAATTTTAAATTAGCCCCCTGTTGACGAGTCAGCATTACTTTAAGCAAATGTAAAATATGCTCACCTAACCCCGTTGGATTAGCAATGATCCTGCCTTGTTGCCTTCCTTGAGCCACTCCCAAACTACGATCCAAACTCTGGGGCGCAGCTAAATGGGCCGTGTACATAGCAAGATCGAATTTAAATTGTTTTTTAATCCGATGGGCCATGATTTGGGCTAATTGTTTTTGCTCTTGATGAGTATCAGCCTCTAAAGCCTGAGCCGTTAGTAAATAGCTGCGAAACCTTTCTGCCATCACCGGATGGGTTTCAATTCTAGTAACTGAATTACCTGTTAACATTAACAGATTGGCAAATTCCTTAGTTTTTATAAAATGCCGCAGCCATTGATGTAAAATATTAAGCTTAGTAATGCGAGTATTTTGCGGCAAATCAGATAACTTAAAAATGGCAATTAATGCCTGAACATAACTGTATTGATTAGCTAAAATCCAGTTATTTACTAAGATATAACAACAACGTAATAGCGTGTAATGAAATTCTTGTTCATTACCAAAAAATAACAATGCACCCACCGCATTATAAACTCTCTGAGAACTAATTTCTTGGTAATAAATAAACAAGCGCTGAAATTGATGCATTACATAATCAGGAGTTTGTTTACTTACACCATCTAAGAAAAATTGATAAATAGTCTCTTGCAGTTCAGTAATACTGTGGGATGACAAATCAAAATAGTGAGAATTATCATCGTTCGTACTCATAAACCCACCGTGTCCGCTGTGATCTTTGCGGACTAAATTACTAATAGATTGAGTAATTAGGGCTTCTTCAGACATACCACTAGCTGCCTACGGTGAAACATCAACTAAAAATCAACAAGGAAGCAATCAAAAGCAAACTAAATTCAAGCAACTGAATCTATGAGGTGAATTGTCGAGGGAGCTAAAATATGCCGCGAGAACCTAAGGGAGCTTAGCTAACAAGATAATTGCTTTACCCATAGATTAGCACTGATCTGGATTGACGGTTGTTAAAGATATTTTGTGCCTGATTAAAAGGATCAATGTGGCTGAATTATCGCTAAATTACTCCTGTATGAACCCAAATTATGTCTAAATTGAGATGATTTAGATTTGACAGTAACTGTCTTGATTAATTATGGCGGTAATGTTTCTTAATGGCTCTATTTGTGAGGTTTAATAACTAATGAATTGCTATTAGTAAATTGCTATTAGTTATCTGCAAATCATTCTTGAGCATTTGCCCCAACGACCCTAGCTCAATGATTCCTAATTTGCTCCTTGGGGATCTCTACCCTGAGACTGACTCAAACCATCTCTCAGACTCTAGCAGGAAGTCCTTTGCTCAAAATTCCGCTATAGTAAATCTTGCTTTGTTAACTTAAAGTTTTAGCTTAATTTTAGCTTAAATTTAAATTAAAACTTTAGGCTAAAACTGGGCAGTCTACAGCGTTACTCAATTTAACGCGAGCTTGTAAACTATTGTAAATGAAACTGCTGTAGCTCATATTTCTTTGGCTAAAGCTGATCCAGAGTCAATTTAGGTAAATAGAGTATCTTTACCACCTTGGTACTTTCCTTAAATAACTCATCGATAGCAGATCCATCAAGAAAAAGCCTCAGTAAACAGCAATCAATATCCTCACAGCAGAACTGGGTAAACCATGCGAATTATTTTAATGACTGGTAAAGGTGGCGTGGGTAAAACCTCGGTCGCTGCCGCCACGGGACTACGCTGTGCTGAACTGGGTTATAAAACTTTAGTGCTCAGTACTGATCCGGCCCATTCCTTGGCAGATAGTTTTATGGTGGAATTAGGTCACGAACCGAAAGAAGTTCGCCCTAATCTATGGGGTGCGGAATTAGATGCCCTCAAAGAATTAGAAGGTAATTGGGGCGCAGTCAAACGTTATATCAGCGAAGTATTACAGGCGCGGGGTTTAGAAGGCGTACAGGCTGAAGAACTAGCGATTTTACCCGGCATGGATGAAATTTTCGGTTTAGTGCGGGTCAAACGCCATTATGACGAAAAGTTTTTTGATGTGTTGGTGATTGATTCAGCGCCAACGGGAACTGCTTTACGGTTGTTATCATTACCGGAAGTGGCGGGCTGGTATATGCGCAAGTTCTATAAGCCGTTGCAGGGGATGGCGCAGGTGCTCAGCCCAGTATTTGAGCCAATTTTCAAGCGGGTTACGGGATTCTCTTTGCCCAATAAAGAGGTGATGGATGCGCCCTATGAATTTTATGAAGAACTCGAAGCTCTCGAAAAAGTACTCACCGATAACACCACTACCACCGTGCGGCTGGTAACTAATCCCGAAAAAATGGTGATCAATGAGTCATTACGGGCCCATTCCTATCTGAGTTTGTACAATGTCGCCACAGACATGGTAATTGCCAATCGGGTCATCCCTGAAGAGGTGCAAGATCCATTCTTCCAAGCTTGGAAAGCTTCGCAAAAGCAATATTGCGAGCAAATCTACCGCGACTTCCATCCGTTACCAATTAAACAAGTACCTTTGTATGCCGAGGAGATGTGTGGTTTTGCGGCTTTAGATCGCTTAAAACTGACCATGTTCCCTAACAATGAAGATCCGTCGCAGGTCTATTATAAGGAGAATACAATTCGCGTGGTAGAAGAGAATAGCCAATATCGTTTGGAACTATATCTGCCGGGTGTGCCAAAGGAAAAGATCGAGTTAACCAAAACTGGAGATGAGCTAAATATTCGCATTGGTAATCATCGGCGTAACTTGGTATTGCCCCAAGCCTTGTCGTTGCTGCAACCGGCGGGGGCAAAAATGGAAGATGATTATCTGAAGATTCGGTTTTCCTAGTTATTGGGGATTGAAATTCCCGTCTTAGACATTTAATGGGCCTAAAGTCCTACTACAATTTTTAGGTGTAGTAAAGATTTTAGACCCATTAACCTATTAAATTTCAGAGTGCTAGCCGCAGCCTATGGTCAAGTTCAATTGAGTTGCAGTCCTATCATCTGATTGAAGCGAAAACCTATTCACCCCAGATATTTTGCCAAAAGCCACTATTACCGCTGGCATTGTTGGGATTATTCGGCTCAACAGGAAATTCGATCTTCCGGCGAATATCACCAACATTCCAACTGGTTAGCTGGGCAAGGGTTTGGGCTTCTCGTTCATAACGATTACGCAACTCTTGACGATAGTTAGTAGCCGCCTGGCAGGTAGCTTCTCCTTTAAAAGCGTGACGCAGAATGTAACGCCCTTGGAAGAGTTCCGAATTACCGGTTTCTTTGAACGTCAAATCAGAAGGGAAGCGATCACGAGTATAACGGACGTGCAGCCGCGTCACAAATACACCCTGATTCGGGCGAGGTCTTCTGCGCCAAGTGGGGGGAACTATACTGGAATTACTTGTATTGCCACCAACCCAAAATACACCAGCTTGTTTTAGTTCTGTTGGATTCAAAGGCTCTGCGGAACAAGGATCGCAGTTAGACGTATCCCAAGCATATTCCAAAAATGCGACATTTCGCCCTGATGTTTGGTAAGAATTTTGGAACATGGATTTATAGAAGTTGGCAAAATCACTTTTCACAAAAGTCGGAATTTCTTGATCAGAAGGAATTTTCACCGTGCGATAATTGGTGACTTCCACTCGCCCTTTAGATGACAGGACATATACCAGCAAATCCTGATCACCATTGGCATTGAGCATTCCTAAGCGAATTGGCAACATGAACTTAGGCGAACTGTAGGCAATCTGTAAGGGGCGCAGCATTTGCGAACCAGTTTTCGCCTGTTCACCGAGGTTTACTTTCGCCACAAAAAACTTCATCTTTTGGCGGATATAGGGCTGAAGCACGGCACTAGCACCACTGGGCATTTTATAGCCATTCTCATTGAGCCAGCCTTCTAGTCCATCGGATTCTTGGGCGCTCAAAATCAGGATGTCATATTCACCCACACTAAACCGCTCTTCAATGGTGACCCCACGGGATGGTTTAGCGGCGCTGCGTAAGGCAACATTGCCACTCATGGTCACTGGCCGTGGTACTGCGGCATCTTCCGCCATCTTGTCGGCCATGCAAGGATCAGGATCAAAATATTCCACTAAACGTGGCGCACTAAAAGCATCGAGCCGCGACAAAATAGCACTATTGCCAATGCGTACCTGTTGCTTTTTGATGGGAGTTGGCACAGGTACTACCAAGGCAAAATCTTTTAAATCGCCTTGATAATCATTAGACATAGTTAAAATCGTATCGTTGCCATTGCGGGCAATAATTACCTGAGAAGCCTTGTTATAGAGCGTGGCATCAGCCTTACCCACATAAAAGCCACAAAATGCCCAGGCGCTCGGCATCCCACCAAAGAAAATTGCCCCAGCTAACAGCACGCTTAAACCGGAACGCACTGCTTTAGATTTGAAGGGATGAGTCATAGATACACCAGCACCCTTGACCCATTCAAAGCGCGGACTCAGCCATAATTTATCCAATAAAATTGTCACGGGGGACAGCAAAAATAGGGCATAAAATACGCCATCAGCTATATAAAACTGATTTACAAAAATAAACGTTAAACCCGCAATGAGCATCGCCCACAAAATTCGTGCCGACTTAGCATTGGGAATGGCACGGGGATCGGTAATCATAAACAAAGCAAACAATAACAAAGAGCCACTGGTGAGCCGATGCAGCCACACATCCCAAGTCCAGCCCAGCCAGAGGTTACGCAGCGCCTCTAGCAAGCCATAGGTGACAAAAAACGTACCGCTAGTCTCTAACCGCCCCACCTTACGCAACACAATGCCGCCTAAAGTCAGAAATATCAGAGCCAGCCAAATTTCTGTGCCCCACTGACCATTAGCGACCCACGCCTGATCCGTCAACAACAGCGCCGCCACAATGCCAAAATTAGCCGGATTAAACCAATGTTTAGCGCCAGTATGCCCCACTCCTGAGACTGGAGCCTGTCCTAAGCGGGTGCAAAACAAGAATTTACTCGCAATAGCCAAAAAAGCGGCTCCGGCAGTGACCCAATAGTTATTAGTGCGTAACAGTAAACTCAAGCCCAAAGCTGTAATCACCGCACTAGGCAACCGTTCCCATTGCCAAAGCTTCATTTTAGGCATAATTCTAGACTGAGCCTGAGCCGATACATTGTGATAATGGGCTTGGCAACCGCTGAGCAGTAACTGCGTCATGGCACACACCGCCAAATTCAGCAGCAAAGTAGCGCCATGAAAAGTCCAGTCCCGCACACCCACACCCAAAGCCAAAAACACACTCAAAAATAGAATCTGGTCAAACCGCGCATCTTGCCTGAAATTGCGGGATAAAAAATTACCCCAGAGATCGCGCCACCAGAGCCATGATTGGGCTTGCGTTAGCCTATCCCATCCTGTCCAAAATTGGGGCATAAATCGATGCATATCTCACCTCTTGTGTGATATTTTCATTAATCTTTTGGTAATCTTTGGCAACAATCAACACCCAATTACCGAGGGTCTATAGGAAAGGAGTATAGGCTCTAGATTAAAAATCCTCGGTTTTGTTGCATTTCTTGTAACGTATCCGCCTCCGCCTTGGGGGAAAGCTTAAACTACCCAGGGAACTACCGGTTCCCCCAACCGGTCATAGATTTATGTTAAAGTACGGTTATATATCCCTTTCAGGAAAATTGGACATGGCAAAAGGTGGACTGGTATTGGGTGCAACCGCAGCCCTTGCAGCAGCAGTCGCAGTGGTGGGATTTCAATTAGCAAATCCTAGTGTTGCTGCATTGCGTGATAGTCCCAAGGAAGTGGTGGATGAAGCTTGGCAAGTCATCAACCGCGAGTATGTTGATGGCACATTTAACAAAAATGACTGGCGACAGATCAGACGTAAGTTTGTTGAAGAACGGGACTATAGCTCCAAAACTGAAGCCTATCGCGCCGTGCGGGAAATGCTCCAGTTGCTCAATGATCCCTACACCCGCTTCATGGATCCAGAACAATATAAGAGTATGCAGATCGATACTTCGGGGGAATTGACCGGAGTGGGAATTCAGTTGGGTTTGGATGACAAAAAACTTACCGTAGTCTCGCCGATCGAAGACTCCCCAGCGGCTAAAGCGGGGATCATGCCCAAGGACATCATCACCTCGATTGCGGGCAAAACCACCGAAGGCATGGATCTCAATCAAGCTGTAGCTTTGATTCGCGGGCCAGAAGGCTCGACGGTGAAACTGGGCATCAAACGGGGTGACAAAACCTTTGATGTAGAGCTAAAACGAGCCAAGATTGAAATTCATCCGGTGAAAGCTGAAGTACAAAATACCCCCATTGGTAAGGTGGGCTATATCAGTTTGCGCCAGTTTAATGCTAATGCTTCGAGTGATATGCGCAAAGCAATCCAAGAGCAACTCAAGGAAAATGTGGTGGGCTTTGTGCTAGATCTGCGCTCTAATCCGGGGGGCTTGTTGTACTCCAGTGCGGAAATTGCGCGGATGTGGATCGACAATGCCACCATTGTTTCCACCATTGACCGCAAGGGTGAGAGCGAGCGGCTCACGGCAAATCGTCAGGCTTTAACCGATAAGCCTTTGGTGGTGTTGGTGGATGATGGTTCCGCCAGTGCCAGTGAAATTTTATCTGGGGCATTGCAGGACAATAAACGGGCGGTGTTGATTGGCACGAAAACTTTTGGTAAGGGTTTAGTGCAGTCGGTGCATGGTTTGAGTGATGGTTCGGGTATGGCGGTCACCATTGCCAAGTATTACACCCCCAGTGGTCGCGATATTAACCAAGCGGGGATCATTCCCGATCAAGTGGTGGAAATCAGCAAAGAGGATCGGGAGCGTCTGATCAAAAATCGTGATTTAGTCGGTACGGTGGCTGATCCCCAGTTTGCTCGGGCTGTGGATGTGCTGTCAGTGCAGGTGCGTAAGGGATCAACCTCAGCTAGTCGCTAGGGCTTAATCTAGAGCTTGATTTTATCTAAAATCTCAATCAGATTAATTTTTATCTAATTGCCCTAGCTAAATCTTGTTCTAGCGCCACTGTGAACCAATTAAATCATTAACAAAATCATAAATCTCTCAAAGATGACTGCTCAGGCATCACTTTGGTGATTATGTCAAAGTATCCTAGCCGATGGGGGTGGTGCAAACCTGACCCTATCGGTTAGTTTTTTTCTGTTCTGCATATCTGTTGTGGTCATTGCTACAGGTGCCCAATCCTTGCCTGAATCCTGTAACTTAGAGATATGAATACCATTCCGTTAATTCCCACTCTCGTTTTAATTATTACCTTTACTCTAGTGATATGGAGCTACTCCCGCTCCCGCAAACTAGGTAAAGTTGGTTTACTCTCATGGCTGCAATTTTTAGCGCTGATGCTGCCTTGGCTGGTTTATTTTGTTTTGTTTATTACAGGAACATTCCTGAGCTTTGCGGTTTTGTTATTGCTGTTTGTGGTTTCTAGTATTGGCTATATCGCAATTGGGAACCAAATCCGGCAAATTATGATTAAAGAACAATCCATCGCCGCAAAAAAACAAGATCAAGCGAACTCTGGTACTGATGGCAATGAAGCATCGGGTACAGGTAAGGCGGGAGAAAATTCTCATTCCTCGGACTCATCCAATTTTCCTAATTCCCCGCCGCCTAATCCTAGTCCCCTTGGTTCTAATCCTTTAAATAACCCGAATAATCTTTTGCAGAAAGGGCGTAAAGGGTTGGCCGATCAGTTACCCATAGGTGCGATGGGGCTTAAATTTAAACCGATCCCCGCCGAAGATCTCAAGCTCATGCAGGGCATTTTTGGCATTGATACTTTTTATGCTACCGAAACTATTCCCTATCAAGAGGGGGTGATTTTTCGCGGTAATTTGCGGAGTGATCCTCAGGCGGCCCATGCCGAAATGACCCAAAGCCTCCAAAAAAGATTTCATGATAAATACAATCTATTTTTGGTGGAAGGGCAGGAAAAGAAACCGGTGGTAATTATTTTGCCGACCCGCGCCATGATGCCGGAACCAAATTTCTGGGCCCAAAATGTTCTGGCAGTTGTTTTGGTGTTAGCCAGTATTTATACGGTGTTTTCTTTGGGGCTGCAATTGTCTGGGGTGGCAGTGGCACAGACTTGGGCTGACTATGGCCGTGCTTTGCCTTTTGTGGGTGGTTTGGCGGCGATTTTTATCTGTCGCGAGGCTGCAATGCGTCTGATGGCGCGGCATTATCAAATTAAGCTGGGGTTACCATTTTTGTTGCCATCATCGCAATTGGGTTGTTTTGGGGCGTTCAGTCGCATCATCAGCACTGTCCCCAATCGTCAAGCTTTATTTGATGTGGCCGCAGTAGGTCCTATTGTCAGTGGCACGATTTCTTTTGCCATATTGCTGGCTGGTCTAATTTTGACAAAGCAACATTTAGGCACTATTGACGTGCCGAGCCAGATCTTTCAGTCTTCAATTTTGGTGGGGATGATGGCAAAGATATTACTCGGCAATGCTTTACGCTCGGACGTGTTGGCAATTCATCCGCTGATTGTCTTGGGTTGGTTGGGTTTAGTCGTGACTGCCCTAAATTTGATGCCAGCGGGACAATTAGACGGTGGCCGGATCGTGCAGGCGGTTTATGGGCGTAGAACTGCGGGCTGGACGACGCTGTTAACCCTAGTATTTTTAGCGATCGCCACATTTATTAACCCTTTAGCGCTCTATTGGGGCGGCTTGATTTTGATTCTCTTACGGGATTTAGAACGCCCGATGCTGAATGAACTTTCCGAACTTGACGAGGAGCGAGATCTTTTAGGGCTAGTCCTTTTATTCAGTATGCTGATCATAATTTTGCCCTTTGCGCCGAGTTTAGCGCAGCGATTTGGGATTGGCGTAGAGATTAGTAATTTCTTTAACTAATTTAGATCAAGCAAAATTCTCTATGTCCATCCCTAAAAATTAGTAAGTTACTGCCCCCCTTGATGTCTGCACTTTGAGGGGGATTTTTTATGTTCTTGGCAATGCTTGAGTTCTGACTCATAATTTTGACTGACATTTCCTCAAAAAGAAGATAAGTGAACCTAAGGAAGGTTAAATAGAAGGTAATACAAAACTTATAGTCATTTAAAATTATTTTGGGACATTAAAAGCACTTGACCACCCCCCGCCTGCGGCGTACCCCTCCAAGGGAGGGGAATTTTAATCTTTTCTGTAATTCCCCTCCCTCGGAGGGATGGCAGGCTATGCCTGACGGGGTGGTGCTATTTATTGCCTTCAAGCCGTGCCATTCTTAATTTGATTGACTATAGTTAGACAGGTAAACAACATCAATACTAATTTTGCAACCTTAGCAGAGTAAATAATCACCGATATAAAACAATTTGTTGCCTGATATTGGCATAAAAAACTAATTTGGGAATCTAAATGCTAGGATGATCAAGTAACTGTCTAATTTGACTACACCTTAGTTTCACAGCACGATTTATGTTGAGTGTGTGTCGTGAATTACTGGCTGCATCTGTGCAATATGTCGCAGAATTACAGTCTCAAAGCAAATCCGAAATTAAAAGTGATGGCGCAAATGATCGTTCAGAAGTTAGCAATTCTGAACATACCTTACAAGCCTTACACCAAACTTTATCATCTTTAGATAAAGCCTTAATTACTATCGAAGAATGCCAACAGGAGTTGATTAAAGATGGTCAACTCTATCGAGATTTGTTTGAGTTTGCCCCCGATGGCTATTTTGTCACCGATGCCTTGGGCAAAATTCGGGCTGCTAATCGCCCCGCCACTATTATGCTCGGCACAGACTTAATTGGGCAAACCCTAGATGAGTTTGTTTACCCTAGCTATTTAGAACAATTTCGGCGGCTTTTAGGGCAACTGCAACGGGGGCAAAATATCAAAAGCCTCGATTTTTGTATGCGATTTCCGACGGGGCAACCCTTCGATGCCAATTTTACGATCCTCAGTATTCGCGATAACTTAGGTAAAGTGGTGGCTTTGCGTTGGTGGATTCAAGATATTACCCAGCGCAAACAAGAGACTACCCAACAACAACAGTCAAAACAACAAGCAGAAATGCGCTTGGCTGAAATGAATGCCAAAATTAATTTGGCTGAGCGACAGTTACGTTTAGAACGGGAAGAACATCGGCGGGCGATTCGTATTCTGAATCGCAGTGAAAGCAAGTTGCGGACTTTAATGCAACATGGCTCCGAAATAGTTAATATTATTGAAATTGATACGACAGTACAATACTGTAACCCTTTGTCAATCAGGATTTTAGGCTATCCAGCCGAGGAAATTATTGGGCGGAAGTTAATTCAATTTATCCATCCTGACGACTTGCTGCATTTCCAAAATGCCATTAATAAAGTAATGGAAACTCCTAGTAGCATAATGCCATTGGTACTGCGTTATCACCATGTTAATGGCGATTGGATTTACATGGAAGCGAGTGTCAGCAATCTATTACAGGATGGTAATATTCAGGGCATTGTCATCCATGCCAGAGACATTAGTGAACGCCGTCGCGCTGAATCGGCTTTAAATGCCAGTGAACTGCGTTTGGCTACCATTGCATCAAATATGCCCGGCACAATTTACCGGCTAGTGCGACAAACCGACGGCGCAATCATCGTTCCCTTTGTCAGCGGCGGCATTAAAGAATTAACCGGATTGTCAGCCACCCAAGTTATGGCCCATCCTTTAGGTATTTTAGATTTAGTGCATCCTGAAGACCTAGAACCTTTACGGGCACTGGTTTGGGCTGGTATCGAGCATCTGGCTACATTCCGCCATGAGTTCCGTATTATTACACCGATGGGATTAGTGAAATGGGTACAAAATATTGCCCGCTATTATGAAGATGACTATGGCAATTTGACAGTTGATGGGGTTTGTATTGACATTAGCGAACGGGGTGAAGCGGAAGCGGAATTGCAGCGCACCCATGATCTACTGCAAGCCGTAATTCATTCTGCTCCGGTAGCCATTGATATTCTGAGTCCTGAAGGGAAAGTTTTATTATGGAATCGAGCAGCAGAAGGTATGTTTGGTTGGAAGGCGGAAGAAGTCTTAGGGCAAACTTTGCCTGTGGCTAAGGATCAAGTCATGGAAATTCAGTTATTGATTTTGAATGCTTTATCTGGTAATAGCGTCAGTAGTGTACTTACGAATCATCAATGTCAAGATGGCAGATTTATTACAGTGAGCTTATCAACGGCGGTGGTACGAGACAGCGAAGGTAAAATCTTTGGCGTTTTGCGTATTATGGAAAGTGGTAATAAAGTTAAAGAACATGATGATTATTTCAAAGCAGAGATCATGCCTGCGGATAACTATCCCTACTATAATACTAACCAAAATGGCAATAATCACCTCATCACATGGGACAACTCTCAGCCCAACAATATCGGTTTAGACACTAGTGAGCCTTTATTAGTATTTAGTAATGCTTACAATCATGGGCAACGCCATTTTGCGGGAATGCGCTTAAGTGGCGCTAGTTTAGCTAATTTACCTTTGGAACAATCTTGTTTTGATGGCGCTAGTCTCAATGGCGTTAATTTTGAGAAAGCGAACTTACAAAATGCCACATTTCGAGGGGCAGATTTGCGCGGTGTCAATTTCCGTCATGCTGATTTAACCCATGCCGACTTGAGGGGAGCAGATTTGCGGGGAGCGAATTTTGATGGCGCAACTCTGCTAGATACCCTATTTGATGAGGGACATATTCCTAAAAGTTTGCCCTCTTTGTCATAGCTATTATAATCATCAAAAATATGAGTAGGGAAAGATTGGCTATTTTCCCATTTTACAAGAAGAATTTAGTTAAAGAATTGAGTTTAAGAAGAAAGATTCAGGGGCAGCCAATAGCTTGCTCAGCTTGAAACTGTTGCAGTTGCTTAATGCCCACGGTCGCTAAATCTAGCATCTCATTTAACTGCTGACGGGTAAAAGTACCAGATTCGCCAGTGCCCTGCACTTCAATCAGGTTCCCTAAATCATCCATTACCACATTAAAGTCAACTTCGGCTTGGCTATCTTCACTATAGTCTAAATCTAATAGGGGCGAACCATTGACTAAACCGACAGAAACCGCTGCCACACGATGACGAATTGGCGACTCCATGAGCTTGCCATCGCTCAGCAGTCGATTAATCGCGGCTTCTAGAGCCACAAAACCCGTAGTAATTGCCCCTGTACGAGTGCCGCCATCAGCCTGCAAAACATCTACATCCACTGTGACAGTATAATTAGGCAACTTCTCTAAATCTAAAGCCGCTCGCAAACTCCTGCCGATCAGACGCTGAATCTCTTGGGTGCGCCCCGAAAGCTTCATTAATTCCCTGGGTTGGCGCGGAAATGTAGACCCTGGTAACATTCGATATTCCGCAGTGAGCCAACCTTGGTTTTTTCCTTGCAAAAACTTGGGCACGCCTTCTTCGATATTCACCGTACAAAATAGATGGGTCTGCCCAAATTTGCCTAATACCGAAGCAGTGGGAATAGTCGTAAAGTTAGGTAGGAAAACAACTGGACGCAACTGGTTGGCGCTACGACCGTCATGGCGAGAAGGAGTAATCAAAGACATA
>JBAXSK010000098.1:0-13765 GCA_037130765.1 Pseudanabaena sp. ELA607
CGTCACTCATTCTTGTAAACGAATAGAGTGCGGGGCTTTCGCTTGGTAGCTAAATCCACAGAAGAGAATAAAGGCTTTGAAGATGCGTGCGCTCGCCATAGCATTGATAGAAAGAAAAGTTTTAATTTATTAAAATCAACATCCTCAATTAAATAAAGAGGTTGGTTAGTCAAAAGATCATGCTGAATTATCTTATTCAAAAATGATCTTGATAGAACTTCGTATCCATGTTTATCAAATTGGTCAAATTTTTTCTCGCATTCACTGCAAACTATAGTCGGATCATAAATTCCTTTTGGAGATATTTTTGAGGTTAGTATTCCTTTGTCAACCCTAATTACTCTATAAGGACTTCTTTCTTCATGTATTCCCCAAGGACTATTAGCAGAACGATTATAAAAACTCTGTGGAATGATATGTGCTTTAACAAGCTTTGGATGATAGGAAAGACAAAGTTTACATTTCATCATTGATTTAGGATTTCAACAGCATTCATTACTTATAGTCATTTAAAATTATTTCGGCACATTAAAATCACTTGATCACCCCCCGCCTGCGGCGTGGTGCTATTTATTGCCTTCAAGCCGTGCCATTGTTAATTTGATTGACTATAAGACATTATCTAGCCAGATTGCACAGAAAAACTTTATGTTATTCAAAATCGGAAACAATGTTGAGGTATTCAATTCGTTTGTTAATTCACTATCTCAAATACAAATCATTTCCTAATTTTCCTTGATTCATCTTTCGTTTATGCAATGCCCGAATCATAGCCCCTAGATTGCCCAAAATAATAGAACTAGGGGCTTGACCGCTGCATAGCTCCTAGCCTAATTACCTACCGCCTCGACAAAATAAAACGCTGCCAAAGCGACGACTAAAATTCCCACTAAAATCGTCAGAATATATTGCTGTGATCGCCCTGAACTGGTGTACTTCAAACTTTCACCACTAAAAATAGAAGCAAAGCCAAAGAAATTAACCACACCATCGACCAAATGGCGATCCACCCAACTCAAAAACTCTGAGCTACGGCGCACCACCAATACCACTGTCCACTTATAAAGCTGCCTGACCTCTAAATCATCAGCCACAAAAGTTTGAATCCCTTGCCAAATAGTGCGTGTCCCTAGTGGCGGCAAAGGTACGCTACTACCCACAGCATAATTTTGTTTGAGGTAAATCCACGCCCCTAAACCAAAACCGCCTAAGCTCGAACCCACCAAACTAAGAATCGCCGGAGTATCCACCGCTAACCACAGATGCCCCACGGGATTCCATTGGGGTAGCATCAATGGCGTATGCAAGACCACCATCAATAAACTCACCATCGGTAATGCCACCTGCCAACTCACTTCGGGGCTGCGGCGGGTCTTGGCTTTGGTCTGCCCCAAAAACATCAAACTAAATACCCGCATCAAACCGAAAGCGGTGATCGCATTGACCAACAAAGCAATGATTACAGCCCAATAATGCTTCGTCCAAAAAACCTCCGCCCATTGCAATAGCACCCCAAAACCACCTAAGGGCACAAAAGCCACCAACCCCAACGTGCCCACCACAAAAGCCAACATCGTCACCGGCATTCGACCCCAGATGCCACCCATTTCCGTGAGATCTTGGGTGAAAATCGTCATCATGACTGAACCCAAACTCATAAACAACAACGACTTAGCCAAACCATGACTCAATAACAGACCCATCGCAATATCCGGCTGTTGCAAACCTACGGCAATAAATACCAAACCCAGATAAGCACTGGTGGAATGGGATAAAGCCCGTTTCGCATCAACTTGAGCCACCGCCACCAAAGAAGCCCCAATGGCAGTAATCGCCCCAATAGCAATCAATGCGCCATCCACCACCGGCGATAAAGCTAAAACTGGCTGGAGCTTAATCAACACATAGGCTCCGGCCCCAACCACCACCGAGTTACGCAAAATCGAAGCCGGATTCGGTCCTTCCATCGCCTCGTCTAGCCACAGGTGCAAAGGTACTTGAGCGCATTTCCCCGTCGGTCCGGCAATTAAGGCTAAACCCAGCAAAGTTGCCACCTGAGGGTTATCCATAAAATATGCCCTCGTCTCAGGACTAGCCGCCCATACCTTCAAATCAGAAAAATTCAAGCTATCGGTGATAGCAGACAAAGCCACCACCCCCATCAACAGAAATAAATCCCCCACCCGCTTCGTCCAAAAGGCATCCCGAGCCGCAGCCACGACCAACGGCTGCACATACCAAAAACCCACCAGCAAATAGGTCGAAAGAGTCAGCATCTCCAACAGGGCATAACTCAAAAACAGCGAATCACTTAAGGCAATGCCACTGATCGCCCCTTCAAAAAAGCCCATCAAGGCATAGAACCGTGCCAAAGCATAGTCCATCTCCATCGAACCCAAGCCATAGACCTGGGCAATCAAACTGATCCCCGACACCAGCACCGACACCGCCGCCGAAGCCATAGATACATCAAGGGCAAAGGACAAATTAAAGTCATAAGCCTGAAACCATGTCACAGTCATCTCTTGGGGCGGCAAACCCCACATGGAGTACAACAGGTAACAACTATGGCTTAGGGATAATAACGTCATCGTCAAATTCAAATAAGCCGCTGGTCGCGGCCCTGTCTGACGCACCCATCCCAATGACCAAGGCAGGGTCAATAGTGCGCCCACTAACCCATAGCAGGGAATTAGCCAAGCCGTATCAAAGATCATGTTAACCGTAAAATTTGTTGCTAAGGTTCAAAAAAGTAATCTGTAAAAAAGTGATCCGTAAATCGATCCGTCCCATGAGCCGTCAAGTAATCTGTCCACTGAGGCAACTTAAAAATTCTAGTTAGCCCGCAAATTATCAAATCAAAACTAAACCAAATTATTTTAGAGATGATTACGATGCCCTCGGCTAAATTTAGCTGCGGCAAATCTCAGCGCATCTTTAGATAACATCGGGTGTTTGATTTGTGCATTTCCAGTAATATGCTTAACATTACTCAATAAACTTAGATAAAAATACAGGGGTAATACAAAATATGATAGAGTTTTATCTATGCAAAATCCAACAAAAAAGCAATTGCTTTTCAGCTTAGCGTAAAACTGAAACATAGGACATAGGAGGCGCATTAGTTGCAGGAGACAGCGCCCTGACCGATGGGTCAGCCCATTGAGGCTAAATTCAGCGATCGCCCCCATAGGCAGCAAGATTAAAAAGCGTTAAAAGAGTTGATAATAGTTCATACTTAAAATTAGTTAAAATCAAATCTTTAGCCATCAGTTTCAGGAGATTAAGTCGTGGCAGCCAATCGCGCAGAGCGTTCAGAATCCGTCACTGGCAGTTTGTTTCGGGGTACGCTGAGGGTTTTTGGCGGAGTGCTTTTGGGTGGCATTATGCTTGGTGGCGCTGCCCTAGCTGGCGGTTTAGTGGGTTTAGCTCTATCATTTCGGGACTTGCCGGATGTGCGCGTACTCAAGGGCTATGTACCCGCTGAAACAACCTATATATATGACATCAATGGCGAATTAATTGCCCGCATTCATGGGGATGTCAACCGTGAAGTGGTGGGCTTGGATCGGGTGTCCCCCCATCTCAAGCGAGCGGTTTTAGCGATTGAAGATTCCTATTTTTATACCCACAAAGGGGTTGACCCTAGTGGTATTGCCCGGGCGACTTTTGCCAACTTTAGCGCAGGCAGTACGGTAGAAGGAGGATCAACTTTAACCCAGCAGTTAGTCAAAAACCTATTTTTGAGTAATGAACGCAGCTTAAACCGCAAAGTGGCAGAGGCGGTGTTAGCGATGCGGGTAGAGCAGGTTTTTACCAAAGAACAGATCCTTGAGATGTATCTAAATCAGGTGTTTTGGGGCAATAACACCAATGGCGCAGAAACCGCTGCTCAAAACTATTTTGGTAAATCCGCTGCCGATCTGACCTTAGGCGAAGCGGCAATGATGGCCGGAATTATTCAAGCACCATCGGTATTTAATCCTTTTAATGATTTTAAACTGGCGAAACAGCGCCAAGCCTTAGTTTTAGAGCGGATGGTAGAGTTGGGTTGGGCCACCCCCCAAGAGGTCAAAGCCGCCAAAGCCCAAGCCATTAAACTTAACGATAAAGGCATTTCCTATGAAGCCAGCCGTGTACCCTATGTCACCCAAGCAGTCACTGCCGAGCTAGAAGACAAGTTTGGGCGAGACATTGTGCAAAAAGGCGGCTTACGGGTGCAAACCACCATTGACCTTAAGTTGCAGCGCATTGCCGAAACTGCCGCCGACGAGGGTATGAAGGAATTGCAAGAACGAGGAGCCAATGCGGGGCAAATGGCGATTGTTTCTGTTGATCCCCGCACTGGCTATGTCAAGGTGATGGTTGGTGGTGTAGGTGAATTTAAGAAAAACCAATACAACCGCGCTGTTTTAGCTCGTCGTCAGTTGGGATCATCATTTAAGCCATTCGTCTATTACGCCGCTTTTGCCACGGGTAACTATCACCCAGACACCTCTATTGACGATAGTCCGATCAGTATCCCTGATGGGGATGAACCCTATCAACCCCGCAACTACGACAATACATTCATGGGTTCGATTCCCATTCGCCGCGCCATTGCCGTATCTCGTAACATTCCCGCGATTAAACTGGGCTTAGAGGTGGGTAACGCTAATATAGTTGCCCTTTGCCAGAAATTAGGGATTAAAAGTCCGATTATTCCCGTGGTGTCTTTGCCATTAGGGGCAGCGGATGTGACACCTTTGGAAGTCGCTGGGGCTTATGCCGTGTTTGCCAGCGGTGGTTATCGGCCCAAGGCTGGGGTGAGTATGATTGCCCGAGTTACCGACAGTAGCGGCAATATAGTTTTAGACAATACGCCCAAAATGGAGTTAATCCTTGACCCGATCGCGGTGGCAGAATTAACCGACACCCTTAGAGGCGTAGTCACCAGTGGTACAGCTACGGAGGCGCAATTCCCCGATGGCAGACCAGTAGCAGGTAAAACCGGTACTACTTCAGATTTTCGTGATGCTTGGTTTGTGGGCTACACTCCCCAACTAGCCACAGCGATTTGGATTGGTAATGATGATTACACGCAAATGTCCTATGGCGTTACCGGCGGCACTTATGTCGTACCCATTTGGCGCAAGTTTATGGAGAAAGCCTTAGCAGGCACACCCATTGAACAATTTCCGGTGGGGCGTGAAGTGCCTGCGGAAGAAAAGCCGCCAGCGAAGAAAAACTAGGCAAAAAAAATTGCCTAAAACTTGGATTTAGGGGTTGCGCAGATGCATTTTGCAGTGTTATATTTTGTAAGCGCTAAAAAACAAGGCAAAAGTGCAACCCTAAAGCCGGGATAGCTCAGTTGGTAGAGCAGAGGACTGAAAATCCTCGTGTCACGAGTTCAAATCTCGTTCCTGGCATAACAAAACCCAGTCTAGACAACCTTTTCCGGTCTAGCTGGGTTTTTTGAATTTCTAGGGTTTGACGTGCAAATGAAGTGCATCACCCAAAAATTGAATCAACTAATTGATTTACTTGTTGATTTGCAAATTTGACCGATGCTATGACTTCAAGGGACGCAAGTAAATCCTGTTGGGGACAAACTCGCATGAAATATAAATTAAAAATCAAGATTTACCGTAACGGGGTGGAATGCAAGTACGACATCATTAAAGGTTATGAGCCGGGTAAATCTTGCAGTCCACCACGCCTTTAGAACGACTTAAATACCGGCATGACCCAAGGCTAAACCTGTGACCAACATTCCCAATACCAGAAATGGCTGGGCACTAGCTTGGTATTTCACATCATTTTTTAACGGGTCCCGCAGAAAATACATATCTTGGAATGTAATTTGGGGAATCACTAACAACACCAACAAACTTGCGAGTAATTGCTGCCCAATGGTGACTAAATACACCGCCACGCCAATCTGAAAAATATCAATCAAAGTGGCTGACACCAACGCCGCCGATTTGACTCCAAACATCACAGGCAAAGAATTTAGCCCTAGCTGGCGATCACCTTCGACACTTTTGAAGTCATTGACCACCGCAATCCCCAAACCAGCCAGACTATAAAACAACGTCAAGCCCACAATAGTCCAATTTAGCGTGCCAAATAAAGCATGACCAGCCCACCAAGGCAAGGCAATATAACTGGCTCCTAAAGCGTAATTACCCAGCCAGCCGTTTTGCTTTAGCTTCAATGGTGGGGCGGAATAGATATAAGCCACCACCGAGCCACCCGCCGCTAATTTAGTTACGATAAAGTCACTATGACCCGATGTAATATCCAAAATCGCTGCGACCGCAATGCCACCTAAAAGCAAAACCCAAATCTGAGTGATGACTTGCCCCAAAGGAATCGCCCCCGATGGAATCGGCCGATATGGCTCATTAATCGCATCAATTTCGCGATCATAAAAATCATTAATGGTTTGGGTATAGCCCGTCAGTAAAGGTCCAGACATCAGCATACACAGCATGGCTTTGAGAAAACTTTCCACACTCCAGACATATGCGCCCGAAGATGCCGCACCGCAAATCACGCCCCACATGAGAGGAATCCAAGTGATCGGCTTCATCAGTTGCAGGCGTAATTTCCAGATCGAAGTTTCTTTGACATCAGCGCCTTTCATCCCCAGAAGTTGACGGGTTCGGGCTTTGTTACTAATTGGTTCAGAGTTAAGCGGCTCAGCACTGGTTGATTCAGCCTTAGTTGATTCAGAACTAGGCAATGGTTCAGAATTGTTAGGGGTCATAAGATTTAGTTAGGGCGTGTAATTGCTTCAGTAAGTTTAACGAATTGATTCTAAGGGAACCATTGGGACTATGGCTATAACTCAAGGGTTGCTTTGATCGGCAATCTGCCAGCCCCCTAAATTAACTCAATAATTAACTCAATTAGGAGCATAGCAACTTTGTCCACAACCAACACCTATGGGGCATAATTCAGCCTAATTAGCCTGCATTGCTGAGCATTACACCTTCAAAAGGCGAATCACCGTTTGTTCGGGCAAATTACCAGCACTCAATTGCAGTATATTCCCATTCAACTGTTGAATGCTATTGGCTGGCATCAACTTCACAAATGCATCTATAGAATTTAGGGCACAGGTAGCAGCAGCTTTAGGCATTCGATAATAAACTGGAACCACAATGCGCGGATTTAATTCCTTGGCTACGGCAGCGGCTTCTTCTGGTCCATAGGCTTTAGCTAGCATGGAATTATCACTCTTCGCATCACCACCCACAGGCAAAATCAACACATCAGGACGACCCATCAAAATTCGTTGATCTGGCTGAATCGTTGCGGCGGCTCCACCTAAATGCAGAATACTTACCCCTGCCTGCTGCCAACGCCATGCCACATTTTGCCCAAACCGCCGTCCCCCTTGGCGATCATGATCCATGCGAATCCCCTGTAAACTTAGATTCTTGACCCGATAGGAACCTGGTTGCGCCAAAACCGGTACAGTGGGATATTCTTGCAAATAACCTTCATCAAATAATTGGGAACTGATTAATAAATAATCTAGCTTATCGAGTTTAGGAATCTTCAAGCCTGCGGTGCAACCACCCGCACGGAAAGGATGGGTCAAAATTCGGGTATTGCTGCCTGTGACCAAAAATGACAGGTGACCAAACCATTGCAACGTTAGTAATTCATTGCTATTACCAGATTGAGATTGGGAATAACCCGGCGAAATGACTGCCGTAGTTGCCATCGAAGCTAACAAACCACCTTGGGCAAATTGCAAAAATTGTCTACGTCGCATAGCAGGGTTCAGTTAAATTAATGGATAAAATTAATGGATAAAAATCAAGATTAGGGGGAAAGCATCACCGTAAGCGTAATTGTAAATTGCCTTACTCAAGATGCGTTGTTACTCAGGTGCATTACCAAGGATGATAATTGAGAACTTACCCTAATTTGACTACTTGGTTAGACTTTGACGGGCAATTGGTTTAAGAAGTTGCGCAATAAATCCTTGCCTGAAGTAGTCAGAATACTTTCAGGATGAAATTGCACCCCTTGGACATGGGGATAGTCCCGATGGCGTACCCCCATAATGATATCGTCTTCAGTCCAAGCCGTAATTTCTAGCACCGCCGGACAAGTGGCCCGCTCAATTACCAAACTATGGTAACGGGTGGCATTAAAAGGGTTACTCAAACCCGCAAAAACACCGCTGCCGTTATGATAAATTGCTGAGATTTTGCCATGCATCAGATAGGGGGCGGCATTAACCGTCCCACCATAGATCATGCCCATGCTTTGATGCCCCAGGCACACGCCTAAAATCGGGGTGGTTGCGCCTAAGTCGCGAATAATATCCAAGGAAACTCCGGCTTCGGTAGGATGCCCAGGACCTGGGGAAATCACCACCCCAGCCGGTGCTAAGGCTTTGACCTCAGCGATGGTAATTTCATCATTGCGTTTGACCACAATGGGCGCAAGATCAGGAAATTCTGGCAACAGTTCGCCTAAATATTGCACGAGATTGTAGGTAAAACTGTCGTAATTATCGATAACAAGAATCATGGTGGCTATAAGCTACGGCTGATGGAATTTATAGACTAATTTGGTGGCAAAAACAAACCTGACTTAATTAACTCACCTTACGCAGATAGAAAATCTGCCCTCATCCCCCCAGCCCCTTCTCCCAGAGCGGGAGAAGGGGAGCAAGAGCCATTTTTAGCTTTTTCCTTGTTCCCCTCTCCCAAAAAGGGAGCTACCGTGTACACACAACTACAGAAATTGGCAAATCTCATCAATTACCCCTCCCTAGCCCTCCCCTTGCAAAGGGGAGGGAACAAGATTTCCAGTTTTCCCCCTTTGCAAGGGGGAATTAAAGGGGGTATTTAGACTTGTGTGTACACCGTAGCCCAATGGGAGAGGGGCTAGGGGTGAGGGTCTTATAACCTTATGCGTAACATGACTTACTTAAGGGTCGTAAAGCGTAAAGCCGCCGCCTTTCAATCGGGGGATATAAGCCAGAGGCTGAATTTATCCAGTGGTGACACGGATCATTTATATATTCTAGGACTTTGCTACCATAGGAACTATGAAAACGTACAGATTTAAGTTTTATCAGCATAAACGGAATAGATACCTAAAGCGCACTATGTAAAAGCGCACTATGTAATACGTCTTCTGGTATCTACAACCACTGTATGGCTCTACATAAGCGCTATTACAGGATGTTTGGCAAAACTTTAAACTGTGCAGAGCTTCAGAAACATATTGCAAAACTGCGTAATCGTAACTCCTACTGGCAACTTGTAGGTTAGGCTCTCAAGCTGGCGTTGCCCAAATAAAAGATGAATGATTAAATAAAAGATAGAGATTTTAAGGAAAAGAAGCAATGAAATGTCCAAAGTGTGGATCAAAGCATATTCGTAAGAATGGGAAACGAGGAGACAAGCAAAATCATATTTGTGCTGAATGTGGTCGTCCTTGACACCTTTCTCCCAACAGTGGAATCAGGGGAGTAGGATTAATTTCTTGTTCCCCTCTATCAAAATAGGAGAGAGTCTAGAGGTAAGGATTTTAAAACTTTCTGCGTCAGTCCTACAATAATTTTAATTTAGCAGTATTTAGAGAAGAAGCCACAAATTCACACACTCAGTCGTAAATGTTGTACCAGAGCGCGTAGACCTAAAATATAGCTCTGAATACCAAAGCCGCTAATTTGCCCCACAGCCACACCAGCGATATAGGAATGATGGCGAAAGCTTTCCCTTTTATGAATATTACTCAGATGCACTTCCACTGTTGGCAAATTGACGGCTGTAATCGCATCGCGCAGGGAGACACTGGTATGGGTTAAGCCTCCCGGATTAATTAAAATACCGTGTTTTTGTTGCCATGCACCGTGAATTGCATCAATTAACACGCCCTCATGATTGGATTGCAGATTGGTCAACCTAGCATCAAGGCTAGCAGCTTCCTGCAATAGCATTTCGTTGAGTTGGGGTAGGGTGGTATGACCATAAATTTGCGGTTCACGCAGTCCTAGCATATTCAAATTGGGCCCATGCAATACTAGAATATCTAGCTTAGCGATGGGACTACTGCTTAAATGAACTGGAGTATTACTCAAATTGAGTTGTTGATTGGGAATGGGAGCAGAAATCATGAATAGCAAACTCTAAAAAATGACCTGATTAACTTAAATTAATTAACTTGATTACAGCCTATTGTATTTCTATGAGCTATAATGATTTTAATTAACAATGAGGCACTGTTGAGACTAATTTGGGAATAAAATTTGCTGGTTGACAACTTGTTAGTCTCAAAATGATCTGAGTGCACTATAAACAGTTTTGCTCATCTAAGATAGAGAGAAAATCATAGATTTTATGAGGACAAAAAATCAAGAAAAAATCAAAGATCTTTATCTTAAATTTCTAGATTTAGTATTGGAAATAATCACAGGTAATCGCGGCGAAAGTCTTGCAAAATGTTCAATAACTGGCGTTGGCAATTGGCAGGGATAAATTCACCGATGGGTAAACTCCTCTGTCCGGCTCCGATGGTGACGGTAATTTCTTGGAGTACTTTAGCAATATCATCAGCGGTGACTTCCCCATCTTGGAGGAGGGGGTAAAATTTTTCTGCCATTGGGGTATGTAGTTTGGCATCGGTGAGGTAAAGATGCCATTTGGCGATGTCGAGATAAACTTCGCTACCAATGGTGGCGGCTAGTTGTTCGATGATTTGCGATACACTCATGGGATGGTTGCGCCTCAAGGTTAACGATTTTTTGACCAGACCCATGCGCCATGACTGACCAACGCCATAGCCCATAGACTGCTAGTCCAGATTGTCCATTGCCAGTCAGCATACATGACGGAGCGGACAAACCACATTCCGGTATTTACCGCAAAAAAGATCGAGACATGGAGGGTAAAGTTAACCCGTCTTTCTAGCTGCTGGTATTCGGGGTCGTTGGGGTCGGGTGGTTTGGATAGTTTGGGCATGGGTCGATAGATGAAAATTGATAGAAGTTGCAAAACCAATTAAGGACAAGCAGTTATTGATAATTAGCTGAGAATATAAGTTAACTACATCATTATAATTGCAGCGTAGTTTGATCTTAGCGGAAAAGGGTTGCTGGGGGATGATGAGGTTATTGGTTGTTACCTTGGGAGTATTTATATTGGTGTGAGTATGGTTTATCTTGACAATTATTTGTGATATTTTTGGGATAGGTTTGGCTTTTAGCTGTTGGTTTGTCTGAGTTGGAAAATCACCTCAATGGCTAGCCATGTAATGTGACTGATCGCTACATCGTCTAAAACATTTAGGAATTGCGGCGAGATCACTAGTTGAGTCTCTAGTTTTCCGTATTCCATGCCTTGGCTGAAAGTTTTTTTGATAAAATTACGTTGATCCTGAATAAAGAGTTTTTGATGTTCCATTTCCTCCATTTCTTCAGCACTCAGGTTAGCTTGGTTGGCGATAGCGAATGCTTGTTTGATCTCCGGCACAGATGCCATGCTTTGTGTTACGGATTCTAGTTGTCTAGCAGTTTTTAAGAATACAACCATTAATCAGCTAGGGTTTGCAGTTCTGGAAGTTGTTTTGGGAATTTGGGTAGTTCAATGAATACTAGCTCAATGTCATAGATGGAGTAGTCAGTAAGATAGGTTGTCTATTTGAGGATGAAGCGCGATATAAGTTGATCTAGTTCGGGAAACATCTCAAAATCAGTGATGGTGAGGGCGATTACAGGTGGTAGATTGGTGTATTCATCTCCGATAGCAATTTCATTACTATAGAGTGCATTTGGTATCTGATAATGGTAGCAAAAAAAGTCAAACAATGAGAGCGCAAGCAGTTTGACGGATCAAACATGGGAGATTATAGAACCTCTGTTGCCACAGAAGAAAAGGACAGAGCCAACAACATGGACAAAGAGACAAATTCTAGACGGCGTATTCTATCAGTTGAAGAATGGATGTGCGTGGGTGATTTACCAAAAGTTTGCCACCCTCTGGCAGAGTCTATTGGCACTACAAACATTGGCGAGAGTCAGGGGTAATCGATAAAATCATGAAGGCTTTGCAGGAGGAGGTAAGAGCCAAAGCTGCCCAAAATACTTGTAATGCTAGTGTTGAGTCTAAAGGATTGATGCAGATGTTTAGTGCTAACATCGAGTACTTCAAAGCCAAGCCAGTGAACATCATCAAGATTATTGTGTTAGTTGATCATGGTTATCATCCTGAATATCTGAGAAAGGAGTTAGAGAAGATTTATCCACAAATTATGATCAAGAGTAAGTTTTAGGTTGCGCACTAAAACCAACGCGAGAAAAGAAGTCGACACAGGGTAAGTCTGGCTTTTGTAGTGACTCCTAATGGTTGGGTAGTGGAACGAAGTAATGCGTGGGTTACGAGAAGTAAAAGCCTCGTCAAGAACTTTGACAGAACTTTAGACAATGCCGATGCGCGACTCAATCTTTGCTTTATCAGGCTTTTGCTTAAGCGCCTTGCCAATGCTTCATAAAATACCAAATTCGTTCTATAAACGTGGTTTCTGCGGTCGCGCCAGTCTTTCCGAGCTATTACCAGAACAAGGAGAAACATTACACTCTAGAGATAGAGCTAATTCCATTGCTTGGGCTAGTTTTAATTGTGCCAGATCCATTTGATTTAGGGAAATATAAAGATCAGCAATACCGATTAGGGTGACAGCACGAAAAACCTTATCTTTCATCGTTTCTATTAAACTATCTGCTTCTTTAAATAGTCCAAATTCTGATATTATCAAGGCAACTCTGACTTTATACTCTTCTTTTCTGAAGGCTGGGGCAGCATTTAAAAATGATTTAGCTTCCTCCAATAATTGTTGTTTTTGTTGATTACTAATCTTCCTAATTACAAAGGTTCTCTTCGGTTGTTGTGGTAATTTATCAATAGAAGATAAAGCATCGGCTTTGCTCGTTTCAAGAGTTAAGGCTTCGGCGATCAGCTTGGCTTTTTTCATATCACCTGTTTGCGCATATTTAACGGCTATTTCCGCTAGCAGTTCTTGCATACTATACTCGTTGCTCAGGTCTAAGCCAAAATTACCCAAAGTACTCCGAAATATACAGGCATTGGGTTTGGTAATAAAGCATCTTTTTTCCGGTGCTTCAAAGGATTTTGCGGCGGTAGGATTGAGGAGGAAAATCAAGCAAAAAATTACAAAAATTATGTAAGGTTTCTGATACATAAAAAGTACTTGGCAGCTAAATAATTAATCAATTCAAGGTAATATAATTTTTCTGAAATCGCAACCCATTGCTAGGCAAAACCGATGAATTTTTTGTTACATTTCTTGTAATTATTGCTTAGTTTTCGGGAGACAGTTTTATGCTTTGTAGTGGTTGGTTGCAGATGATGTCAGGGTGAGGTTTTTGATGATGAATCGGGTAATTAGTCTGGCGATGGTGGCTTTGTTAGCTGGTGTGCCGTCTATTACAATCACAGAAAGTAGCCAAGCGCAAACGATGCAAGATCGTAAAGCTGAAGCAGATCGGCTAAACCAGCAAGGTAATCAGCAATATTACAAGAGTCAATATCGAGAGGCATTTCAATCATGGGAGCAAGCATTACAAATTTATCGAGAGATTAAAAATCTTAATGGTGAAGCAACGTCACTTAATAATTTGGGTGCTGCATACAACAGTCTTGGACAGTACCAGAAAGCCATTGAATACTATCAGCAATCCGGTGGTGTTACAAAGTTGTTGAATAGGCTATGATGAAAGGATAGGAAATTCAAA
>JBAXSK010000099.1:0-13716 GCA_037130765.1 Pseudanabaena sp. ELA607
CGGGGGGTGGTCAAGTGCTTTTAATGTGCCAAAATAATTTTAAATGACTATAGTATGCTAGTAACTATGTAATCCAACAATTAATTGATTCAATCCTATGCAAACATTAACAGTCGGAAGCATCTTAGAAGCCATCTCTGTTCTCAATCCTGACGATCAACTCTTCATTACTGAAGTTCTTAAAAAAAGAGCGATCGAGATCCGCCGCAGCCAAATTTTAGCCAGAGCTAGAGAGGCGGAAGAGAACTATAGAAATGGCAATACTCAAACAGTTACAGTTGCCGAGCTAATGATGTTGAGTGCATAGAGCATCAACTATGAACAAAGATTAGTGTTTAAGTTTTTATCTGATACCAAAGTTCTATTGATCGATCTTGGCACTCATGATGAAGTGTATTAGACCGAGTACTTTCATTGAGTCATGGTGTTTTGGGCGATCGCATATTCAATGTATCTTATTACCAAATTTCCGCAAGGCTCAAAACAAACTCAGGTAAAACATCTTCCCCAGACAGAGAAATTGGATTTTGCAAAACTTCCTTAGACTTCCCAATGCGATAAACTTCCACTTCCCGATCTTTGCGATTAATCAGCCAGCCTAGCCTTGCTCCATTATCCTGATATTCCTGCATCTTCGCTTGCGTCAGCTTCAAGTTATCGCTAGGCGACATCAACTCAATTACAAAATCTGGACAAATTGGCGCAAACTTTGCCTGTTGTTCAGTCGTTAACGCTTCCCAACGCTCTTTCAAAATCCATGAAGCATCAGGCGAGCGATCGCTCCCATTGGGAAGTTTAAAGCCCGTTGACGATCCAAAAGTAAAGCCTAACTTAGTTTTGCGATTCCAAATTCCTAGATCAACGGTAATGCTCGCACTACGCATCCCTGTAGCGCCACCTTCTGGAGCCATAATTGTGATATCTCCTTGAGCATTTCGTTCGATTCTTAGCTCGCTATTTTGGCGACAAAGTTGAAAAAACTGTTCATCAGTAAGATCGATAACCGACTCTAGTTTGATAGTTAAAGTATCCATAAAGCGTGTATCTGTATCTGCAAAGTAATGGATTTTCATAAACTCAAGAGTTTGTCATTTTGGGGAATCTGCTTAAGGTTGATGTACCTTGTTGTTGCTTGTAACAAAGAAATTCTGTGAAGTCTTTAATTTGCAAAATTGATTCTTCTGGAAGTAGGTCTAGTAATGCTAAAAGTTGCTGTTTTACTTTCTGTTTGTCGGTTTGTTGATGAGCAGTTACGAGATTTATTTGATGGGGATAGATAGTTTCTACATCTAGAGTGTCACGAAATGCTTCGGGATCGTCTTGAGATGTTTCGATCGCATCGCCTTCAGTGGTGAATTTTAACCATCCACCAAATAGTTCGACTAGGTAGGCTTCGCCATCTTTAAAGATTTCCACAATCGCACCATCAGTTCCTTGCGGGGCAATTGCACCAGTGTGAAGTTGAATGTCTTGATTTAGGGCTACGGAATCAAACATTTGAAACTTACTCATTTTTACTGCCTCCTGCTGCGTTGTGGTACTGCTGTTACAAATCTAGCAATATTTTCGCCTTTTAGCACAATCCAAGCGGTGAGGATTTCCCTTGATTGTTGACGCTGATCAGTTAACGAAACAATTGCTGTATATCTATCTCCATAAGCATCTTGACGCTGAAACACCAAATCTTGCGGCGTAACTTTTTGAAAAATTGCGTCACGGATCGCTTCGGCGCTGTCAAATCCCATCACATTTTGCCAAAATCGACTTTTATCGCCGCCTTTGCCTTGTGCGCCGCTATAGCTAAGCAGATATTGTGCTTTGGCAACTGGAAATTCGAGGCGATCGATCATGATGAAGGGGAAAAATTACGGCGAATTTGTTTGAGTTAAAGGTTTGTTTGAGTTAAAGGCTGGTTGTCTAGTCCTCATAAATCTTTTCCCTACTGCTAGTGGGAATCTAGAACAATGCAGTAGAACCCCATAGATAATGATTACCCTGCCACGCAGTATAATATAACATAGACAAAGTGGTTAAAACCAACCTTCGCTTACATCTTAGGGCTAAAGCTCAAAGTTTTCCGCGCATCGTGTGCTTTTTTATAAACCGATAAAATAAATTGTTATTTGGTATGATGAAAAATGAGCAAACAAAAGGACGAGCTAAAAAGTATTAAAAAGTATGAACTATCGTGATCGCATCACCATTGAATCAGGAAAACGTAGTGGTAAACCTTGCATTAGAGGAATGCGAATCACCGTTTATGATGTTCTGTCCTACCTCGCCTCTGGTATGACCTATCAAGAAGTCCTTGAAGACTTTCCATACCTCACCCAAGAAGATATCTTTGCTTGTCTTGCTTATGCTGCCGACCGTGAACAACAAACGCTCCTAATTCAAGCATGAAGCTACTCTTTGATCATAACCTTTCGCCAAAACTGGTTTATCGCTTAGCAGAATTGTTTCCAAATTCCAATCATGTTTATCATTTGGGATTAGATCGAGTAGAAGATCGGCAAGTTTGGCAACACTCAAAGACAAATGACTTCACGATTGTTACAAAAGATGGCGACTACAATGAATTGCTAATTTTGTTAGGCTTTCCACCAAAAGTAATTTGGATTCGTCGTGGCAACTGCTCCACTAACGAAATTGAGAACATTTTGAGAATGCACTATCTCGATATTCAGGATCTAACCAACACAGAATCTCTGGGACTATTGACCCTATACTAAATTTACCACTCTGGTTGGGCTGTACTGCTGACTAAAATCATGGAAAACACTGAATTATCTACGAATACAGAATTTATTATTCCCCTAAACAATGACGAATTTTTGCCGCCCCTTAGCCGTTGGATGACATTAGGCGGCTTTTTTCTGTTGGGTGCAGTTGCCCTAACGACAGGCATAGCCGCCATAACCCCTGCCCCAGTGACAGTGAGGGCTGCCGCATCAGTTCGTCCTGATGGTGATGTCAAGATTATCCAGTCAGGAGTAGAAGGTACTGTAAAAAAACTGGTAGTAAAAGAGACAGAAGAAGTTAAACAAGGTCAACCCATTGCGATTATTGACGACTCCCGCCTGCAAACTCGTAAAAGCCAGTTAGAGGGAAGTATTCAACAAGGACAGTTACAACTTCAGCAGTTAGATGCGCAAATGCTGAACCTCAGCAATCAGATTGCCGCAGAGCAGAACCTCACAACCAGAACCTTGGCATCTGGTCAAGCCGATCTTGTGCGTGTTGAAAGAGAATATAGTGATAAGCGAGAGATCGCCCTTAGAGAGGTGCAGGAAGCTGAAGCTAATATGGTATCGGCTAAGGCAGAGTCTGTAGCTTTTGAGACAGCGGCTAAAGATGGTGGTGTGCCTATTTTACAAGCAGAAGCGAAACGACAAGCCTATCTTGCGGCTCAAGCGCGACTGGAACGGGCTAAGACTAGCCTTAACCCCACTAATGCGACAATTTCGGTTGTTCAAGAACAATTAGCGCAGTCTGAAGCTAGAGGGCAGTCAACCACAGCAAATCTGCTCAAAGAAAATGAAGCTTTGCAACAGAGAAGAGCGGAAATTCAGAACCAGATTAACAAGGATCGCAAGGATCTGCAACAAGTTGTCAAGGAACTGGCAGATGTGGTGATCCGCGCTCAAGCAGATGGGACTATTTTAAAAATGGCTTTACGCAATGAAGGGCAGGTAGTTCGTTTGGGAGAAGTGGTCGCCCAAATCTCTCCTAAAAATGCGCCGCTTACTATCAAAGCGCGACTAGCTCCTCAAGATATTGGAGAAGTCCGTATCGGTCAACGAGTCAATATGCGTGTATCAGCTTACAGCTATACTGATTACGGAACATTAGAGGGGAAAGTAATTTCTATTGGGGCTGATGCAATTGCACCTCAATCTCAAGATGGCAACAGCGCAAATAAAACCGAAGCGATCCCAGCCTATTTCGAGGTGACGATTCAACCTGACAAAACTTATTTAACTAAAGGTAATCGCCAATATGAAATTCAGGCTGGGATGGAAGTACAGGCAGATATCATTGGCAAAGAAGAAACTGTGCTTACTTTTGTTTTGAGAAAGGCAAAACTGCTGGTGGGATAAGTGGGACAAGCCTGACGAGGAAATTCTTGAAGGTGAATTTTATGAAGAAGAGGCTGGTGACAGGTAACGAAACGCTGTTGATGCTGATTATGCTGGAGGGATTTCCTAATATTTGATTCTGAGTTTGATCGCCTAATCGCACAAGCAGCTAGCTGAATTTGCTGAATTACTTCAATTAAAGCAAGATTTGCTTAATCTGTTTGGTGCGGAACCAGATGTTCAGGATATTATCTTAGCTAACTGATTGCAATTTTTCCACATTAATATATAGTCATTTCAAATAATTTTGGCACATTAAAAGCAATTGTCAATCGGGAGCATCCCACTTTAGCGCCAAGCATAAATACTGATAAAGATAATTAAGCGTTTCAGGCTTAATTAACAAAGAAAATATTGCGAATTCCATTCTTTTATCGTGCATTCGTGATACACAAAACGCCTAAAATCCCTATTTTTAGCACTAAGTGTATTTACTCACTCCCTAATTAAGATGCTTCCGTTACTGTTTCTCCCAACAGGACAGAATATGTCGTAACTAACGACTTAACTCAAGACTACCCCCCTGAAGTAAATGCTATTTGCGACCTCAGGTGGAATATTGAGGAATTTCATCGTGAACTCAAACAATTGACTGGTATTCAGTCTTGTCAATGCCGCAAGTCTAGAATTCAGCGTAATCATATTGCCTGTGCCATGTTGGTTTGGCATCATCTTAAACGTTTAGCTTTTCAATCTGGTAACACTATCTACCAACTTAAATCTGAGCTTTTGTCTGATTATTTAAAATCTCAACTTAAGCATCCTTCTATCCCTATGCTTCTTGCGTAAGTCCTATAAGGGTGGAATATCTCCAAAAATTGACTTTGAAGAGTTCGGAAGAAAAGTTCCACTAATTTAGGATCATCCAACAGCAAAATAAACAATCGTGTCAAAAGTTGTATTGCTGGGATCTCCAAACCAAAAACAATTTTGTGACTCAGCCCCATCTCTTTAGCCCGATATTGCACAAGGTTAAGGTTAGTCGGGTTAATCTCACAATAAAAAACTTTTTTGAAGGGTATGCGTCCCAATGTCACCACCAAAATCTAATACCCGACCTTGGGCGTGATCGCCAATCAGTCGTAAAGTACGACCAATATAGTCACGGTTGGACAAGTGCTATGCGCCTAATTCAAATATAAAGTCTCCCACCTTATCACGATAAAAAGCCGTCGCTTGCTCCCAATCAAAGTCTCTGTGACCTAATTCAGCCATTTGCTGTTGGCTAACTACTAATTTTTTTCTAGGGTTTCTGAGCCTAAATGTAAGAAATTTTGGATGTGCTGTTTTAAATTAAAACAATCTTCGCAATAGCTGTTTAATGTAAAAGGAATAGGTAGTGTCGTCATAATTTATCGTCAAATTTATTACCAAGGTGGACTAAAACTATCTTATGATACTATGCTAGAGGTACTTTAAGCTTGCATTTCACTTAATCTAAGAACTGTAAAAAATCATATAGAAACTATATAAAAAATCATAAATTATGAGTCCGATTAATTTTGATATTCAACCAGAAGTAAGCATTATTCTATGCACGTACAACCGCGCTGAATACTTAAAAAAATGTATTGACAGTGTGGTTGATCAAACTTTTCAAAATTGGGAACTTCTAATAGTCGATGATGGCAGTCATGATCATACTTTTGCAGTTGTCAATCCTTACTTAGAAACTGTGCCCAATATCCGTTATCTGAAGCACAAAAATCGCAAACTAGCCTATGCCAAAAATGTCGGTATTCAAGCCTCATTTAGTCCATACCTCACATTTATCGATAGTGATGATAGTTACGCATCGCATCATCTAGAATCACGGCTGAATTATCTAAAGTCTCATCCCGAAATTGACTTGATTCAAGGTGGATTTTTCACTGAAGAAGAAATTTTTGTGGCGGATTACTATCAACCTAAACAAGTCATTAATTTAAAGGAATGTGTTTTAGGTCCGACATTTTTTGGTAAGCGCCAAGTGTTTTTTGGGCTAAAGGGATTTAACAATATAGCCTATGGTGAAGATACGGATTTTTGGGCAAGAGCCGCCAAAATCTATCAAACCCAAAATATTACAGAGCCAGAAACCTATATTTACACTAGGGCAGAGACAAGTATTACTAAAAGTGTTTTAGAAGGTATTGCTTGATTCAGGCTAAATAACTGATGTTACGCAGCATAGAAGATGACGCAACTCTGGCTAACAGCAGAAGATTTATCATCTGCGTTCCACATAACATCAATTAATTGTAAATTCTAATTACGAATTCCGGTTTTTTGTTCTAGAAGATAAAGCTTTGTTGATTCCTCATAATAAGCGGTAGTTGATGCGGATTCGGAGGCGATTAAGCGAGTAATCACTTCGGCTAATTGAGGGGCTTGGGGGTGATTTTCATGAACATAGTCGGTCACATTGTAGCGATACCAAGGTGCTACGCTAGGATGAGCACGCAGTTTCTCGCGAATGCGATCGCTAATCACAAAGCTAGATTTGGTAAATAAGCTGTGCCAATAATCACGGGGTTGCAAATTGATATGACCGTGTCCGCCTTGGCTTGGAACGGCTGCCGAAAACACTACCACTGGCGCAACTTTAGTTAACCAATCGATCAAAGTTGATGAACTTTCGGGTTGTAAGTGCTCGGCTACTTCTAAGGATATAGCTAGGTCAAAATGTTTGTCTTGAAAAAGGTTGACGATCGCTGCACCATTATTCAAATCGAGTGGATAAAATTCTATGGATAATCCTGAAAAATCTGGTTGAGCATAACCATCAACAGCGGTCACTTGCACGCCTAATTTTGCTAGTTCTCTACTGAGATGACCTGGGCCACAGCCGAATTCTACTACTGTTTTGGGATGATAAATTTCGACAATCAATGAAGCTAGAGTTTGGTAATCCGTATCAAAAATTACACTTTGGAAATAATCCGAGGTGTAAGCAACCGTGTCATTAGTCATTTGTGTTTACTCCGGTGGGATACCGAACAATAACCGAAAAACTGATAATAGAATACAAGTGCTACTTAGTAAATTGTGCCATAAAGCATTGAGCAATCCAGTCTAATAATAACAGTTGCCTAGATAGTGGGGTTCCTTTCTGGCAGCTACGGTTTAGCTAATGCTTATCTATTTCTTGTGCTAACTTGTTGCTGCCCGTACAAAGGTGATCGTGGATAGCCTTGGCGTTCACACGGATTGATTCAGCCAGTCTAACAGTTATGATTACGGCTGTTCTATAGCTTTGGTCAGAAAGCTTAGGACATAGGTAATGGCTTAATATCGAGTCTGAATAGACTTTCTGAATCGTCTCCGCTGAACTTCGGGTGGTAAAGAATGTGTTTTAGATCCGACATTTTTTGGTAAGCGCCAAGTGTTTTTTGAGCTAAAAGGATTTAACAATATAGCCTATGGTGAGGATGCGGATTTTTGGGCAAGAGCCGCCAAAATCTATCAAACCCAAAGTATTACAGAGCCAGAAACCTATATTTACACTAGGGCAGAGACAAGTATTACCAAGAGTGTTTTAGAAGGTATTTATTAAAGTATTTATTAATCAGGATTATAGTTGATATAAACTATTTTTAGATTAATAAAAAATTATAGATTATGCTTTCGGCTCTAAGCTCAAAAACCTGTGCCAAGATTGCATAACTCGCCCCACGCTGCGCCATTGGGACCCATACCAATGGGAGACGCGATCGCGAGTTTCTAGATCAACAATTGCCGCATTAATCGAGCTATTTTCTTTCAGACGTAACGGATGGGGAGTATTAATTAAATAACTAATGGCAATGCCATTGTGTCCGTGTTCTTGGCCGGAACTGTGTAAATAAGTAATTAATTTGGTGTTTGGGTCATAATTACAACAAATGCCCACATGGGTGGCTTTTTGAGCATTGCCAAAAAAGAGTAAATCCCCTATTTGAATTTCATCAAGGGAAATTGATGCACAAAAAGCCTCCTGTTGATAGGCATCCCGAGGTAAATTCACTCCCACACTATGGAATGCTGCCTGCATCAATCCAGAACAGTCATAATTAGGAGCCACTGTGCCGCCCCAAAGATAACAATGGGGTTGAGCCATAGCCGCTGTGATATAGGCGAGAACTTGGGGAATTCTCATTTGAATGAGCGCGGCGGTGACTGCGGGTGTGGCATAGGTGAAGTCCGCTGGCATGGGCTGCAACTTCCCTAAGTCTTGACGAGATAAAAAGCCCCGATAACCATCGGCTAAAAGTTCTACTATGACCACTGATTCTAAAGGGTGATCTGGTTCAATAATTTGTAAGAAGTAGCCTTGAGCCAATTGAGTCGCAAGTCGCTCACAAGTAGGACTATCCCAAATCGGTAAATGTTCTAGGGCTTGCCATACCGGTAAAGGGCTAATAATTGATTCGGGTAAAACAGAATTGGTCATAGTAGAACGCAGCGAATTAGCATCAATGGGAAAGTTACAACTTTTAAGATCATAATAGTTAGAACTACAAAAAACCTTACAAATCCCGATGGGTAAAAGCTTTGCCGTTGGCTCCATAATTAGCCACAACTTGCCCATTGCCAACCAAACGATATTTATAAGTAATCAAACCTTCCACACCGACAGGACCACGAGGGGGTAACTTTTGCGTACTAATGCCCACTTCCGCACCAAAACCATAACGAAATCCATCGGCAAAGCGCGTGGAACAATTATGATAAACTCCCGCCGCATCGACATCTTGCAAGAAGATATTGGCTGTAGCTGCATCTTCAGTCACGATGGCTTCCGTATGCCGCGAACCATAGGTATTGATGTGAGCCATCGCTGTGGAAACGGAATCGACTACTTTAATGGCTAAAATCAAATCGCTATATTCCGTAGACCAGTCTAATTCTGTTGCTGCGAGAATTTCCATTTGAGCATCAGCTAAGATTTGCTGTGTGCGCTCACAGCCTTTTAGGGTAACGGATTTAGCCTGTAATGCTGTGGCTAAATCTGGTAAAAATGCTGCGGCTACGTGCTGATGAATTAACAGCGTTTCAATGGCATTACAAGCGGCAGGGTATTGGGTTTTAGAATCAACGGCAATGGCAATGGCTTTAGCTTTGTCAGCGTGGCGGTCAATATATAGATGACAGATTCCTTCGGCATGACCTAATACTGGAATATGAGTATTTTGCTGAATGTATTGCACAAACTGATTGGAACCACGGGGAATAATCAAATCAATCAACCCCTCCATGCCCAATAAAGCCAGAGTTTCGGCGCGAGTGGTCAGCAATTGCATCGTAATAGGAGCAATTTGGGTTGTTGGCAAACTGAATTCTAGGGCTTGGTGAATTGCTTCCATAATTGCACTGCAAGAATTAACCGCTTCACTACCGCCTTTGAGAACTACGCCATTACCAGATTTAATTCCTAAGGAAACGATTTGCGGCACTGCATCGGGGCGAGCTTCAAAAATTACACCGACTACCCCCAAAGGACAGGTGAGCCGTTCCAAAATTAAATCCTGATCTAGTTCGCGATGAATTTGACGCACCCCAACCGGATCAGCCAAGCCCATGACATCTTTTACCCCAGCGACCATGCCTGCAATTTTGTTCGCATCTAGCTTAAGACGATTAAGCAACGCTTTGGGTAATTGATTAGCTTCAGCGGCGGTAATATCGGCTTGATTGGCGGCTAAAATTGCGTCACGGTGGTCGGCGAGGCTTTGGGCAATGGCGGCTAGGGCAGTATTTTTCGCTTCAGTGGATGCCCGTGCTAATTGAATTGCTGCGGTGCGGGTTTGCTGCAAAATCCCTCGCAGAGTTGGCTCTGTTGTGGTATTGGCGGATTCTGGGGCTAAATTAATCGGTGACGAAGCATTAAAGGAAGAATTAGATAAGTCTGCAACCATGACTATGAGCCGATGTTTTTGAGGGATTTATTTCTAGAAATTTGTTTTGATGCACATACTTTAATCGTCTAGATTAGCAGATTTTGGGAGGTGTTTTTTTGCGGCTGGTAAGTTCTAGAATGTGTGTAGTTACTTTTAGTTGCTAAAGCACCTCACTAAAGTGATTAAATTGAGAATTGATAGCATAACGAGATGCTGCGGCAAATTCAGCATTGTCCCCAAGATATTCTTTTAGAGTTAGTTTTAATTCATCAGCTAGGTTTTGTACTTCTTGATCATGGGGATGTTCTATAGCTAAAAGCAATACCTTATTTAATTCCCGAAAAATATTCAGCCTCTGTCGCCTAGATTCAACAAGATCATCAGAATTAAGATCTAAATAATCAATCGTAATTTGCCCTCTTAGATTTCCGTCAATGGCATAGGCATACTCAGCCCGAAAACCGATAAACTCCTCAGGATTCTCTTTCCCACAATCGATAAATAAGGGACTTTCTTTGCTAATCCGTTGATTATGATTGGTTGCGCGTTTGCTAGGGTCTTGCAGAGGGAATAGATTCTTTTTGTGCCTTGAATTACATGATGAGCAGGCGAGATAGAGGTTTTCCCATTTATAGGCTAACCAGTAGTAGGCTGGATATTTTAAGGATTCACCTTGAGCCTGTTGATATGCGCCTTTAGGACGAAAATGTTCAACATCGCCATTTTTACCAATGATCCTTTCGCAGAAACAGCATTTCTGATGTTGAGCCTTGATTAGGGCTTCTTTGACGCTTTCATGAGCATAGATGGAACTTGCAAAATCAAATTTCTCTTTATTGGTTTCATAGGCAGATGGATTGAGAGAATATGCGTCACAATGAGATTTACATTTGTGCGTGCCGTCTGTAGTTAATTTTTGGGGTGCTGTTTTGGGTTTGTGAATCCGAATCACTCAACTGCCTCCGTCACAGGTCGATCTAATAATTTGGCGGCACGGCGAATAATATCCATAGCTTTGATGTCTTCGGAGGTTTCGGCAGTGGGCAAAGTACCGATTTGTGCTTCTAATTCTTTTAATTCGGCGCGATCGCTTGCTGTCATTTTTGCTTTAGTGAGGAGTTCTTTGCGCCGTTGTAATAAAGGCTCAATTTTCGCAGGTCTTGCTGATGGCATTTCAAAAACACTCGTCAGGACTTGATCGACGCGCCAATTTTCAATAATTTCTGGATTATTATCAATCACTACGCGATCACCTTCTCGTCGTAACAAGACAATATTGGCATCCTGTGCGGCTTGCACTACTAGCGGACTATGCGCGGTAACAATAAATTGCGTATTAGGGAAGCGATCGGTCAGAAATTGCATGATATCTCTTTGCCATTTTGGATGCATATGCAAGTCAATTTCATCAACTAACACGATCGCTGGCTCAGCAAGCGGATCTTCACTATCAGGATAACGTTTAAATAATCTCACGGCTAAATCGACCATCCAAGCGATTGTTGTACGGTATCCCAAGCCTAAACTAGATAGACTTACCCATCCAAAAGGTGTTAAAAATTCTGCTCTAGGTCTAGAATAGATTTCATCTGCTGGAGTGATACGAATATCCTCTATATCTGGCAAGATTTGTTTTAGAACTTCTATAATGCGATTAAATTCTTTCTTAAAACGAACGTGGATTTCCCCGGAAGAAGATTTAATTGCATAATCAGTCTGTAGTAACCATTCTTCGGCATTGATCAGTGTCGCATCATCCGAAAAAAGACTCTCTGAATTATCAGAAGATAGACTATCACTTAGAGATGTTTTTCCCATTCTGCGAGTTGCACCATATCCGTAACAAATTAGTCCTTGAGATCCTTTCCCAAATGTAGTACCTCCATCATGTATATATGTCTCTGCTTTTTGAACTTCTAAATCTTGTATGGGTCGGTGCATTTCCCCAATAGCGATTCTCGTAATAATTTTTCCGCCTTCATACATTAGAACTTCCCATAAATCTTGCCACATTGCTAGACTACGAAAAAGATATGGAGTAAAAAGCATGGGAAAAAATTCATTTTCTTCTGGGGCTGGCATTTTTAAAGATACTTCCATGCCAGCTAAGCAACGAAGAAGTGTAGTTTTCCCAACGCCATTATTTCCTAAAATTACTGTCCACTGAGCGGGATGACCATCCTTATTCGATAGATTGAGCGTTTGTCTTTCTTTAAAACAAAGCAAATCTTCTACTTCCATTGAAAGTAAATATACAGGCGGATCTTCATTTTTTGATGCCGTAGATTTACGTCTGGTTGTAGCTTTCTTGGGCTGATTAGTCATAATTTTTAGACAAACATCTTATACAAACAATTTTGTAGCTAAGTTAAGACAAATCATTAAGGGAAGTTTCCGCAGAACCTTTAGGTAAACTCACCATAAACGTACTGCCTTGTCCTTCTACACTATAGAATTTGATTTTCCCTGCTAAAAGTTCGACGCAATTTTTGACAATAGCTAAGCCTAAACCTGTACCAACCACCGTACCGACATTGTTGGCGCGATGGAACATCTCAAATAATCGCTCTTGATCTTTAACCGGAATACCAATCCCTTGATCGATCACTTCAAAAATAAGATCACTCTCAGTCTGACTTAAGATAACTGTGACGGAACCACCTGTAACGGAATATTTAATCGCATTAGAAATTAAATTCACTAAAATATGGCGCAATAATCGAGGATCTAAGTTACCGTAAATGGGAGTTGGTGGATAAAGAAAGTCCAAGGTTAAGCTCGGCGACAGGTTAAATCGTAGTTCTACTTCTAATTCATGGCAAAATGCGCTGACATCCATCCAGTGTAAATTACACTCAAATGTACCTGACTCAGAGCGCGAGAAAAAAGATAAGTCTTTAACTAAATCAGTCATGTTAGACACAGCTTGTTGAATGAATAACAAACACTGGTCGCGCTCGGCATCAGAGAGATTATCACCATACAAACTCAGTAATTCTGCCGAAGAAGAAACCTGAGTCAAAGGCTGACGCAATTCATGGGACACCATCGACACATAACGTCCCCGTAAATGCTTGAGATATTCCACCTGTTGATCTAGAGCCTGTTGTAACTGGCGCTTGTTGGCATTATGACGCGCCAAAGCCATCATCAACGTGGATTGTAAATCCGCAGATTTGATGGGTTTGAGGATATAACCAAAAGGTTCAGTATTTCGTGCCTGTTCAAGGGTTTTCGGATCAGTATAGGCAGTCAAATAAATAATCGGAATTTGTAAATCTTTTTGGATAATTGCTGCTGCCTCAATGCCCGTCATGTCCCCCTGCAAAACAATGTCCATCAAAATTAGATCGGGTTTATATTCATGGGCTGAAGCAATGGCTAATTCCCCCGTGTCTACCACGTCCACCACGTCATAATTTAGATCTGCCAAAGTTTCTGCAATATCCATTGCAGTAATACTTTCATCCTCAACTACTAAGATTTTAGGCAGTGTCATAACATTCTGACCAGGCACAAGGGATGGTATAAAATTTGCGGTATAAGTTGTATAGATAAGTTTATCCCCCAAGAAATTAGCTAAAAATGATTAAAGCAGTAAAAGTCGTAAACTCAATTACAACTAAAAATTTAATTAAAAACCAGATAAATTCAGATGAAAATTCAGATAAATTCAGATGAAAATTCAGATAAATTCAGATGAAAATTCAGATAAATTC